>DFNM01000090.1:0-19271 GCA_002376045.1 Firmicutes bacterium UBA3567
TTCTAAAAAATACAATCCTTTAGAAATCACCTGGGAAAAACAAACATGATATTAAAACAAAATATTATTCCAAAGCACTCCATCAAGCAGCTTTTGTTTTACCTGCCTTCGTGGAAAAACTTTTAGCAGGAGGCAGATCATGAAATTTATGGGAGCCAAAAATGATTACAATGTATCCAATATAGTTGTTGTAGGAGTACCTATGGATCACACGGGAAGTTACAGACCTGGCACCAGGCAGGGCCCGACCAGAATACGCGAAGTATCCCATATTCTTGAAGAGTTCAGCTTTTATCAGCAAAAAGATTTAAATAAGGCAATGTTCTTTGATTTGGGTGACATAGAATTGCCTTTTGGAAATGTTGAAAGAACATTAAACATAATTGAAGGCTGTGTATCAAAACTCTTAAAAGATAAAAAAACGCCTGTATTCTTAGGGGGAGAACATCTCATAACCCTTCCCATTGTCAAAAAATTTGCTCAAAACTACAGAGATTTAGTAGTGGTACAACTTGATGCTCATGCTGATTTGAGAAAAGATTACCTGGGGGAAAAATACTCTCATGCATGTGTTATAAGAAACATAACGGATTATGTGAACCCTAAAAACATATATCAATTTGGAGTCAGATCTGGCACCCGGGAAGAAATGAGTTTTGGAAAAAGAAACACAAATTTTTTTCCTTTTAAAGTTATAGAGCCTATTAAAAAAAATTATGAAGCATTAATGAACAAACCCATTTATTTGACAGTAGATATAGATGTTGTCGACCCTGGTTTTGCACCAGGAACAGGAACACCTGAACCCGGAGGCATAACCTCAAAAGAATTAATAGAAACTATCCTTTTATTAGGAAAGCTCAACATAGTTGGGATGGATTTAGTAGAGGTTTTGCCTGCTATTGACATTTCAAATAAAACTGCTGTTCTTGCTGCATTGATCATCAGAGAAATGATCTTATCACTGGTATCGGAGTGATATGTATGGAACTGTTAAAAAACACGGTAAATCTCTCAAAATTTTTTGTTAAAGATTACATCAAGCCGGGTGATGTAGTTGTTGATGCTACAGCGGGCAATGGAAAAGACACATTGTTTTTAGCACAGAAGGTGGGGGAAAAAGGGCGGGTATATGCTTTTGACGTTCAGAACCTAGCGATACAAAAGACAAAAATCCTGTTAAAAAAACATGGTCTGCTTGAAAGAGTCAAACTGATACAAGACGGCCATGAAAACATTGATGTATACTTATCAGCACACAAACCCAGTTGTATCATGTTTAATCTGGGATATCTGCCCAACAGTGACCACAGGATTACAACAAAACCCGATACAACCCTTAAAGCACTGGAGAAATCCCTGAAACTTTTGGCACCTGCAGGTATTATTTCCATTGTTACATACCAGAGCCATCCTGGAGGATACGAAGAACACTCTGCAGTAATATCTTTTGCGCGGAAAATAAATCAAAGACACTTTTCAGTAGTTCACTGTAAATTCATTAACCAAATCAATGATCCCCCTGAATTGATTCTTATTCAAAAAAAATGGGGAGATTATACGGAATGAAAAGGATCTGTATAATAGGTGGTGGCCCTGCAGGTATGATGTCAGCGGCTATTGCCGCTCAGAACCAACAGGTAGATGTTATGCTCCTTGAAAAGAACGGGATTTTAGGTAAAAAACTACTTATAACTGGTAAAGGCAGGTGCAACATAACTAATTATGCAGATAATAGAACGATCATAAAAAACTTTCCCGGTAATGGTAAATTTCTATACAGTGCCCTTGATAACCTGGACAGCTACAATCTGATTAAATTCCTCGAAGCAAATGGATTAAAAGCCAAAATAGAGAGAGGGAATAGGGTATTTCCAGTTTCAGACAAATCATCAGATGTAGTAAAAACCTTTGAAAAAATTCTTAAAAACCGCGGTGTAAAAGTAATCTTAAATACAAAAGTTTTAAATGTTTTAAAAGATAGAAACAAAATCAAAGGCATCAAGACAACAAAGGAACTCATAAAGTGTGATGTGATAATTATCGCTACAGGGGGCCTGGCTTATCCAGCAACAGGTTCCACGGGTGATGGATACAGATTTGCTCTAAATCTGGGTCATACTGTTGTTGAACCAAAACCTTCATTGGTTCCTTTAGAAACTGAAGAAAAATGGGTTGAAGATTTACAGGGTTTAGCATTAAAAAACGTAACTGCTTCCCTTTATATCGATGAAACATTGAGTGAAACAGGATTTGGCGAAATGCTGTTTACCCATTTTGGAGTTTCGGGCCCTATTATCATATCATTGAGCAGGAAAGCAGTTGAAGCCTTAAAATTATCCAAAAGCGTTGTTTTAAAGATTGATCTGAAACCTGCCCTGGATTTTGATACCCTTGACAGGAGAATCTGTCGTGATTTTGATACCCATGCCAGTAAGATTTTGAAAAACGCATTAAAGGATTTATTGCCCAAAAAGCTCATACCCATCGTCATAAATCTGGCTGAACTCGATCCTCGAAAAGTGGTTAATCAGATCACCAGAAAAGAAAGACTTCGTTTGTTAAAAACAGTAAAAGGAATTCCGTTAACTATAATCCGGCCAAGACCCTGGGAAGAAGCCATTATTACAAACGGCGGTATAAATGTGAAAGAAATCGATCCCAGAACAATGGAGTCAAAATTGATAAAAAACCTGTTTTTTGCTGGAGAAGTTATCGATATAGATGGATACACGGGGGGATTTAACCTCCAGGCTGCTTTTTCCACAGGTTTTACGGCAGGCATGTACGCATCAACCCTATAGTTGCTTTTTTACAATACATTTTTTAAAAGGAGAGGAGTTTTCATGACAGATATAACAAAAATGTGCCGAAAAGGAATAAATAATTTGGGAGTATATGCCCCTGGAAAACCTATCGAAGAAGTTAAAAGGGAACTGGGATTGGAACACATTATCAAACTGGCATCAAATGAAAACCCTTTTGGTTGTTCTCCTAAAGCCATAGAAAAGATAAAAGAAGAAGCAGAAAATGTTTTTCTTTATCCTGATGGCAATGGATATTATCTAAAACAGACCATTTCAGAGCATTACAACATTAAAGTGTCCCAAATCATTTTAGGCAATGGCTCTGAAGAAATAGTGCACATGATTGCCAGAGGGTTTATCAACCAGGATGATGAAACAATAATGGCTGTTCCGTCTTTTCCCAGATATGAGACGGTAACCAGAATTATGGGTGGAATACCCACACAGGTTCCATTAAAAGACTTTAAATATGATTTGCCTGCTATTGCATCTAAAATAACCGGCAAAACAAAAATAATTTTTGTGTGTAACCCCAACAATCCAACAGCTACAATCCTCCGTAAAGATGAACTGGACGAATTTTTGAGCCAGTTGCCCCAGGATATAATTTTGGTGTTCGATGAAGCTTATTCCGAGTATGTTGATGATCCCCAATACAAATCTGGTTTAACCTACCTTAAAGAAGGCTATGAGAACATCATAGTACTAAAAACCTTTTCCAAAATATATGGTCTTGCAGGTTTGAGAATAGGTTACGGCATATCAAGCCCTCAAATAATCGACATTTTAAACAAAGTTAGAGAGCCATTTAACACAAACAGAATAGCACAAAAAGCTGCCATCGAAGTATTAAAAGACCAGGAATTTGTCAACAAAGTTAGAAAAGAAAATTCAAAGGGCAGGATGTATTTAGAGAAAGCTTTTGATAAAATGGGATTGGAGTATGTCAAATCATATACCAACTTTATTTTTGTTAATATCAAAAAAGATTCAAAAACCATCTTTGAAAAATGTCTACAAAGAGGTATTGTTGTAAGACCTGGGTATATTTTTGGATATCCACAATACTTAAGAATAACCATAGGAACAGAGGAACAAAACGAAAAATTGGTTGAAATACTAAAACAATTGTTATAAGGATTGTATTGTGTACTTCCTATGCATTATTTGATGGGAGGTAAGATGTAATGCATATAGCGATAGATGGTCCGGCTGGTTCCGGCAAAAGCACTGTAGCAAAAATACTTGCCCATAAATTAAATCTGACATACATAGACACAGGAGCAATGTATAGAGCAATTACTCTTAAAATTATTTGGAATAAAATAAACCCAAATGATCCAAATGACATTCAAAACCTCATGGAAAATACCAGCATCAGCATCCGAAACAACAGGGTTTTTCTTGACAACAAGGATGTATCAAATAAATTAAGGACACCCGAAGTTAACAAATTGGTATCCCGGGTTTCAAAGATCAAAAAAATTCGTCAACACATGGTTAAGCTGCAAAAAGAAATGGCCAGAAATAACAATGTAATCATGGATGGCAGGGATATTGCCACAAGAGTTTTACCAGATGCGGATTTTAAGTTTTTTTTGACTGCCTCTTTGGAAGAAAGAGCAAAAAGAAGGGCTAAAGATTTGAAAAAAGCGGGTTACGTATATGATTTTGGACAAATAAAAAAGGAGATCGAAGCAAGGGATAAAATGGATATGAAGAGAAGGGAATCGCCTTTGCGCAGAGCAAAAGATGCTGTATTAATTGATACAACAAATAAGAGTATACAGGAAGTAGTGGATGAAATCTTATCGCACATCAAGGGAGGAAAAAAAAGTGTTCTATGATGTCGTTAAAATGCTGGTTAAACTCATATTATTATTTTGTTTTAGGATTAAAGTAGATGGCAAATACAACGAACCACAGGATGGTGCAGTAATTGTGTGTTCAAATCACATAAGCTGGTGGGACCCCCCCTTAATTGGGTGCATCTTAAAAAGACAAGTTTTTTTTATGACAAAACAGGAATTGTTTCGATACCCCTTGTTTGGCTGTATCCTTAAGCTTTTAGGAGCTTTTCCTGTAAAAAGAGGTAGTCCCGACAGAAAAGCCATTAAAAAATCATTAGAAATTTTAAAACAAAATAAAGTCCTGGGTCTATTTCCAGAAGGAACCCGAAGTAAAACTGGCAAACTACAAAAACCCGAACACGGCATAGGCTTTATTGCTATCAAATCAAAGGCAAAAATTCTTCCCATAGCAATTAAAGGAAAATATGGATTATTTAAACCAATACATATAAAAATAGGTAAACCTATGGAATTGAATAAACATTATAAAGGCAAAATCTCTCACGATAAAATAGAAGAAGTAAGTTATTTAATAATGGATGAAATAAAAAAAATGCTATCTTAATACAAAAATTTTCCCTCCTAAAGGAGGAATTATTCTGTTTTAAATAGAATGGATATAAAAATGTGCTGATTTTTATTTATACACATCGCTGGTTGCCACGATAAGGAAAAACAACTTTATTGAGGGTATCAAAACCTATTTGCAGTTTCATACTAAGGGTAGGGAAACTTTAAAGGTGAAGGGGGGAAAAGGTTGAATTTTTTTCTGGCAGAACATGCCGGGTTTTGTTTTGGAGTAAAGCGTGCTCTAAATCTCCTTGATGAAGCTCTAACTACGGGGGACAAGCCTGCTGATATTTATACGTATGGTCCTATCATCCACAATCCACAGGTTATTGAAAAATACAAAAAGTTAGGTATAAAAATAGCAGATGATGTATCATCAGTTCCGAAGGGTAAAACAATAATCTTTCGTTCACATGGTGTTGGAAAAGATGTATTAACAAGAGCTAAAAAAAGGGGATTAAAAATTATAGATGCAACCTGTCCATATGTAAAAAAAGTACAAAAAAAAGCAGAAGAATTATACAATCAAGGATTTCAGGTAGTAATTATAGGCGATCCTACCCATCCTGAAGTTATTGGTATAAACGGCTGGTGTAATAACAAAGGTATTATCATAAATGATGTATCAGATTTAAAAAAATTAATTTTTTTTGATAAAATAGGAATAGTAGCTCAAACCACGTTTCCTGAACACAAATTCAAAGAAATAGTGGAAAAACTAAAAGAAAAAGCAAATGATATGATTGTTTTTAATACAATCTGTAAGGCTACTCAAAAAAGGCAACAGGCAACCAGAACATTAGCAGATGAAGTTGATTTATTTATAGTTATCGGAGGTTTTAACAGCTCAAACACAAGAAAACTAAAACAACTTTGTATTGAAACTGGTATTCCTACATATCAAGTAGAGCAGCCAGCAGATCTTAAACCTGAATGGTTTAAAGATAAAAAAAATGTTGGAATCACTGCAGGTGCATCCACACCTGACTGGATTATTAAGGAGGTAGTTAAAGCTATGGTTGATTTCTCTTTTGAGAAGAATATTAAAGATATTAATGAAGAAACCACCGAAACTGAAGAAAAGGAGGTAGATGAGGTAGATTTAGAAGGAAATCCTGAGGATGAATCCACAGCAGGTATGGAAGAAAAGATAGAAGAAAAATACGAAAAAACATTTGTTTCTTTGAAGCGGGGCGATATAATAGAAGGCACTGTTGTACAGGTTAATGATAATGAAGTTCTGGTAAATGTTGGATACAAATCAGATGGTATAATACCTCTTAATGAATTATCAACAGAAAACGTAGATGTCCCATCTAAAATTGTAAAAGAAGGGGATACAATTCCCGTTTATGTATTAAAGATAGAAAATAGAGAAGGGAATTTGATATTATCCAGAAAAAGGGCATTAATTGAAAAGGCCTGGCAGTTTCTCAAAGAAGCATTCAAATCAGAAAGCATTATAACTGCACATGTGGTAGAAGAAGTTAAGGGTGGTCTTTTGGTAAACATAAAAGGACTTAAAGGATTCGTTCCGGCATCACACGTTGCAACTCACTATGTTCCGGATTTAAGCATATATATTGGTAAAGAAATGAGATTAAAAGTTATTGAGCTTGACAGACACAAAAACAGAATCATTTTATCCCAGAAAGTCGTGCTGGAAGAAGAACAGGAAAAGAAAAGACAGGAAACATGGGAAAAAATTCAAGAAGGCCAGGTAATTAAAGGGGTTGTAAACAGGATAACTGACTTCGGTGTTTTTGTAGACATCGGAGGAGTAGATGGCCTAGTTCATATATCAGAATTATCATGGGGAAGAGTGGAGCACCCTTCTGAAGTAGTTAAAGAAGGAGACGAGATAGAAGTTAAAGTTCTAAAAGTAGATAGAGAGAGAGAACGAATTTCCCTGGGTTTAAAGCAGGTTCTGCCCGATCCATGGGAAGATGTTGAAGAGAAATACTCAGTAGGTCAAATTATACCAGGTAAGGTTGTAAAACTTGTAAACTTTGGTGCTTTTGTGGAAGTTGAACCAGGTATTGAAGGCCTTGTTCACATTTCTCAAATTTCACAGGAACACATCGCAAAACCAGAAGACGTGTTGGAAGCAGGTCAAGAGGTTGAGGTTAAGATACTGGACATTAATCCAGATGAGCATAAGATGAGCCTTAGCATTAAAGAAGCTAAAGGTGTAAAACCCTCAAAAGAAAAGAGAGAAGCCAAACAAGACAAGAAAGTAGAAAAAGCCGATTCAGGATTCACTATAGGGGACGTATTCGGAGATCTGCTTAATAAAGCAAAACAACATAAAGAAAAATGATTTTTAGAGGGAGGGTTCAACCTCCCTAATTTCATTTTGAACTGGAAAGGAGGCGTATTTTGGAAAAAATAAAAAGGCGTAAAATTGAACATATTATACACTCCTTAAAACATATAAATGAAAAAACGAGTGTTTTTGAGGATGTGCATTTTGTACACAATTGTTTGCCTGAATGTGATTTAAATTTGATTGATATTTCCACCAAGTTAGGGCCATGGAAACTCAAGCATCCTTTTATCATAAATTCAATTACAGGAGGCAGTGATAAAGTCAAACACATAAATCAATCTCTAGCAACGGCTGCCAGGGAATTCAATCTACCTATTGCTGTCGGTTCACAAAAGGCTGGAATAGAACACCCCGAAGTGGTTCATACATACAAAATCGTTAGAGAAATATATCCAGAAGGAATTATTTTTGGGAATATCGGAGCTGATGCTTCAATTGATATGGTTGAAAAAGCTATTTCTATGATTAATGCTGATGGAATACAATTGCACTTAAATGTCCCTCAAGAGATAATAATGCCTGAAGGAGATAAAAACTTCACCGGGATCGTAAACAATATAGAATATTTAACTAGCAGTATAAAAATACCTATTATTGTTAAAGAAACAGGATTCGGTATTTCTGGGGAAAAGGCTAAAACGCTATCCGATATTGGTGTTAAGATAATAGATGTGGGAGGTAGTGGTGGAACAAATTTCATTGCCATAGAAAATGAAAGATCCGACAACGATTTTGGGGAGACATTTCTTGAATGGGGAATACCCACAGCAATAAGTTTAATAGAAACACTAAACACAGTAAAAAAAACATCTGATGTAATTGCTTCTGGTGGTATAAAAAACGGATTGGAAGCAGCTAAAGCTCTGGCTTTGGGAGCCAAAGCCGTGGGCTTGGCCGGAATGCCCTTAAGCATATTACTTCAAAAAGGGTTAAGTGAATTGATCAACTATATACACAGAATTATTACTGAATTAAAGTTTACAATGTTAATGCTGGGTGTAAAAACTCTCCAAGATTTAAGACGATGTCCTCTTGTTATTACTGGTTTTACTCTTCAATGGTTAAATCAACGGGGTTATAACACAGGAAACTATGCTAAAAGAGAGTATCGCTAAGTTAAGACATTTTAAATTGAAATAAAACTCTTGACTTTTTATATAAATATGTTTAAAATTTTAAAGGTAAACAACAAAATTATATAAAAGGGGGCAGAAGCTATGAAAGGATTAGGTCGTCATATCCTTGCTGAGATATATGACTGTAATGGGGAAATTCTAGATAATTTAAAGTTAATTGAAAAAATCATGGTAGATGCTGCAATAAAAGCAGGGGCAGAAGTAAAGAAAGTTGCTTTTCACAAGTTTTGCCCCCAAGGAGTTAGTGGTGTAGTAGTTATTTCCGAATCACATCTAGCCATTCACACATGGCCTGAGTTAGGTTATGCTGCCGTAGATGTTTTCACATGCGGAGACAATGTTGATCCCTGGGTAGCTTGCAGATATATAACCAAACATTTTAATGCTGGACATATAACTGCAACCGAGGTAAAAAGAGGAATATTTAAAACAAAACAAGAAAGGAATTATTGTAGTAGCAAAAAAAGTGCGTGTTTGTAAAACACGCTTTTTTTATTCTTTAATGTATAATTTAGCTTTTTAGGGGAAAACTTTTTAAATGAAGACCCCCTTTACAATTTTTACCCCCATGGTGCATATTTTATATATGTACCATGGCCTTTTTTATTGTTTAGGAGATCAGATAATTATGCCTCCTATACCCCTTTATTCTATCAGTTCTACCGCTTCTTTCGCCATTGTAGTTCCCCGTTTTTTTGGATTTCATCTATCAGAGCTAGTCTCCCTATCTTAGTTCTTCTTTCAAAGTGTTTAGTGCATAATAAAAATGGAGTAAAATGCAAAATAAAAATCCAGCATTTTGCTGGAAATTAAAATAGTCATTGCCAGAAACAGAGAAGGGTTAAGGCTATCGGCAAAAAGGCCCCGAAAAAGAAGTTTTACCACTACCTGCCTCCTTCACAATCACACCGATATCCCTGGTTGTTTTTAGATAATCAAGTCGGGCTTTAGCTTCTTTAAAATTATCGGAGGGAAAAAGATATTTGGGTTGAGATAGTTTTTTTATGTCTAAAAAGTGGACTCCTAGGATGTCCTGTCTTCAGAATGAAATTTTACATGACTACACTGTGAAAGAGGTTATAAGTAGGCAACAGCAGGACGGGTGGTTAGGAACAACTTTTCACGGGGAAAAGGGTATGAAAGCCAGCATACGGTTGCTCTGCGAAAAAGGAGTTGAACCCAGCCATCCAGCAATTACAAATCTGCATTAAAGCAGGGGCATAGTCTTAGTAAACTCAAAGTTAGAGGTCTTATAAAATGCAGTGTAACAGCAGGTTATAATGTATTGGCCCAAATTATTCTTTATGAAATTTTCAAAGGTCCGATAGATACTGTTTAAAACGCAGTTTCTACACTAAAATCAAATTTAAATAAAGGAATCATAAAGTTTTTGCAGTAATTAATATATAATCCTTAATTTGTTGATCAGGAGGTGTCTTTTTGATAGAAAAAACTTTAATCATTTTAAAACCTGATGCTGTTAAACGTAAGCTTATCGGAAAAATAATCTCTCGTTTTGAAATGAAAGGATTAAACATCAAAGAATTAACTATGGCAAAGCTTGATAGCTACATTCTTGAAAAACATTATGAAGAGCACAAAAACAAAGCTTTTTTTAACGATTTAATAGATTTTATGACTTCAGGCTCGGTAATTCTGATAGTCCTTGAAGGAAAAAACTGTATTAAAACTGTAAGAAAAATGGTTGGTGCGACAGATCCTTTTGAGGCAGATCCAGGTACAATTCGAGGAGATTTTGCTCATTCCTTAACTGAAAATGTTATTCATGCTTCAGACAGCAAAAACAGTGCAGACAGAGAAATAAAACTTTTCAAAAAATATTTTTAAATTCAAAAAACAATCGGGAGCTGAAAATCTTGAGAAATTATAATTTTTTTGTAGAAAACTTCAAAACCCTTTCTGGTATAGATTTATCCCTTTATAAAGAAAGACAGATGAAAAGAAGAATTAATTCTTACATGAAACGCCACGGGATTTCTTCTTATGATAGTTTCTTAAACTACCTAGAAGAAAAAAATGAAAACCTCAAAGAATTTTTATGCTTTTTAACCATCAATGTTTCCGAATTTTTTAGAAATCCTGCTCAATGGAGTGTTTTGGAAAAGAAAATAATTCCATATATACTTAAGCACAATCAAAAACCTTTTATATGGAGCACTGCATGTTCTACAGGTGAGGAGCCTTATACATTAGCAATGATTTTTAGTAAATACATATCTTTGAGAGAATTCAAAATCCTTGCGACTGATATTGATGAAAACGTACTACACATTGCTCAAAAAGGTGTATACAACAAAAAAAGCCTTAAAAACTTACCTGAGGAATACTTGCAACACTTTGAAGTGCTTTGTGAGGGGGTATATAAAGTCGACGAAAGGCTAAAAAGATGTATAAAGTTTAAGAAGATAAACCTCTTAATAGACCCTTTTCCTCAGAAGTGCGATTTGATAGTATCAAGAAATGTGCTCATTTATTTTACTGAAAATGCAAAACAAAGTATCTATAAAAAATTTTATGATTCTCTTGCTGAATGGGGAATTCTCTTCGTCGGAAATACTGAACAAATTATAATGTCTTTTAAATATGGTTTTACTCCAATGGAAAACTTTTTTTACAAAAAACTTAAAAAAATTGTTTAAAAAATAAAAAAGTGCCTTAAAAGGCACTTAATTTTTCTTTTTGGCTGGGGTGGCAGGATTCGAACCTGCGAATCACGGAGTCAAAGTCCGTTGCCTTACCTACTTGGCCACACCCCAAAATATATGGTGGAGAGGGCTGGATTCGAACCAGCGAAGGCAAACGCCAGCAGATTTACAGTCTGCCCCCTTTGGCCAGCTCGGGAACCTCTCCATGGAGCCGACGATGGGACTCGAACCCGCAACCTGCTGATTACAAGTCAGCTGCTCTACCAGTTGAGCTACGTCGGCGTTGTTTATTTTGGTGGGCCCACTAGGACTTGAACCTAGGACCAACCGGTTATGAGCCGGTTGCTCTACCAGCTGAGCTATGGGCCCACATAATGGTGACCCCTAGGGGATTCGAACCCCTGTTACCGGCGTGAAAGGCCGGTGTCTTAACCACTTGACCAAGGGGCCGTATTTTTGATTTTTTTAAGACGATATATAGTATATAACAAATAAATTTTTTAGTCAAGTGTGTTTTGCATTTTTTGTGTTTATCATTTTTTAAGAGAAATATCAATTCAATCAATCTAAATCTATATAATCAAATTCCCCTGGAAATAATTCATTTTACAGCACTTGATGACTTTAATTAACACTTTAAGCTAAAATAAAAGGAATTTCTAAAAAATCTAGCTTGAATATTGTTAAATCTTGTGAAAAAAAGAAATTAAATAAGCTTGGAAATCTCTAACCACAAGCAGGAATAGTTATTTTTTGGTAGAATTGTTAAAAAAACTAAGAAATAAAGAGTTTTAACTTAAAACAATAAGATAGGAGGTATGTTATAAATTGAAAAAATACCATGTATTTACAATTACGAATGTAACTGGTTTTGCTAAAACAAACATAAACAACTATAAAAAAGAAATACTGATAAAAACTATAGAAACCAATAATCCCGGGTATATTAAATACAAAATCATTGAAAGCCCAATGGATTATTGCTCTCTTAGAAGCATACCCTTGATAAATGATTCTCTGTTTTCAATAGTATTATGTATAAATCTTAACACATTTTCAAAGAATTTTTCGAAGCATATTAGACCTTTATTAATATTTTTAAAAGGAATAAAGGATGTAACTAGAATAACCGATAAACTTATTGATAAATCCATTGAGCTCAACCTGGGGTTTTATCTGTGGGAATTAATTGAAAACTATTGGAAAATCCAGAAAGATGTGAAACTTCCAGAATACATTATTCCAATTTCATTAATGGTTTTTGGAGAAGCTGGGCAAAAAAGCTCGTACAAACTTCTTTATTCTTTTGAAAATTATGTAGACTGCGATTATTTTAAAATCGTCTCACAAGATTACTGGAATCATTTAAATCGAAATTTTACTAGAGATATTAAAGATAGCTTAAAAACAAATTCAATTTCAAAAAAGTCCTTTAACGCTTTTGAAGCTTTCATAGAAACTTCAAAAATGTTGAAAAACAGCAATACATCTTTTTTTAGTAAAATAAACTATCTTTGTTATCTAGGTATCTTTAATCTACTTGTAGGAAACTTTTATCTAGCATTAAAGCATTTTAAAAAGGCTTTAAATACTCAACCTGATAATGCTACCATTTATTGCTGTATTGGTATAACGTATTATTTCGGGAAACAATACGAAAAAGCATTAAACGCATTAAACAATGGTATAATCATAAACTCTAGGTCCGCATCCCTTTATTTCTGGTTGGGTAAAACTTATTTTGAAATGGAGTCTTATGAAAAAGCAATATCAAGCTTTAAGAAAGCCATTGAAATAGATTCTAGGTTTGAAGATTGTCTAGATGAAATAGGCCTTTGCTATGGTAAAATGGAAAAAATCGATGAGGCACTAAAGTTTTATGACAAAGTGCTTTCCTCTAATCCCAATAAAGTTAATGTCTTAAATAACAAAGGAATGTGTTTGCTTAAATTAGGACAATATGAAAAAGCATATTCATATTTTAAAATAGCCGCTAAAAAAGCCCCTCGAGACAGAATAATACTCTCAAATTTAGGGTTCTGCTTGATAAAACTCGGAAAATTTCAAGAAGCCTATACGCATTTATTAAAAGCCTATAACCCGGGTCAAAAACACAATGAAAACTTAATTAATAATTTGGGATATTGCTGTTTACAGTTAAATGAATTAAAAGAAGCTGAAAAATACTTTATTCAAGGATTAAACATTGCTCCAGATAACTCTGAATTGCTTATAAATATGGGTTCATGCATGTTTCAACAAAAAAAATTTAACAAAAGCTTATATTATTTTAAAAAAGCTCTTATTAAAAACCCTAAAGATATTGCTATTTTAAACAACATGGCTCTCTGTCAAGAAAAACTCGGGAACTTTAAAAAAACATCTATTTTATTGGATAAAGCTCTTGAAATCTCTCCTGATAATTATACATTACTGGTAAACAAAGGCCTCACTCTTTACAAATTAGGCAAATTCGAACAGGCTTTAAAATACTACAACAGAGCCCTTTCTTTGAAGAACAATTCATATGTATATGAACTCATAGCCAGTTGTTATGAACAAATGGAGTGTTACGATAAAGCCACACAGTATTATAATATGTCTCTAGGAATTACAGAGGAATCGTAATTTTTTTCCCTTCAAAATAAAAAACTTGTGGAAAAACTACAAAAATATATATATAATAACATTGAAAATCATCTAAACAGAAGTAGGAGTGGTAGTTTTGAAAATTTTAGTAACAAATGATGATGGTATTTACTCACAAGGACTTTATGCTCTAGCTAAAAACCTAAAAGAAATTGGTGATGTCTATATAATAGCTCCTGATCGAGAGAGAAGCGCGACAGGTCATGCCATAACCCTCCACCATCCCTTAAGGATAGAAAAAATTAAATTTTTCGACACAAATATTCCCGCCTGGTCTATAAACGGAACACCTTCTGATTGTGTAAAACTAGCAGTAGAGGATTTTTTGGAACAAAAACCAGACATGATTTTTTCAGGAATAAACAGAGGACCTAACCTGGGAACAGATGTTTTGTATTCTGGTACGGTTTCTGCTGCTTTAGAGGGTAGTATTCTTGGGATTCCCGCAATTGCTCTTTCCTTGACAAGCTATGAAAACAACGACTACTCCTATGCTGGCGAGTTTGCTAAAAAAATTGCGTTAAAGGTTAAAGAAAACAATTTACCAAAATCAACTATCCTTAACATTAATATTCCAAACTTAAAAAAAGACGAGATAAAAGGTGTTGCTATAACAAAATTGGGGATCAGAAAATATCAAAACAGTTTTATAAAAAGAAAAGATCCACGAGGACAAATTTATTACTGGCTGGCAGGTGAGGTGATTGAAGAAAATCTGGATGAAGATACCGATGTGGGAGCAGTCAAAAATGATATGATTTCAATAACGCCAATACATCTGGATTTGACGGATTTTAAAGCTATAGATGTATTAAAAACATGGAATCTTGATAACAGTCGACATTACCGATACAACACTCTAAACTTAAAAATTAAAGAAAGATAAAAGGTGAATAACATCATGATTGACAAGAAAAACACAAGATCAATTGCAACTTTAACTTTAATGTTTGTTTTATTTTTTATCTTTATTTTACTGTTTTCATCAGGATGTAATAAGGATCCCTTTGCCAATTTAACTCCCAGGGAAGCTATACTAAAAGCTAACAAAACACTATTATCATTAAAAGGCTATAGATTACAGGTAAAAACCAAAATCAAAACAAAAAAAACACAGGAAGAACTTGAGTTTGCTGGCATTTCTATTAATTCAGATTTTCTCTATTTGAAAGGCGTTTTCAATAATCTAACAATTGAAGTCCTTCAAACAAAAAACAGCTTCTACATAAAACACCCTTTGACTGGAAAATGGCTGTCTCAACAGGCTTTTCAGTTCGGTAATTTTAATTCTGTGCTACAATCCCCACATGAGACTTTAAAAGCAATCAAAAATTATATAAAAAAAGCCAAATATGTAGGTGAAGAAGAACTGAATGGAATCCCTGTGAAAATAGTTGAATACGAAGCTGATAGCTTTGAACTAATTTCCTTGTTTGATAATGCTAATACAAAACTATTAGAAAACATTTATGACAAAATAAATTATACAGCAAAGGTATGGATTGGTAAGGATAATTTTTATATCCACAAGATGGCTATAAATATAGATATATATTTAAAAAAAGGTGAGAAACAATCCATCTCTTCTGTTGTTACTATTTTTGACCATAATAAAAAAATAAAAATCCCTAAGGAAATACAGGAGTTTACTAACCAACTATAAGCTGGGTGATGTATGCTGTTATTCATCAAGGTATCGAATTTTTGTAAGTATTAGGGTTTAAAACAAGCTTGTACAAGCTTTTTAAAATCTCAATTTTATGTGTCTCTTAAAAATATTCTATTAGGAGGGATAACTACTATGAAACCCATTTCAAGTAAAGCTTTTAAAATTGCACCATCCCCCACCCTTGCTATAAGTGCAAGGGCTAAGGAGATGAAAAATCAAGGAATTAACGTTATTGGCTTTGGTGCAGGCCAACCAGATTTCAATACTCCTAACCATATTAGAGAAGCTGCCAAAAAAGCTATAGATGAAGGATTTACGGGTTATACTCCTGCCGCAGGAATTGTGGAGCTTAAAGAAGCAGTATGTGAAAAGTTTAAAAAAGAAAACAATCTAGACTTCAAACCATCTCAGGTAATAATTTCCAATGGAGCCAAACATTCTTTATACAACACCTTTCAAGCCCTGTTGGATCCAGGGGATGAAGTTATCATTCCTGTTCCATACTGGGTTAGTTATCCACAACTAGTAGAAATGGCTGGAGGGACTCCTGTCTTTGTAGAAACCGAAGAAGAGCACAAGTTTAAAATAACTCCTCAACAGCTTAAAAAAGTTATCAATGAAAAAACAAAAGCATTGATTATAAACTCACCGAACAACCCAACAGGAACGGTTTATACTAAAAAAGATTTAGAGGATATAGCTGAAATTGCAGTCAGTAATGACCTTTACATAATTTCCGATGAAATTTATGAGAAATTGCTGTATGATGAAGACACTCATTTTAGTATCGCTCAGATAGATGAAGAAGTAAAAAGAAGAACCATTATTATTAATGGGGTATCTAAAGCCTATGCTATGACTGGCTGGAGGATAGGTTATGCAGCAGGGGAAGAAAAGATAATAAAAGTTATGTCAAACATACAAAGCCATGCCACTTCAAATCCCAATTCCATAGCCCAGAAAGCTGCTGTGGCTGCTTTACTCGGTGCTCAAAAACCTGTAGAAGATATGGTTAATGAATTTTCAAAAAGAAGAGATTATATGGTAAATAAAATAAACGATATAGAAGGCCTTTCATGTATTAACCCCAAAGGTGCCTTCTACGTGTTTGTAAATATTTCTAAAATAAAAGGTAAAACTGTTTCAGACAAAAAATTATCAACATCTGATGACATTGCCAATGTTTTGCTTGACGATTTTAAAGTAGCTGTAATTCCCGGTTCTGCCTTTGGAATGGATAACTACATTCGACTATCCTATGCTGTTTCCATGGACGATATCCAATTAGGTTTAGATAGAATACAAAGATTTGTTTCATCAATAATTTAAACAAAGTTAAAAACCAGATAAACGCTCAAATCAATTGATTGAGGTGGTAAAACTCAATGAAAATATACGAAAATCCATTGATTACAAGATATGCATCTGAAGAAATGTTAAAAGTCTTTTCTGATGAGAACAAATTTTCTACCTGGAGGAAACTCTGGGTTGCCCTGGCCGAAAGTCAAAAGGAACTAGGTTTAGATATAAAAGATTCACAGATCAAAGAAATGAAAAAACATATAAACAAACTAAACCTCAAAAGAGCAGCTGAAATTGAAAAGGAAACCAGGCATGATGTAATGGCACATGTAAGGGTTTTTGGTGAACAATGTCCATCTGCCAAACCAATAATTCATCTTGGTGCTACAAGTGCCTTTGTGGGAGATAATACAGACATAATACTAATGAAACAGGGCCTTAAAATCATAAAAAAACGTCTGGTAAACTGCATCAATTTATTGAAAAAATTCGCAAGACGTTATAAAAACGTTCCCACCCTTGGATTCACTCATTTCCAACCAGCACAGCTGACTACTGTAGGTAAGAGAGCTTGTTTGTGGATACAGGATTTAATAATGGATTTTGAAAATTTGGAACTACTGTTAGATAACCTAAAGTTGAGAGGTGTAAAAGGCACTACCGGAACTCAGGCCAGTTTTTTAAAACTTTTTAACGGCGATGAACAGAAAGTAGAAGAGCTTGATAAGCTGGTTTGCAAAAAAATGGGGTTTAAACAGAGTTTTCCTATCACAGGACAAACATATCCCAGAAAGTTTGACACTCAGATATTAAATATTCTAAAAGGTATTGCTGAAAGTGCTCATAAATTCAGCAATGATATTCGTCTATTGCAACACCTAAAGGAGATAGAAGAACCTTTTGGGAAAAAGCAAATCGGTTCTTCTGCAATGGCTTATAAAAAGAACCCGATGAGGAGCGAAAGGATAGCAGCCCTTGCTCGTTATGTGATAGTCAACAGTATAAATACAAGTATTACAGCTTCACAACAATGGCTTGAAAGAACTCTTGATGATTCTGCTAACAGACGAATAGTGATACCTGAGGCTTTTTTAGCAGTGGACAGCATTCTACTGTTATATATTAATATAGCCAAAGGCCTTACAGTAAACACAAAAATAATCGAAAGAAATGTTCAGGAAAACCTACCCTTTATGGCCACAGAAAACATAATAATGGAAGCGGTGAAAAAGGGAGAAGACCGCCAGGAAATACATGAGAAAATACGGCAGCATTCCATAAAAGCATTAACCAAAATTAAAGAAGGAAATCAAAACGATCTGCTCGAAAGAATAATCCAGGACAAAGAAATACCTTTAAATGAGAAAGAAATAAAAAATATAATAGATCCAAATAAATTCATAGGTAGAAGCGCAAGTCAAGTAGATAACTATATAAAAGAATATGTAGAACCAATAATCAGTAAATATAATTATCTTTTAGAAGAAAGTGAAGAAGTCAAAGTATAAAAAAAAACAAAAGCAGCTTCCTTTTTGTTCAAAAATAAGAAGCTGCTTTTTTTGTGTGCGCCCGGCATGGGCGGTAGCTTAGCGGTGGAAGTCCGCTATGGGCTTGGCAGTGGGAACCATTAGCCAAAGGCAAGGGTGTCCACGGCGACGTGGAATCTGAAGGAAGCCGGAGGCAAAGTCCCGGCCCGAGCCCGGCACTCAATTAACTTTTGAGTGCCGGGGAACCGCATATGAGGCTGACTTGGGGTGGACGAGTTTCCATAACAAAACGAAGTCCAACACTGCCCGAACCCCATACAGTAAATGCGGCGGGTATATGGGATGAAAGCTATCGCTCTTACTTGGGGAGGTCTGAATGGTAATAGAACATCAAGATAATGTCATAAGATTCAACAAGAGTTTTTTAGAACTTGCAGGGGCATTCAGGTTTAACCCTAGGGCATGTCAGCCTTTTGGGGCAAGGACGAAGGGTAAAGTAGAAAGACCCTTTTACTACATAGAACAGCATTTTATCAAAAGCAATGCCTTTGACTCCATCGAAGATTTGATAACACGAGGAAAAAAGTTTATTGACCAGTGGAATGATAAAATCCATTCAACTTTGTATTTACAAACAAAAGGCTTTTGCTGGTAAACAAGCAGAGTATAACTGGAAAAAAAGTAGAATATCATTCAATCCCTTACAAAAATATCAGACATTTTAGTATTGAAACCGCGGGAACATTCGATATGGATTCTGAATTAAAACTATGGATAGCGGGTTCAAGCCAACCTTTGGAAAAAAA
>DFNM01000090.1:19639-20694 GCA_002376045.1 Firmicutes bacterium UBA3567
TTTAAAGAACTTTAGCGCAGTATGTTCTTTAACTAAATTTTTGAGGGAGGGTCTTTGTTAGGCTCTCCCTTTAATGCTTTGGAAATAAATACACAGGACTCATTAGGAAGCAGGAATTTCATCGAAAAATGTAGAATGGTAACAAATAACATTATATATACAATAATATAGTTATTTAATGCAGTAATACCTGCTACTAACTTTCACCAAAGGGAGGAGCTAAAAATGAAAAAAAACAAAATATTACTTGTATCAATATTAGTTGTTATTGTCTTAGTTGCTTACGTAATTTCTTATGCCAAAAATGAAAGCATCCCATCTAATGCTCCTGTTGATTTACCAGAAAAGTCGGAAAAAACCAAACTACAAAAAGATTTTACACTACAAGAGGAAGATCTGATGGGCCAAGCCCCAGAAAAACCAGCAATACCTATTAAACATGTTGTTAAACAAGGTGAAACCTTATCAGAAATTGCTCAAAAGTATAATCTATCCATAAAGTTTTTAATGGCAAACAATTTGATAAAATATCCAGACAAAATTAAAGCTGGCCAGGAATTAATGCTTCAACCCAAAAAAGATATGTTGATAAAGGTATCACTAAAGGATCAAAAAGTTAAAGTATATGAAAATGGAAAGTTAATAAAAAACATGGTTTGTTCATCAGGGGTTGAAGGATATGAAACCCCAAGGGGAATCTTTTATATTCAAAACAGAGGGAAATGGTTCTATTCACAGAAATACAAAATGGGTGCAAAATATTGGACTTCATTTAAAGATTGGGGAGTCTATTTATTCCACTCAATTCCCTTAAATGAAAACAAACAAATAATTAAAAAAGAGGCCGAAAAACTTGGCAGACCCGCTTCTCATGGTTGTCTACGATTATCCATTAAGGATTCAAAATGGGTTTACGAAAACGTTCCTTCAGGAACAAAAGTTATAATAGGAGAATAAAACTAATTGTGGTTGACAGTAGGGGAGGAAACAAATAAGGCTCTTTGCTATTTTATGTGGGTAATGTATATATTAATAACTCAACTTTCGCAGGTGAA
>DFNM01000010.1 GCA_002376045.1 Firmicutes bacterium UBA3567
CCCTTAACCAACTGTTTTGGAGTTTAAACTAAATTAAGTTGCCCCAAGCAAGCTAAAATACCTCCTCAAGCATTATTCCCTGTGACCTCTTGGGACCTATTGAAACAAAACACACCCTGGTTTCACACAGTTCCTGGATGCGTTCAACGTATTTCTGTGCATTTACAGGCAGTTCATCAAAACTTCTCGCATGGGAAATATCCTCATCCCAGCCATCCATTTCTTCATATATTGGTTCACATTCTGCAAGGAGTTTTAAGCTGGCAGGAAAATCCCGAATTATCCGGTCTTTGTATCTATAACCTGTGCAGATTTTTAGCTTTTTCAGGCCTCCTAAAGTATCTAATTTGGTGATGGCAATACGGGAGATGCCGCTTACTCTGATGGCATACCTCACTATCACGGTATCCATCCAACCGCATCTTCTGGGTCTTCCTGTGGTTGTACCGTACTCAGCCCCTTTATCCCTTATGAAATCCCCTATTTCACCAAAGAGTTCTGTGGGGAAGGGGCCTTTGCCTACTCGGGTTGTATAAGCCTTAACAACCCCTACTACCCTATCTATAAATGTAGGACCTATACCCGCTCCAATACATACTCCTCCTGCAATGGGATGGGACGAAGTAACATATGGATAAGTCCCGAAATCGATATCCAGCAGGGTACCTTGAGCACCCTCAAAAAGCACGTTTTTTCCTTTTTTAATTGCATCTGAAATGATCACTGTTGTATCAGTTACATATTTTCTAATTTTTTTAGCACAATCCAGATAAAGCTCCAGAATGTCTTCTTTTTTAAAGCCTTCCATGCCGTAAACCTTTTTAAAAAGGTTGTTTTTGGCTTTGAGGTTCTGCTCCAGTTTGGCTTCAAATACATCCCTGTCCAGCAAATCCACAACCCTTATTCCCATTCTCTGAGCTTTATCCATGTAAGCAGGACCAACCCCACGCCGGGTTGTTCCTATACTGTTTTCCCCCAACATGTCTTCCGAAAGACCGTCCAGGGTCTTGTGATAGGGCATGATAAGGTGAGCCCTATCACTTACTTTCAAATTGTTAACATCCACCCCCCGCTTTTCCAGGCTCTGAATTTCTTCGACAAGGGCCACAGGGTCTACCACTACGCCATTTCCAATAACACACACCTTTCCTTCATGCAGGATGCCTGAGGGTATGAGGTGCAGCTTGTACTTTTCATTTCCTACTTCCACAGTATGGCCTGCATTAGTCCCTCCCTGATACCTTACAACCATATCGGATTTAGAAGCCAGATAATCGGTTATTCTGCCTTTCCCCTCATCTCCCCATTGACTGCCAATAACAACAACTGAAGCCATTACTCATCCTCCTCATCTTATACAAATCAGGGACCACTCAGTTTTTTGATCCCCTTTGTGTTTTAACCAATCCTTTTCAAAATTTCCCCTGCCACCAAAACTCCAGAAGCAGAAGCCTGAGCTAGACCACGAGTTACACCGGCTCCATCCCCTGCAGCAAAGAGATTCTTTACCTGGGTCTCCAGCTTGTTGGTCAGCTTCAATCTGGAAGAGTAAAACTTGACTTCTACACCGTAGAGCAAAGTGTGCCTGGAATACACCCCGGGAGCTATCTTATCAATGGCCTCCAGCATCTCGATAATATTCATCAGATGTCTGTAGGGAAACACCAGGCTCAAATCTCCAGGAGTGGCTTCCTTCAAAGTAGGTTCAACAAGACCCCTTCCTATCCTTTCTTTGGTGGACCTCCTGCCAGCCAGAAGATCCCCCAGACGCTGCACAAGCACACCGCCTCCCAGTATGTTGGCCAGGCTGGCAATGTATTTCCCGTACGTTATGGGTTCTTTAAAGGGTTCTGTAAAGGTTTTGCTGACTAAAAGGGCGAAATTGGTGTTATCCGTTTTTTTGTCGGCATAACTGTGGCCGTTAACAGTCATAAGCCCGCTGTTGTTTTCCATAACTACTTCCCCGTACGGATTCATACAAAAAGTTCTTACCTTGTCATCGAACAGTTTGGAATAAAAAACCAGTTTTGATTCGTATACCACATCTGTTATGTGTTCTATTACTACCGATGGGACTTCAACCCTTACTCCTATATCCACGGGATTGCTCATCATATCAAGATCCAGCCGGCTAGCTTCCTCGGCAAACCATTCTGCTCCTTCCCTTCCCGGTGCACACACAACATAGTCCCCGCGGTATTCCTTTCCATCCTTAGTAACAACACCTTTTACAGCATTGTCTTCTACTAGGATTTTGGATACTATAGTGGATGTAAGTATGTCCATTTTGGGATTCAGGTAATCCCTCATATCCTTTAGTATATTGAAGCACTTTTCTGTGCCCAGATGTTTAACCCTTGCAGGTATCAGCCTTAAATCTGCCGTTGCCGCTTTTTGTTGAAGCTCCCTAACCTTTTTAGAATTTGTTCCGTGTACGATTTTCGTTGCACCGAATCTCAGGTATATCCTATCCACGTAATTGATCAGTTGTGCAACTTTAGATTTACCTATATATTCGTCAAGCCATCCTCCAAATTCCGTTGTCAGGGTTAATTTTCCGTCACTAAAGGCTCCGGCACCCCCCCATCCGCTGACAATGGAACAGGACTTACAGTTTTGACAGGGCACTTTTTTATCTTTTAAAGGACAGTATCGTTTTTCTATGTCCTTGCCTTTTTCTATCAACAATAATTTTAAATTTTCATTCTTTTCTGTAAGTTCCAGGGCAGTAAATATACCCGCTGGACCAGCACCAATTATGATTACATCATATTTTTTCATGGTTAACCTCCAGTTAAAGCCTCTGTATTGTTTTTATTTTAAACTTTTTTGGCACCGATTCAATAATAACAAAAGGGGTATGGGCTGTCAATTATAAATGCGAATATTTTTTAGTAATTTTAAAAAAATATACGGTTTTTGTTCTGGCCTAAAGCCTTTTCACCCTTAAAAGGTCATTATCTTTATCCTGTAGGTATACCAGGGTTCCTGAAGGTTCCTGCAAGCTATCAAAGATATCATAAGCTTCGGCAGCACAGTCATCACAGGCATGCCAGGGTAGAAGCAGTGCTATCACTCTGTATCCGGTATCTGCCTTGGATGTGAGTTGCACAAACCCCGAACATTCATCACACACTCTAGTTTTCTCCTGTTGATACTCCATTATTCCATCGGTATCATAATACACCCTGCGTTCCTCAACAACATAGTCCCTGTATCTTATTTTTTCACTTCTGAGTCTTTCTTTATTATTCCACACCCTTAAAACTTCCTCACAGATGCGTTTTATTCTCTCCATTGAACTCTTTGATTCCCTGAATCTTCCCTCTCTAAAATCGGGTTCTTTTATGTTGGAATAATTCAGGCCCGCCATTGCAAGAATGATCCCGGTGTTAACATACGGCAGAGCATCTTCAATAGAATACCCTCCTTCCAGCACCGCTATGTGGGGATTGAGCAAATGGTTTAATTCAGCATATCCCTGAGCTGAAAAGTTCATGTTTGTAATGGGGTCACTGTAATGGTTATCCTGACCTGCTGAATTAATGATAATATCGGGTTTATACTCCTCAAGCACCGGTAAAACCACGTTTTTAATTACATACAACATCCCTTCATCGGATGTGCCCGGGGGTAGAGGTATGTTCAGGGTATACCCTGTTGCACCCGGCCCTCCCATTTCATCAACAAACCCCGTTCCGGGATAAAGGGTGCGGCCATCCTGATGTAGGGAAATGAACAGCACATCAGGGTCATTGATGTAGATGTCCTGGGTCCCATCACCATGATGGCAGTCTGTATCAACTACGGTTATTTTTCTGATGCCGAACTCTTTTCTGATTTTTTCTATCATGACCGCTTCGATGTTTATATTACAAAATCCCCTTGCTCCATGAACTATGCGGCGAGCATGGTGCCCGGGAGGTCTTACGATGGCAAAGGCTTTATCCACTTTACCCTTTAATACCGCTTTTGCCGCGGCTATTGCTCCTCCCGCAGAAATCATATGTGATTGGGTTGTTCTTGAGGCAACATCAGGTACACATATGTGTACCCGGTTTACATCCTGTTCTTTGGCTACTTCAGGGTTATACTCCACAATACCTTCTATATCCAGCAGGCCTTCTTCCATTACCTGATCTCGAGTATAAAGAAGCCTTTCTTCCCTTTCTGGATGGGTAGGTGATATGGCCCAGTCAAAAGCAGGAAAAAAGACCAGGCCCAACCGATTCTTGGCTTTAATCATTTATATACTCCTCCTCCAAACCAGGTTTTATACGGGCTTTAAGCTTAATAAGGGTTCCTGTAGTATAGAACCCTCTAACGATGTTGAATATTTCCTGTTCCACTATATGCAGATCCTCCAGGCTGCCTTTAAACCCGTATTTTTTTGCTTTGTGTAAAAGCTTATGCAGTATCAATTTCCTGGCATCCTCAAGGGTAAAGTTAGAAGGTATTCTCTTCCTTCGACCTTCTTCTCCTATGAGCATATAGCCTTGTGCTGTATCAACCACCATTGTCAACTCTGCCGTTGTTCGGCTGAGGGCCGCCCCAAGGGAATTGGCCACCCTGTAAAGCTTGGGCAATATGCATTCCATCCCAAGTTCCCGGGACAGGACATCTTTCAGGGCCCCAGCCGGTCCTCCCATCAGCACGGCTTTTTGAGGCCGCAGTTTTTTGCCGTGGAGCAGTTCATGGATAGTATACACAGGGCGGGAGTTTACCTGATCCAAATAGGAATTTACCTTTTCCGATATTTTTTTACACATCTGCCGGATTACAAGTTCTGCCATGTCTTTTACACCGGTGTTCATGCTTTGAGCCAGTGGTTTTAAGGCTTTAACAGCCTTCTGGTGTGACCCCTCCTCTATCAGCCCCAGGACTTTCATGGCATCTGTTGGAGTTGGATGCTGTCCACCAAAGGCCGCGGGTTTTCTTCTTACAGGGCCTATTTTCAGGCTGTTTCCCTCCAGCTTTATATGGCTGTCTCCTCCTATTCCAATCGATCTGGTGTAAAGGCCCTTGACAAGGGTTTTGAACCCATTTATCTCCACACCTCTGGGTTCATACAGGGGAATTCCATCTGCAAAAAACGAAATATCAGTGGTAGTACCGCCTATATCCAGCACCACTATATCCTCCTGGGTGTCTATAAAAGCCGTGCCGCCCATGATGCTCGCAGCGGGTCCAGAAAGGATTGTTTCAACAGGCACATCAACGGACCTGTTGAGGTTTACGCTTCCTCCATCTGCCTTCAAAACAAACACCGGACACTTAAAATCCAGGTGCTGGAGGGCTTTTTCAACACTCTCTGCAAAATTCCTGTATTCCCTGTAAATGGAAGAATTCAAAAAAGCGGTGTTTATCCTCCTGGGAAAGTTTAATTCTCCAGAAAGGGTGTACCCCAGGCTTATGTGTTCAAAGGAATCCGTCAGGGCCTTTGACATAGCCATCTCATGCTGCGGGTTTCTTACCGAGAACTTGCCAACAATCCCTACATATTTTATGTTTTCCTTTAAAAACAATGCCTTACCTTTATCAACCTCTTTTAAGTTTAACGGATGGGCTTCCCTTCCCCGGTGGTCTATATAACCCGGAACAAAAAAAGCCAGCATTTTGGGGTCAGGAAGCTCCAGCTTCAGTCCCGGCCCGTGTTCAATCATTAACCCCACCCGTGAATTTCTGTTTTCCACAATGGTGTTTGTTGAAACAGTGGTGCTTAAGTCAATTTTTTTGATCTGCCGGGGGTTTATGTCCCTTGATACCTCTTCAATGGAGGAAATAACACATTGTAAAAAACAATCGTAATCTACGGGTTTTTTGACGGTATGCATGATGCCTTTTTTCCCAATCAGCACTACATCAATGTTTGTTCCACCTACATCAAGGCCTATGATCACAAAAATCCCTCCCTCTTTACAGTTTAAACTATTTTAAACAAAAATTGCAAACCATTTTGACGAGATTCCCTGTGCCGCTTCTATGAGGTCCACTCCTTTCAACAAGCTTTCGGGAATAAAAGTTTGCTTTTGAAGGAAAAATAAGCTTGGATTAAAAATGCCAAAAGGAGGGGTTTCATTGCCCAGAGAAAAAAAAACAGATGTTAAAAAATACCGTATAAAGAGTAGGGATTTCGGGTATGAACTGGGAGAGGACATAGCTCCCGGGAAAAACGAAATGGGAAGAAGAGAAGAAAGGAGAAAAAGGGCCACAGAAAGGATGAATCTGGAACTAAATCCGGGAGAATAACACAAGAAGCTCAGAATTTTC
>DFNM01000086.1:0-122 GCA_002376045.1 Firmicutes bacterium UBA3567
CATCGAAAACCTGTGCCGCGGTTATCGACAAAACGGTTCTTTCCTTTTCCATGCTCATTAAAATCCCGTATCCGGTCAATTCTTAACAACTATAATGATTTAACTATTGACCGGATTGGGTT
>DFNM01000086.1:448-12958 GCA_002376045.1 Firmicutes bacterium UBA3567
GACCGGATTGGGTTTGCATGACATTTAATTCAACTAAAATGAAGAAGAACCATATAGATTTATTTAGAAAAATAAGTATTTTTAACTTTTAAGCATTATTTCCATTCCTTATAGCACGAAAGGCAGGTGGTTAAAATTTTAATCAAAAGTTTCAATCAGCTTTTTGAAGCAGTGAAAAAAAACGGGTATAAAAAAATTGCTGTTGCATGTGCTGATGATGAAGAAATCTTAAAAGCTATAAGCAATGTTTCTGAACAGGGGTTGACGGAAGGTATATTTATAGGTAACAGGGGAAAAATAGAGGAATTAATCCAAAAGAAAAATTTAGATATAAAAAAATATGAAATTATCGATTCTAAGGATTCCAAGAGTTCAGCTGAGTGTGCCGTAAGATTAGTTGCTGAAGGCCATGTTGATCTAGTAATGAAGGGATTAATTAACACCGCAGATTTTTTAAAAGCAGTGCTAAATGAAGAATATGGTTTAACGACCGGGAATTTATTAAGTCATGTGGCTGTTTTTGAAATCAAAAATTATCACAAATTCCTAATAATAACTGATGCAGCAATGAACATTTCTCCAGATGCTGAACAAAAAGTTAATATCATTAATAATGCCCTAACCGTAACCCGCGCTTTAAACATACAGGAACCCAAGGTTGCCCTTTTGGCTGCAGTTGAAAAGATCAACACCAAAATGAGTGCTACCCTGGATGCTGCTTATATATCCAAGATGGCTGAACGAAAACAAATCAAAGGGGCAATTATCGACGGGCCGCTGGCATTAGATAATGCTGTTTCTGCCAAAGCAGCTGCCCACAAGGGTATAGCAAGTTCCGTTGCAGGTGACGCAGATATCCTGGTTGTACCTAACATTGAAACAGGAAATGTCTTGTATAAAAGCCTTGTTTGTTTCGCTGAAGCAAGGTGTGCAGGAATCATTGCTGGTGCTAAAGTTCCTGTTGTTGTTACTTCCAGAGCCGATTCCTGGGAAACCAAAATGAATTCAATCGCCTTGGGGTTGTTAATGGCACAAAAATAAAGGGGGGAATTTTCGTGGTCTTTGAAAAAATGGAAAGGCATGATTATGAACAACTGGTTTTTTGTCAGGAAAAGACTTCGGGTTTGAAAGCAATAATTGCAATACATGACACAACTCTGGGGCCTGCCCTTGGCGGCACAAGAATGTGGACTTATAAATCAGAAGAAGATGCCGTTGTTGATGCATTGAGGTTAGCCAGGGGGATGACATACAAAAATGCTGCAATGGGGTTGAATCTGGGTGGAGGAAAGGCTGTTATCATAGGCAATCCAAAAACTGATAAATCCGAAGAGCTCTTCAGAGCTTACGGAAAGTTTGTAGACAGCCTTGGAGGAAGATACATCACTGCTGAGGATGTTGGAACATGTGTTGAAGATATGGAATACATCCATTACGAAACCCAGAACGTTGTAGGCTTGCCAGGAAAAAGCGGAGATCCTTCTCCTGCTACAGCTTATGGTGTATTCTGCGGAATTAAAGCATGTTGTCAAAAAGCATATGGCAGCGAAAATTTAAGCGATAAAATAGTAGCAATACAAGGGATAGGCCATGTGGGTTACTGCCTTGCCAAACACCTGCATAAAGCTGGTGCCAAATTAATTGTAACAGATATTTTTGCTGAAAATATCAAGAAAGCAGTAAATGATTTTAATGCGGAGGCTGTAAAGCCTGAAGAAATTTATAGTGTCAAGTGTGACATTTTTGCTCCTTGTGCTCTAGGAGCAATAATAAACGATGAAACCATTCCCAAGCTCAATTGTGATATCATCGCGGGATCCGCCAATAATCAATTAAAAGAACCAAAACACGGCGATGTATTGAAAGAAAAAGGGATATTGTATGCGCCGGATTATGTTATAAATGGCGGAGGGGTAATAAATGTAGCGGAAGAAGTTTTTTATGAAACCTATAGCAGAGAAAGGGCAATGAGAAAAATTTCAAAGATATATTACAAGTTGCTGAGAGTGTTTGAAATCTCAGAACAAAAAAACATCCCTACCCACATTGCAGCCAATAAAATGGCTGAAGAACGAATAAACAAAATTAGAAAAATTTGCAAGATAAGGACGAAATTCTAGAAAAAGTCTACCGGGAAGAGTTGTACCCAAAGCAACTCTTCCAATTTATGATGTTACACATATCCGTAATGGAGGTTTTAAAGGTGGTTAAAAATTTTAAAATACTGGTAATAAATCCCGGATCGACTTCTACAAAAACAGCAGTATTTAACAATAACACAATGATTTTTAAAGACACACTGCGTCACAGCATAAAGGAAATTTCGAGGTTTAAAAAAATCGGTGATCAGTATAACTTCAGGAAACAGGTAATTTTAAATTTACTAAAGAAAAACAATATTAACATTGAAGAAATCGATGCAGTAGTTGGTAGAGGAGGACTGATAAAACCTATTGCAGGTGGAACATATAAGGTTAGCAAATTGATGTTAAAACATTTAAAAGAAGGTTTTATGGGTGAGCATGCATCAAATCTGGGAGGCATTCTGGCATATGAAATAGCTTCCGGGATTGGAGTCCCTGCCTTTATCGTCGACCCTGTGGTTGTTGATGAGATGGAACCTCTAGCACGCTATTCTGGTATACCGGAAATAAAAAGGAAAAGCATATTTCATGCATTAAATCAAAAAGCAGTGGCAAGGAAAGTTTCTAAAAAGATTGGTAAAAAATACGAAGAATTGAACCTGATTGTTGCCCATTTGGGAGGAGGTATTTCAGTAGGAGCTCATAAAAAAGGAAAAGTTGTGGATGTTAATAATGCTTTAAATGGCGATGGGCCTTTCTCCCCTGAGCGTAGTGGCGGTTTGCCAGCGGGAGATCTGGTTAATCTTTGTTTTTCAGGGAAATATACCAAAGAAGAGATTCATCAAAAGATTAAAGGTAGAGGAGGCCTTGTAGCCTATCTGGGTACAAATGATGGCCGAGAAGTTTCAGCTAGAATAATATCGGGTGATAAAGAAGCTGAGCAGGTATACAAAAGTATGGCTTATCAAGTCGGTAAGGAAATAGGGGCTTTAAGTGCGGTGCTAAAGGGAGAGGTTGATGGGATAATCCTGACAGGTGGCCTGGCTTATGATAAAATGTTTGTAGAGTGGATTTCAGAGATGGTTGAATTTATTGCTGAAGTATTTGTTTATCCTGGAGAGGATGAACTCGAAGCTCTGGCCCAAGGAGCCTTACGGGTGCTGAAGGGGGAAGAAAAAGCCAAAGAATATATCTAAGAGTCAAGTAAGAAAGGGATGTGATCTGTGCTTATACACAGTAAGGTAAATATTTTGTGTGGCAATTTCGGCAGTGGAAAAACAGAAATATCACTAAATTTGTGCATTAAAAAAGCTAAAGAAAACTGTAAAGTAACCCTGGTTGATTTGGACATTGTCAATCCCTTTTTTAGATCCAGAGAAAAACAACATTTGTTAGACAAATACGGCATTAAAATAATTTCATCTTCCATAAAACATCCTCATGCTGATCTGCCTGCACTATCTCCAGCAATTATTTCTCCACTGCAGCATGAAAATGATTACGTCTTTTTTGATGTAGGGGGAGATGAAATAGGAGCAAATGTTTTGGGGAGGTACAGAAATTTTTTTAAACACCTCCATTACAGTTTTTTCTTTGTAATCAACTGTCGCAGACCGCGGACCAGTAAAGCTGAAGACATCCAGAAACTGATAGAGCATATAGAAGCAAAATCAGGATTAAAAATTACCGGTCTAATAAATAACACCAACCTTGGTACTGAAACAAAAATCATGGATATTCTGGATGGCTATGATATAATAGCTGAGGTCTCAAAAAACACCAATATTCCAATTTCATTTCACACGGTAAAAGAAAATTTATCTGAAAAGAAAGAATTGTATAAAGTTTTAAAAGAACCCGTTTTTCCGATAAAACTACTGATGCGTTATCCATGGGAAGAATAAGCACTTATTATGCGAGGGAGGGATTTTCTTGAAAAAAGTTGTTTTTGATGAAGAAAGATGCAAAGGCTGTGAACTGTGTACGACAGTTTGCCCCAAAAACATCATAGTAATGGATACAAAAAGAATCAATTCTCAGGGGTTTCATCCAGCAACTGTTAAAGATGAAGATCAGGAGAAGTGCATTGCATGTGCAAACTGTGCAAAAAGGTGTCCTGATCTGGTAATAAGCGTTTATAGACCTGAATAACCAAGACAAAGGGGGAGGGATTTTTGTGATGAAAATTTTAATGAAAGGCAATGAAGCAATTGGGGAAGCTGCGATAAGAGCCGGATGCAGATTCTTTTTTGGGTATCCTATAACTCCGCAGAGTGAGTTGCCGGCATATTTAGCCCGAAAATTTCCTGAAGTAGGCGGAACCTTTCTTCAAGCTGAGAGTGAAATTGCAGCTATAAACATGGTTTATGGTGCAGCAGGTGCAGGGGCCAGGGTAATGACTTCATCTTCAAGTCCTGGAATCAGCCTTAAGCAGGAAGGCATTTCATACATCGCCGGTGCAGAACTCCCTTGTGTAATAGTAAATATTGCAAGAGGAGGACCGGGTTTGGGGGATATACAACCTGCTCAATCAGATTATTTCCAGGCCACTAAAGGAGGGGGACATGGAGATTACAAACTGATTGTTCTGGCCCCTGCTTCAGTACAGGAAATAGTTGATCTTGTCATGGACGCTTTTGATCTAGCAGATCTGTACAGAAATCCGGTAATGATCATTGGAGATGGAGCCCTGGGGCAGATGATGGAACCTGTTGAGTTTAAAGAAAGGAAAAAAATTAAGTTGCCTCCAAAGGATTGGACAACAACAGGGATGATGGGGAGGAAACAAAACCTCATCAACACTCTGGATTTAGATCCCGAAGGTCTTGAGAGACACAATCTCAAGCTAAAGAAAAAATATGACGAAATTAAGAAAAAGGAGCAGCGGTGTGAAGTAATAGATTGTGATGATGCTGAAGTTATCGTTGTGGCTTATGGGACAGCAGCCCGGGTTGTTCAAACAGCTCAGAAACGGCTGAGAAAGGAAGGAGTAAAAGTTGGAATAATCAGACCTATAACTTTGTGGCCGTTCCCTGAAAAAACAATAAAACAATACCGAGATAAAGTTGATTCATTTTTAACTGTTGAAATGAGCACAGGACAAATGGTGGAGGATGTTGAATTGGCCGTTGGAGGAAAAGCCCCGGTGTATTTTTACGGCAGGACAGGCGGAATGATTCCCACACCAGGCGAAATTACTAGGGAAGTTAAAAAATTGGCATCAGGGGGGTGTAAATAGTGAAGACAGTTTTTGAAAGACCCAAATCCTTACAGGATGTAAAAACCCATTACTGTCCTGGCTGCACTCATGGTATTGTTCACCGCCTGGTGGCTGAAATCATGGATGAGTTACAAATAAGGGAAGAAACCATAGGAGTTTGCCCTGTGGGATGTTCAGTGCTTGCATACAATTACTTCAATTGTGATATGCAGCAGGCAGCTCACGGTAGAGCCCCAGCTGTCGCAACTGGCATAAAAAGGGTTTTACCTGATAAAGTTGTGTTTACCTATCAAGGGGATGGAGACCTGGCTTCGATAGGCACAGCGGAAATTATACATGCCGCAGCTCGTGGAGAAAACATTACCGTTGTATTTATAAACAATGCCATTTACGGAATGACAGGAGGCCAGATGGCTCCTACTACACTGGTCGGTCAAAAAACCCAAACTTCTCCATATGGAAGGGATCCCAAATCTGCAGGTTATCCCATTAAAATGAGCGAAATGCTTGCGACCCTTAATGGAGCGGGATATATTGCCAGAGTTTCAGTTCATGATATAAAAAACATTAACAGGGCAAAAAGGTGCATCAAAAAAGCCTTTGAAACCCAAATCAATAAACAGGGATTTTCAATGGTAGAGGTATTATCAACGTGTCCAACCAACTGGGGAATGCATCCTTTGGATGCTTTAAAATGGCTGGAAGAAAACATGATTCCTTGTTATCCACTGGGAGAATACAAAACTCCTGGGGAGGTGAAATAAATGCTGTATGAGATTATCATGGCTGGATTTGGTGGACAGGGTATAATGGTGATGGGGCAGCTGCTTGCCTATGCAGCGATGTTGGAAGGAAAAGAAGTTTCCTGGATGCCTTCCTATGGTCCCGAAATGAGGGGAGGTACTGCCAATTGTACAGTCGTTGTTTCTTCTGAAAAAATTGGTTCTCCGATAGTTTCAAATCCCACAGCTTCCATTGTCATGAACAAACCATCCTTTGATAAATTCGAACCCGTGGTAAAAAAACACGGTATTTTGGTAGTTAACAGCTCTCTCGTTGAAGACAAATCCCAGAGAGAGGATCTGGAAAAAATATATATACCGGCAAATGAAATCGCAAACAAATTGGGAAACAGTAAAGTGGCAAACATGGTTACCCTGGGAGCCTATGTTGGAAAGACAAACATTGTCTCTTTAAATTCATTGGAAGAATCTTTGAAAAAAGTTTTTTCGAATAAAAAGAAAGAGCTGATTCCTTTAAACATGGAAGCTCTAAGAAAAGGTATGGAATTGGCAAACAAAGCATAATTATATGTATTGAAATATATGTTAAAACTCCTCCCGTGTAATAATGCTCAGACAGCAGGTTCCCTTTAAGAATACTGTTGTCTAAGTTTATAATATTATAATAATATGGTTCGATATAAAGGACTTTTTAAAAACATTAGAGGATTTTTTTGATTAGTGTAGAATAAAAAAATATATTTTTATTTTGTATACTTTTGCAATATTTATAACCTCTTGGAAAGTCATTGAATAACTGTAGTTAAACAGTGGAAAATTTCCCCAATTAATGTTCATTGACAACTTCACATAGTCAGGATAAGCGAAGGCTGATATTTTCCCTAAAAAATGCAACAGGAAAGCTAACCAGTGTTTTATAAAACTTTACACCAGTCAAAGTGAACTAAGTTTATATACATCTGGGTTGATTATGTTGTTTTTGAAACAGGTTTCAAATCGGTTTTGGCCATTTAGCGATGCTGTAGATTTTTAAGTGTAGCATAACGGCCAGAGTCCGTAGGATTTCCGGTTGGTTTTTAGCAAGCCGTTCAACAGAAGAATAAAAACAGAAGAATAAAGAGGAGTAATTGCCTTTTCAACCGGTTCCAGATTTAAAACATACACTTTTTTAATCTCTGAGGGTTTAATTCCCCGCCGCTTGTTGCGATAAAATATGATAAAATGATATAAAAGTGTAGAAAGGGAAAATGTGGTTTGAGTAATTATATACATAAATAACACAATGTATCAGTACTAATGTACCATTTTGTCTGTCCAGCAAAATATAGGAGAGTTGTTTTCAGCAAGGAAGTTGATAAAACGCTAAAAGAAGTTTGTTTGCAGATATCAGATAGATATGAAATAAATTGAGTTTTTGGAAATTGGGGCTGATAAAAATCATGTGCACTTCTTAGTACAGTCAGTACCAAAATATAGTCCAACAAAGATAATACGAACCATAAAAAAGTATAACTGCAAGAGAAATATTTGCAACTCATCCAGAGGTAAAGAAAAAGTTATGGGGTGGAGAATTCTGGTCGGACGGGTATTTTGTAAGCACAGTTAGCAAATTTGGCAGTGAAGAAACTATAAATATGTACAAAACCAAGGAAGAAAAGATGAGTACATAGAATTACACAAGAAGGTAAAATGTAAATACGAGCAATTATCGCTTTTTAGCGAGCGAAGCGAGCAAGAATAGATACCCCGCAGCTTGCTGCGGGGAGATTCATTAAGGGGGGCATAGAAACGTATTGGAGGTTCATACTTTGGCATAAGAGAAACAAGTTTAGATACGAGGCATTTTTGATAAATCCTTATGAGAACGTCAGTGACCTAACAAAAGAATCGCTTCCCACAAACCTTTCGTAGAAAAAATACCTCCGATTCGATCGCTGGACGGACTCTTGTTCGTTAAGGGTCTTTTTGGGAATATATTCCAGAATACAATGTGATATTTTGAAACATATCATGTTACATCTTTGTATCGTTTATTTTGGCTATGTGAAGCTGTAGAGCATAATTGGGGAAGATACAAATATTACCAGTTGACCCCTGGCTGGTATGACTGGCCTGCGACTTTCCGAGAAACTACACCAATTAAAAGGGGGTGATAAAGAAAATATATTGTCTGTTTTAGTAAAAATAATTAGTCTAATTATTATACAAGAAGGAGGAAAGAAAATGTCAAAAGTAAAAGAAAAAAGTTTCTATGAAGGGAATTTTGGAAAATACGTTCTCCCTGGAGTCATATTACAATCAGTTCTAATTGGGGGTGGTTATGCAACAGGTCGTGAAATTGTGGCCTTTGGTGCCAAGTTTGGAGCCTTAGGATGGTTAGGAGGTATAGGTATTTTTTTGGGATTTACAATAATGAGTATTTTAACCTTCGAGATTGCCAGGATTTATAGAGTTTATGATTATAAGTCTGTTGTCGAAAAATTCGCAGGAAAATTATGGGTTTTATATGATATTGTCTATATACTTCTTGCAATTATCATAATTGCTGTAATGGCTTCTGCTACCGGTGAAATTGTTCAACAAACATTGGGAATACCATATTGGGTTGGAGTTACTGGAGTCATAATAATTGTTGGTATCCTTAATTTTTATGGAAACTGGTTAATTGAAAGATTTAAAACTTATGGAACAGTGGCACTGTACATAGGATATATAATTTTCAGCGGATTGGTAATATCTAAAACATGGAATCATGCCCAACAGGTATTTGCTACGGGAGATACTAGTTATATTAATGGTCATGTTGGAATTGGAGCAGTCTTATGGACTGGTATTGTATACGTTGGTTATAACCTTGCTGTTTATCCCGCTTCGTTTTTTACGCTAAAAAGGCAAACTTCTCGAAAAGAAACAATATGGGGAGGAATAATATCAGGTGTGCTTATGACGATCCCATGGTTCTTAACTTATTTTTCTATTATGGGATTTTATCCCTCAGAAGAAATATTAGGTGCAACAGTACCTTGGCTAGCAATGTTAAAAGGAATTGCAGGACCAGGAATAATTTCGTTATATGGTATAGTAGTTGGCTGGACCTTAATTGAAACATCTACAGGTATTATTCATGCTTTAATTGAAAGAATTAATGCAGGATTAGAGGAAATCGGCAAAAAAACTTTTACAGCCAGGCAGAATGCTGTATTAACAGTAGTTGTTTTATTAATGGCAACTCTACTAGCGAAAGTAGGCATTATTGCTCTAATAGCTAAAGGTTACACAATGATGGCTTATGGTATGATTGCCGTATATGCTATACCTCTTATTACGGTTGGTTTATATAAAGTGGTAACCTATAAAGAAAAGAGTTAATCTGCCCAAATTAATTATGTTATAAAAATTTTCCTGAGTATCCCGAATAGGGAAAACTTTTAAGAACCGTGTCGTTGTTAAAATGCAATGATAAATAGATTGGGAGTCCATAATGCCCACTCGCGAATCGGGTTTAAGTGCATTGTAGGATCGACTTCTAATGCCACTTGTATAAAGAATAGTTAGAATAACTCAAGGCAAAAGACAGATATCAAGGCAATATCTAAGAGAGGTCAGCGTGGGTTTACGAGTAATGTATACCCTGGATAGAGAAAAGCTGCATTATGATTCACATAAAGTTTTGGGCAGCTACCGAGAAATCCAACTGTGTCAAGTGGCGTAATACCTAACCATGTTTATAATTGTGGGTGGGGAAAGCTGTATCACTTTATAGGTCATGACCCTGCATACAAGTAAAGACATACCCCACCCGTTCTCAACAAACCGAACGAAGGAATGGTAGGACGCATCTTGTGGTGCGACCCCCATGAAGAACCACCCAGAAGGAATTATAAACTTTAAAAAAGGTGATATATTTTAATAAAGTGAAAATACAGCGCAACTATTCGGCATAATGAAATAAACCCAAACTCTTCGCCAATTCCGTAGCAAAGTACAGCCATAGAGAAGCAAAGAATTTTAAAAGCTAGATATAACAGAAAAAATAGAGCTAATCAACAGACTGATTGCTGAAATCCATCCCAAGGCCGTACTAAGTTATCATAGGAACCATGCCTAACATGGAACCGGTATCCAAATTTGATTTTCAAGCTGCTAGTAAGAATTTTTATGCCCTCTTTGGAGGTTGTGTATTTTTACGTATGCTGAATAGTTACAATACAGCTTTTATATCCATATATTAGCATAAAATAAAAATAAATACATCAATAATTATTAATGGTAGTAATAATATTTTCTAAATTCTATGAAAAAGAGAGTTTGATGGAGAATTAATACAAAATATTGATATAGGAGTGATATGCTTGAAAACAAAAATTGATAAATGTAAGAAACTTGTCCGGGAAGACAATAAAGTTATCTCACCTGCGGCTCGTGTACCTTATTATCCCCTGGCAGTAAAGCGCGCCTATGGATCAATAGTAGAAGATCTGGATGGGAACAAATATATTGATTTACTGGCTAGTGCAGCAGCTTTGAACACTGGTCACTGTCATAAGAAAGTGGTCAAAGCTATTACTGAACAAGTTCAGGATTTTATTCATTACACCCCAGCTTATATGTACCATGAGCCTTTAGTTCAATTGGCAAAAGAGCTAAAAGCTATTACTCCTGGAGATTTTAATAAAAGAGTAGCCTTCGGGCTTTCAGGTTCTGATGCGAACGATGGAATGATAAAACTAGCTCGAGCATATACAGGAAGAAGCAAGATTATTTCTTGCATACAGGCATATCATGGTTCGACTTATGGTGCCCTTTCATTAACAGCTTTAAGTTTGAATATGCGTCGAAAAATTGGCCCTTTAGTGCCGGAAATTCATCATATTCCCTACCCTGATTGTTACCGATGTGTATTTGGTCAACAAGAAGCTACCTGTAACCAGGAATGTTTAAACCAACTGAAAATTGCTTTTCAATATTATTTGCCGGCAGAAGAAGTAGCAGCAGTAATAATAGAGCCTATAGCAGGAGATGCCGGTCTGGTTGTTCCACCCCAGAAATGGATTAAAGAATTATATAATATTTGTAAAGAAAATGGAATTCTTTTTGTAAGTGAAGAGGTACAGCAGGGATTTGGTCGTACAGGAAAATGGTTTGGGATTGAGAACTTTGGAGTAGTGCCCGATGCTGTAATACTCGGTAAATCTATAGCCTCAGGTATGCCTTTAAGTGCCATCGTAGCAAAAGAAGAAATCATGCAGGCTTGGGAAGCACCAGCTCATTTATTTACCACTGGAGGGAATCCTGTTTCATGCAGAGCAGCTCTTGCTACTATAGATGTTATACGGGAAGAGAATCTTTTAGAACATAGTAAGGAATTAGGGGAATATGTGAAAGAACGTTTCGAGGAAATGAAAGATAAATATGAACTCATAGGAGATGTCCGCGGTATTGGTCTTTCAATAGGAGTTGATCTGGTAACCGATCGAAAAACCAAGAAGAAAGCCAAGGAAGCAGCTGCCAAAATATGTTATCGTTGTTGGGAAAAAGGAGTGATTTTAACATTTTTTGCTAATAGTGTTCTCAGGATTCAACCTCCCCTTGTTATTACAAAACAAGAAATGGATAAGGCTATAGATATTATTGAAGAAGCTATCAATGATTACCTGGCGGGGGATATTCCGGATGAAATTCTTGAGGTAGCTAAAGGGTGGTAAAAAATATCTAGCCTGTTGATAACCGATCTGATTAGACAGTTCGTAATTTTAGGTAGTAGAGTAAGAGTTGATCGGTAAGGAGTTTTGTCTCCTTACCGACACTACAAACAAAAAAAATATATTACTATGTTTTCAAAACTATATGCATTGAACTTTACTAAGTAATTTTCTTTGATCTTTAGTATTACATCTTTCCAAGTTCAGCAGAGGAATTTTAAAAAATCGAATATTAAATAATAGGAAAACTATCTTATTGTTTTAAGTTAAAACTCTTTATTTCTTAGTTTAAATGTATTAAAATCAGCAGTAGCCGAAACCGTGGGTATGTGGGCAACGCGATAACGTCGTCCAGGCCTAATATCAATGATGCCTGATATAGTACGCTCATCAAGTTGCTTCTACCTCTTTTGGGTATTTTGCTTCTGCTCTTTCTTTTGCCTGAACTGTTCTCTACTAAGTTGTAACCGGCCAGCTTCCTGATCTGCTTCCAGCAATCAAACCTTCTTACATCTCCTGCCTCCCCTAAAAAACTGGCTGCTGCTACTATTCCTATCCAGGTATGCTTAATATTATGTCTTTTAACTGGGTCCTTCGTAAGGCTTTCTCCATCTGTTGGTGTATTTTTTCTAGCTCCTCTTTGTAAAACTGAAGTTCCCTCAATATTGTAACCTCACCCGGGCTGTCTCTAATCCTTCCTCTACTCCTATGGATTCCTGCGCCGCCTCTTTTAGCTTCGTTGCTCTTTTTTCTCCTACCCG
>DFNM01000219.1:0-1929 GCA_002376045.1 Firmicutes bacterium UBA3567
GGCAAACGGTGGTGATTGAAACACCTTGGTTCTAACCGGAGGGATTTTACACAATAATTTGGATTTTATCTTTGAAAACTAGATTTGTGAATTAAGTATCAATATACAAGGGTATTGTTGTTAGATGTAAAGTAAGCATTGAGTTGAGTGCGGATTCCATCCAGAAGGTTCTACGAGATGATGATTAATGCTTAATCAAATCACCCTAAATTTAAAGGAGTGCAAAGAGCGAGGCGCTTATCGGGGCTTTTTTGCCTCTCCTAACAGGGTTATACGTTTTATCGAGGAAGCAAAGGGAAAAATATTAAAAACAATAAGGGGGAATGGTTTAGAATGCGTGAAGCTGTTATTGTAAGTGCAGTACGAACAGCTATAGGCAGGTTTGGTGGAAGCCTAGCAGGAATTCCTGCTCCCAGGCTGGGCAGCATAGTTATCAAAGAAGCCTTGAAGCGTGCTGGCATCAAGCCTGAAGATGTTGATGAGGTATTCATGGGATGTGTGCTGCAGGCAGGACTGGGTCAAAACGTGGCAAGACAGGCAGCTCTGGGTGCCGGTATTCCTGTAGAAGTTCCGGCAATGACTATCAACAAAGTGTGCGGTTCAGGCCTTAAGGCTGTAAACCTGGCAGCAATAACCATTGGAGTCGGGGATGCCGATATCATAGTGGCAGGTGGAACGGAAAACATGTCAGCTGCTCCTTACCTTCTGCCCAAAGGAAGATGGGGTTATAGGATGGGTAATGGAGAGCTGGTTGATTCAATGGTGCATGATGGTTTGTGGGATATCTTTAATGACTATCACATGGGAATAACGGCTGAAAACCTGGCAGAGCACTACAACATATCCAGGGAAGAACAGGATGAGTTTGCGGCTGCAAGCCAGCAAAAAACTGAAAAGGCTATTAAAGAAGGCAGATTTAAAGATGAAATTGTACCGGTAGAAATTCCTCAGAAAAAAGGAGACCCCATCATTTTTGACACAGATGAATATCCCAGGTTCGGTACAACAGCAGAGAAACTTGCCAAACTCCGCCCGGCTTTTAAAAAGGATGGCACTGTTACTGCGGGCAATTCTTCTGGAATCAATGATGGTGCTGCTGCAGTGGTTGTTATGGCTAAAGAAAAAGCAGAAGCCCTTGGGATAAAGCCCATGGCAGAGATAATTGGATACGGCCATGCAGGAGTTGACCCTAAAATCATGGGCATAGGGCCTGTTGGGGCCACAAGAAATGCCGTTAAAAAAGCTGGTATCAACCTTGAAGACATAGAGCTTATTGAAGCCAATGAAGCCTTTGCAGCCCAATCCCTGGCAGTGGCAAAAGAACTAAACTTCAACCTTGATGTTGTAAATGTAAACGGTGGTGCCATTGCCCTGGGACACCCCATTGGAGCAAGCGGAACCAGGATTCTTGTGACCCTGCTTTATGAGATGATAAAGCGAGACAGCAAGCTGGGCCTGGCTACTCTGTGCATCGGTGGAGGTCAGGGTGAGGCCACTATAGTTAAAAGGTAGATAGCTGAATTCTTTTGTATACAGGAGTCAGGAGAAGCAAATAAAACTCCTGACTCCAGTAAATAGACCAATATGATTCAGCCCTTCTGGGCACTGCCTGCCCTGGGAATTGCAGGTCTTGGTGCAAGGGATATTATGGGATACTGTTTAACGGTGTTAATATATTCAGGTATAATCATCAGCCTGGGATTAATGTTCCTCTAGAAGAAAATGAAGGTTAAATAGCTCTACAAATTTTAAAAGGCCAGCGGTACAAGTTGTTAAAAAAATAACAAACTGGGCACTGATGAATACCTTAAGAAATTTAGTTCTTCTCCAAAAACAGTTGGTTACGAGTTAAAATAACAGCTAATATTTCTAACCAGCTTTATTCAGAGAAACACCTCGGCTGGTTAGATAGCCTTGCCCGGCTCAAGA
>DFNM01000219.1:2298-5926 GCA_002376045.1 Firmicutes bacterium UBA3567
AGTCAAGGCAACCCTTAGGGGTGCCCTGTGGTGGCTTTGACTGCCTCATTGTCGGTGTGGATACAAGCCAACCAGGCACCCGGCACTCAAAAGTTAATTGAGTGCCGGGCCCTTTTCCATGCTCATTAAAATCGCGGCCGCTTGCAAGCAACGTACGCTGTTGTTGAAATATCAGGCAAATTACCGGCAGTTAAAAAGTTTTCGGATGGGTTCTGTCAAGGCTCCATTACTCAAAATTTAAAAGAAGAAGCAGATTGGCTTTCAATATTCGATCTTGCTTTACAACCCTAAGAGGAAAACAAAAGAGAAATCAGCTTTGCTGTTTCTCTTAAAATTGTGAAAGACCCCGGGGCCGTGGCAGGAAAAAAGTTGCTGTCAGCCAGCTGGAGTTTTTTAAAAAATAATTGATTCTACTGCAAAAAGCCTATTTTTTAAAATGGCTATACCTTTCAATCAGCAACTTAAATCGAAAAGCGGAGGTAAGCCTTAATTACAAGGAGCATTAGAGGTTTTTGGTAAATTGAACTGGCTGAAGGGAAGGAGCGAAATCTGAATGATGGAGCAGGATGCTCCCGAAAGGATTCACAGCCCATAAATGCCTCTTTAAATCCGGTTCGATTTTGGCCTGAGCAAGGCTTAGTTCTATTCAAAAAGCTCTACGCAGCCTTGATTAAAGCTTTGCCTTTATAGAAGATGAGGCACTACTACTGTAATAATTGGACCACCTATTTTACACAAATCCCATGCTGAATTAACTGCATAGCCATATTTTTTAATAAAATTACTCTATACTTTGTGATAGTATGCAGCCCCGACTACAACATATAGATTGAATTCCTTGCGAGTCCCTGTTTCATTCAAATAATATATACTTCAGATACTCTTCATCAATCATACAACTTAATCTTTTTTTCTTTAGGTTCATATATTTTGCATCATCTTTTCTCAGTAAATTCATGGTTAATCGCTTCAACAATGCCATGTTTTCTGCTTCATAATCTTTTCTTATCCTGCTGCCATCTTCATTATACGTAACATCCAAAACCCAGTGCGCCTTGTTTTCTACTCCCCAGTAACCTCTTACAGCTCTCTCAAATTCTTTGGCATCAGGCCCTATACTTGCTATGAAATGACGATATTCTATGCTTTTTTCGTCACCTATAATCTTCTCTAACTTTACCATTCCAATAATTTATGCCGTTTATTATCAGCTCTTGGATCCTCAATTTCTCCAAAATATTCTTCTATTTTCGTTGTCATTCTATCACCTGCCATACAGTAAATATTTTCGTAATCTACTGTATCACAGATGTTTAAGGTTGTCCAGTCCTATTTTTTGCATGTGACGCTTTTGCAAATTCCAAATGATTTTGCCCTGGGATATGCATTATTACAGATTGACAAATTTAGATTATTTGTGGTAAATTATTTTCTATAAGGCTGGATGGTAAGCAAAAGCTCGTATAATTCCCGTAATATGGTCGGGAAGTCTCTACCGGATGACCTTAAATCATCCGACTACGGGTGAAACATATTTGTAATAAGCACGTAGGTGGATTTATACCTACCCGGTGTTTGAATTTCTGCCCGTAACCATTACACCGGGAATTTTTTTTAAAGGGGGAGGATGTTTTTGAACATTCAAGATTTTTTAGCAGCTGTCGGAGTTGTGATTAATGGACTACCTCAGGGGCTCCTGGCATTAACCTTTGGTTTTGCTTCAGTTCCTACTGCAATAGCTTTTATTATTGGAGCAATAGGGTGTGGAGCTTTAAACCTCGTTGCACCAATCTCATTCCAGGCAGAAACCATTACACTTGCCGGTACAATGGGAAGCAATTTAAGGGAAAGGCTTTCGATGATTTTCTTTGGTGGAGCAATCATGGCCCTTATAGGAATTTTTGGAGCCCTCGAAGCCATTGTGAATTTTGTGGGTCCGGTAATCACCAATGGCATGATGGCAGGAGTTGGAATAATGTTGACCAGAGTGGCTATTAACATGACTAGAGACAACAAACCCGTTGGATTTGCTTCCATTGCTGTCGGCCTTGCTGTGTATGTTTTAACAAAGGACCTTGTGTATACTATTGTTTCATCTGTTGTAATTTCAAGCATTATTTCGGGTTTGCTGAAACAGGACAAACACATTATTTCAGATGTAAATGACAGATTCCAACTGCAGAAATTTGTTGTAAACCCTGCGGTAATCCGTGGGGCACTGGCCATGGTGTGTCTGAATATCGGGGCCAACATAGCTTTTGGAAACATCACGGGTTCTATCGCCAACAGACCTGTTAACATAGACCATCTTGCAATAGTGAGCAGTTTGGCTGATATGGGTTCGTCTTTGTTTGGCGGCGGACCTGTAGAATCTATCATTTCAGCTACAGGAGCGGCTCCAAACCCTGTGGCAGCTGGAGTCATTATGATGGGATTGATGGCGGCGATTCTGCTTGTGGGCCTTTTACCCAAAATAGGCAAACATGTTCCTGCTGAGTCCATTTCAGGTTTTTTGCTAGTCCTCGGTGCTATTGTTACAGTACCGATAAATACTAAAATGGCGATGTCTGATCCCCTTGTAGGCGGAGTTACCCTGGCGGTTACTGCGACTGCTGATCCTTTTTTGGGAATGGTTTCAGGCGTTATTATTAAATTTATTGTGTCCACTATAGGCATGTAAGGGGGAGTTGGATGTGAAAACTTATACACTGGAGATCTGTGGTCTGAAAAGAAAGCTTCCCATAATACCCATTTCAGATGAATTGAGCATTGCGAGTTTTGTAATACTGGGGGACACTGAACTGGTGTGCCGAGTTGCTCCGGAACTTGTGAAAAGGCTTCCGGAAGTGGATGCACTTGTTTCAGCTGAAGCCAAAGGTATACCACTAATACACGAAGTTTCCCGAATTATGGGAATGAACTATATAGTTGCGCGCAAAAGCGTAAAAGCTTATATGGAAAACCCTGTAATAGTTGAGGTGGATTCAATAACAACCCATGGAAAGCAGATATTGTGTTTAAATGGGATTGATGTTGAAAAAGTAAAAGGGAAAAGAGTGGCAATCATAGATGATGTTATCAGCACAGGTGCTTCAGTGGCGGCCGTTGAAAAGCTTGTTAAAAAAGCAGGCGGAAAGATTGTTGCTAAAGCGGCCATCCTTGCGGAAGGTGATGCGGTAAACAGGGATGATATTATATATCTTGGCACTCTACCCCTTTTTGATAGAGAGGGCAACATCATAAAGTAGATATTTGGGTTCGAAAAATATTGAAACTCTGGACCAATAAAATGCGGGAAATAGCAGCGCAAAATTTTTTCGCTGCATTTTCCCCATGATTTGCTGAAATAGGAGCACATAATTGTTTGTTGTTTTTTTCCAGTATACTATTAACTGAAGTTCAACCAACATTTTTTTCCAGTCCTAGAAACGTTGAAAACATTGACTTTAATAAGCTAGGAGAGTCTACACTGCAAAACGGGTTTTTGGAGTATAAACCCAGTAAAATCAAGGCTTTAGCGGAGTTTTATGGTTGAACTTCGGTATTAAACAAAAAACAGGTAAATGCTTTTATTACTTCATTTTACGTTCAAATAGCCAAGCCAATACTCCACCATCTATAAATTTTA
>DFNM01000263.1 GCA_002376045.1 Firmicutes bacterium UBA3567
GGAGCTTGGTAAGGAAAACAGAAACGTTGTGGTGCTGGATGCAGACCTCTCAAAATCCACCCGTACGGCAAAATTTAAGGAAATATTTCCCGAACGTTTTTTTAATGCGGGGATAGCGGAGCAGAACCTCATGGGGATGGCTGCGGGTTTAGCCACAACAGGAAAAATTCCTTTCGTCAGCACCTTTGCGGTGTTTGCTGCAGGTCGTGCTTTTGAACAGATTCGAAACACCATCTGTTATCCGGAACTGTCAGTGAAAATAGCAGCAACCCATGCTGGAATCACAGTAGGAGAGGATGGAGCGTCTCACCAATCCATTGAAGACATATCCCTTATGAGAAGCCTTCCCAACATGAAGGTAGTTGTTCCCTGTGATGCTGTCGAAACCATGAAAGCCGTCAAAGCCGCAGCAGAAATCGACGGTCCCGTGTATATAAGGCTTGGGAGACCAAAGGTGAAAGTCATACATGAGGAAGATTATGAATTTCAACTGGGGAAAGGAGAAGTGTTAAGGGAAGGAAAGGATATTACAATCATTGCTACGGGTATCATGGTTTCCAGGGCCCTGGAAGCGGCAGAAATTCTTGCACAAAAAGGGAGAGATGCGGAAGTGATCAATATAAGCACTATTAAGCCAATAGACTGGCAACTGATAGTTGCAAGTGCCACCAAAACCGGTGCAGTGGTTACTGCTGAAGAGCATACCGTTATAGGTGGATTGGGTAGTGCTGTTAGTGAAACTCTTGTACAGGCAAATCCTGTTCCTGTAAGGAAAATCGGAATAAAAGACCGCTTTGGGCAGTCGGGTTCTCCTGAAGAACTCCTGGAGGAATACGAATTAACTCTAGAGGCTGTTATAAAAGAGGTGATGAGGTTGATAAAAAACAGCCACTAAAACAAAAAGGGGGATTTAACATGTTCGAAAAAACAGTTATAATAAAAAACAAGACAGGCCTACATGCCCGACCGGCGTCCCAGTTTGTTCAAACGGCTAACAAATTCAAAAGCAATATCAAGCTTACAAAAGATGAAAAATCCGTAGATGCAAAGAGCATCATTGAAGTGTTGAGTATGGGTATCAACCAGGGTTCAAAAATTACCATAAGTGCTGATGGTGAAGACGAAAAGGAAGCCGTCAATACATTGATCAAACTGGTTGAACAATTCGCTGCTGAAAGCACGTAATTTTAACGATGAGGAGGGAGTGTAAGTGAGGCAGGGTATCGCTGCATCACCTGGAATAGCTGTAGGAAAGGCATATGTTTTTGAAGAACAGGAAATCAAAATAAACAGGGAAAAAATAGACAAAAGCCTCGTTGATGTCGAAATCCGTAAATTCAAACAAGCATTAAAAACTTCCAAACAGCAGTTACAAATGATAAAAGATAGGGTTGCAGAGAAAATGGGGGAGCAGAAGGCTAAAATATTTGATGCCCATCTGATGATTTTAGATGACCCCACTCTGGTAGACAGAGTAGAAACGAAAATCCAAGAAGAACTGATCACTGCCGACCATGCGGTAGACAGGGTTATCAGAGAACTGGTGGCCATGTTTGAAAACATGGAAGATGAGTACATGAGAGAACGAGCAGCGGATTTTAAGGATCTGGGTAAACGCATTCTGAAAAACATCCTGGGGATTCCCATATTGTCTTTAATGAATTTAGAAGAGGAAGTAATAATTGTAGCTAAAGATCTGGCACCTTCAGATACAGCCCAGATGGACAGGAAAAAAGTGTTGGGTTTTGCAACGGATGTGGGAGGCCGCACATCCCATACCGCGATTATGGCCCGTTCATTGGAGATTCCTGCCGTTGTGGGGCTTGGCAACATCACAGAAAAAGTGAATAACGATGATTTGATCATAGTTGATGGAAATAGAGGTATAGTAGAGATTAATCCTGATGAAGAAAAACTTGAGCATTACAAAAAAGAAAGACAGCGGTATTTGGACCAGATGGATGAATTGAAAAAAATCAAAAACCTGCCGGCCCAAACAAGGGATGGCCATCGGGTAGAGGTGTCGGCTAACATTGGAACCCCAAAAGATGTGGAGGGAGCATTAAACAACGGAGCAGAAGGTATAGGGCTTTACCGGTCGGAGTTTCTTTACATGGACAGGGATTCGATGCCGGGAGAAGAAGAACAGTTTGAAGCGTACAAATACGTAGCAGAGAAGATGGAAGGCAGGCCTGTTATAATTAGGACCCTTGACATAGGTGGGGACAAAAACCTTCCGTATTTAGACCTGCCAGAGGAGATGAACCCTTTTCTGGGGGTAAGGGCAATAAGGCTGTGTTTAAAAAACAGAAAGCTCTTCGAGACCCAATTAAGGGCTATTTTAAGGGCCAGCAATTATGGAAACATTAAAATAATGTATCCCATGGTAGCAACTGTTAAAGAAGTCAGAGAAGCCAATGCGGTGTTGGAACAGGTCAAACGCCAGCTTGATGAAAAAAACATTCCTTATGACAGAAACATTGAGGTAGGAATAATGGTGGAGGTGCCTTCAACTGCCATAAATGCTGATATATTCGCTAAAGAGGTGGATTTTTTCAGCATAGGAACTAATGACTTGATTCAGTATACCCTGGCAGTTGACCGCATGAATGAAAGCCTTTCTGATTTGTATGACCCGTATAACCCTGCTATATTGAGGTTGATTAAGAATGTCATAGATGCATCTCACAAAGAAGGGAAATGGACAGGCATGTGCGGAGAAATGGCAGGGGAATCAAGAGCTGCTTTGATACTGTTGGGAATGGGTTTAGATGAGTTCAGCATGAGTGCTGTATCCATCCCGAGTATTAAGAAGATCATCCGTTCTGTAACCAGAGAACAGGCGCGGGAAATCGCAAACAAAGTCCTTGCGATGGAGTCCTCTCACGAAATATGTGAATATGTTGATGCAAAGCTGAAACAGATTTTATCTTAACGGTGGCGATGAAGACGGTTGATTAGTGAAGAAAAAAGAACCATATAAGGTATCCCGGCACTATGCTGGGATTTTATATTAAGTTATCCAGGTTGATTAAAGAATTGGGAGTAAACGTTGTCAGCCCTGGAGTTAGCCATCCTTTAAAGACTTACAAATGTCTCAAATGTAGTCTGCACCATGTTGTGGATAACAATAGACCTAATTACATTACTAAAGAAGTTGGTTTGATTTAAAGGAAATTGCACTCTCAATGTTAAAATGAATATTAGAAGCAATAAAACCTCACTTGTATTATTGTGAGAACAAAAGGAGCCAAGAAAAATAATGAGTACGGAACTGGTAGTAATAGGTGGAGGTCCGGCGGGTTATGTGGCCGCTTTACGAGCTTCACAGCTGGGAGCAAAGGTAACCCTCGTAGAAAACCGTGAGCTGGGCGGGACATGTTTGAATCGAGGCTGTATTCCAACCAAGGCACTGCTCAAATCAACAGAAGTTTATGAGATAGTAAAAGAAGCATCGAACTTTGGAGTTTCAGCAGATAATGCAGCAATAGACTTTACCAGTGTTATAAACAAAAAAGAAACCATAGTAAAGCAGCTGGTTGCAGGTGTAAAACACCTTCTTGCCAGCAGTGGTGTTGAAGTCGTAAAGGGCAGTGCCAGATTCCTGAATAGAAACAACATTGAAATCACCTCATCCGATAAAACACACAGGCTGACAGCCCAGAAATTCATCATTGCAACGGGTTCAGTTCCTGCAGCTCTTCCAATTCCGGGTTTTGATTCAGATGATGTGCTGACAAGTGACCAGGCCCTTAACCTTGAGCATCCCCCTGAAAGCATGGTTATAATAGGGGGTGGAGTTATAGGAGTAGAATTTGCTACAATTTTTCAATCAGTAGGAACAAAAGTAACGATAATAGAGATGATGCCCCAGCTGATTCCCACCATGGATACCGAAATGGCACAGCTATTAGAGAGAAGTCTAAAAAAACGGGGTATAGGCATCTACCTGAACAGCAGAGTCGAATCTATAGAGGATGAGGATGGAGCAAAGCTCATCCAATTCAAAGATCAAACAGGAAAGCCCTCCAGCATAAGTGCTGATAAGGTCCTTGTGAGTGTGGGGCGTAAAGCCAATACAGAGGGTCTTGGTCTTGAGAATGCGGGGGTCAAAACTGATGAGAAGGGCGATATACAGGTAAACCACTTTATGGAGACCAATATTCCCAACATTTATGCAGCGGGGGATGTCACAGGAGGAATATTGTTAGCCCATGTTGCCTTTGAAGAGGGGAAGGCAGCGGCACAAAATGCCCTGGGTCATAAATCAAAAGTCGATTACAGAGTAGTGCCCAACTGCATTTTTACCCGTCCGGAGATTGCCTCTGTAGGGTTGAGTGAGGAAGAAGCACAAAAAGCAGGTTACAAGATAAAGGTGGGTCGTTTCCCCTTCAGAGCTAATGGCAAAGCCTTAACAATGAATGAAAAAGAAGGTTTTGTCAAAATAGTAGCTGATACCAGATACGACGAAATCCTGTGCGTTCACATAATTGGTCCCCACGCTTCTGACCTCATTCATGAGGGGGCACTGGCCATCAAGCTGGAAGCAACCCTTGAGGAGATAGTGGAGACAATCCATGCCCATCCTACTCTTGCAGAAACCATGGTTGAAGCCGCCCTTGATGCCGACAACCTGGCCCTGCATATCCCCGGAAGGAAAGCATAAACACCGGCGAACAACCGTCGGGTTTTTTATGTAACGTTAGGGTAAAATTATTTAAAAGAAGGATTTTAGCAACAATTATTGAATTTATAAAACAAATTATTGGTATACTTTCATAGAAAGCAATTCATTTGTTATAGTAAGAAATTTTCGAGAGGCCTGGCCATGCAAAAATCCCTCCAAACTCTCAATATTGTAATATCAGCATTTTAAGGGATTTCATGAGTTTTGAAATGTTACAATTTTATATAAAATGGAGTTTCTTGGAAAAAGCAATTTAAGCCCAGTATTTATGTGGGTTCCAGAAACCGCTCTTAAAAAAACATCTAATTCCCAAAAACGAATCGAATGACAGCAATAAAGTATTTTTCAAAAGGAGCTGTGTTGTAGTCAGCTCCTTTTTGTAGATGTGTGTATTTAAGTTTGGTTGGGAAAGCTTGCATATAAAGAAAGACTAATTTTTAACAAATCTGGAGTGAAAAATGTGCTTGACACCAAAATAAAAATCATTTTAATAATTTCTGTTGCAACAACAGTAATAGTAATGATTTTCTTATATTATTCCCATTTTACCACTCCCCCAGAGAAGCTATCAGAGAAAGCAGATCCACAAGAACAGAATAAAGAACAACAACAAACTGATCCGGCTTTGGAGATACTGTATAAAATGAGTCTTAATGAGAAGATCGGTCAGATGTTTATGGTATCCTTTCGTGGGACAACCCCCAATGAAGATATAAAGACCATGATACAGCGATATAAAGTGGGTGGAGTTATACTGTTTAAAGAAAATATAACGGATATGGAGCAGCTGGCCCGTTTGACCCACCAACTCCAGCAGCTTAACCCTTCAAATATTCCTCTTTTTATAGCGGTAGACGAAGAGGGAGGAAGTGTTTCAAGGCTCCCGAAGGAAGCAGCGGGTTTTCCAGCATTAAGGGAACTGGGTGAAAGAGGAAATCCAAAAGAAGCATATCGAATAGGCAGGGAAATGGGAAACCTGCTGAAAAAAGTGGGGATAAATGTGAATTTTGCTCCTGTTATGGATGTTAATAACAATCCCAGCAACCCTGTTATTGGTGATAGGTCCTTTGGAAATAACCCTCACCTGGTAAAGGAAATGGGTATAAGCATGATGAAGGGAATGCAGGATGCCGGGATAATCTCATGCATCAAACACTTTCCTGGACATGGAGATACCGTGGTAGATTCCCATGACAATATGCCTGTTGTAAAACATGATATGGAACATCTTAAACAAATTGAATTCTATCCCTTTAAAGGAGCGGCGGAGGAGGGAGCAGACATGATTATGACGGCTCACATCAAATTTCCTGCTGTTGACCCTTCGGGTTATCCAGCCACAATGTCAAAAAAGATCTTAACAGACATGCTGCGAAAAGAATGGGGTTTTAAAGGAGTAGTTATTACGGATTCCATGACCATGGGAGCGATAACAAAAAATTTTTCATTAAAAGAAGCATTGATTAAAAGCGTAAAGGCAGGAGTGGATATAATATTACTTCCCTCAGAAACCAAACTTCAACAGGAAGGGATTGCTGTTATGATAAATGCAGTTAGGCATAGAACAATTACCCAGAAACGCATTGATGAATCGGTGTATAGGATCATAAAGCTGAAAATAAAATACAGTCTAAATTACTAGTTTTCGCTAAGGGCTATTCTTTGAATTTTAAATACGGAGTAAAATTTTTTTGTTTATTTTAATGCAAATTATAGGAGTATTGGATTTTAGATATTTTACATTTTTTTAGTAATACTGTAATTATTTTTTTAGCAATATTGTGATTATTTAAGAGGAATTTTCATAAATCTGTAGAATAGAAAATATGAAATTCAAAAAAAAGGGGGGATAGAAGCTTTTTGCAGACCGGAACTACCGGTCTTTTAAGTGAATTCTAACAAATTTAGAAAGGGAGGGTCATTTTTGCTTAAGAGGATTTTAGCGGTTATTTTAGTGTTGATGCTGGTTGCTGGAGTTCTGGCAGGCTGCGGCGGTGGCCAGCAGGCGACTGAAGAGCCCGCCAAAGAAGAACAACAAGTTGCTGAGAAAAAGGACGGTAAGTATGGCGGCATATTCAGGAAGGCTATTGGAGCAAATCCTCCTCATCTAGATCCTGTCCATGCTACCGATACCACATCAGCGATGATTATTTACCAGATCTTTGAAACTCTGGTAGGCCTGGATTCTGAGGGCAATCTTGTTCCATTGCTGGCTGAATCCTGGGAAAGTGAAGATGGTAAAACCTTTACCTTCCACCTGAGAAAAGGCGTTCGCTTCCACAAAACGATTGAAGGTGGAACTCCTACAGCAAACGGGGGAAGGGAAGTTACTGCAGATGACTGGGTATGGACCTTCAATTATATATGCGACCCTGAAACCAAGTCTCCAAGAGCTTATTTCCTTGATATGATAAAGGGATATAAAGACTATCGTGAAGGTAAAGTTGACCACCTTCCCGGTGTAAGGAAGATAGATGACTATACCCTGGAAATCGAACTGGAGTATCCCTATACTCCCTTCATCAGCGTGCTGGCTTACAACGCCTTTAACGTGCTTCCCAAAGAAGATGTAGAGAAATGGGGAGATGAGTTCAACTTCCACCCGGTAGGAACAGGCCCCTTCAAGTTTGAGGAATGGGTGCAGGATGAGAAGGTTGTGTTGTCCAGAAACGAGAACTACTGGATGAAGGATGAGGAAGGCAATCAGCTTCCATACCTGGATGGCATCGAGTTCAGGGTAATTGTTGACCACACTGTAAGATGGACGGAATTCAACATGGGTAATTTCGATGGAATGCAGGAAGTTGATGACCCATACTATCATGAAGCCAAAGAAAAATACGGAGACAGCTTCCAGGAAAGGCCTATGATGGGAACCTACTACTACGGTATGAATGTTGAGCTTGAACCCTGGAAAGGCAACAAGAAGCTGAGACAGGCGATGAACTATGCCATCGACCGTGAAGCAATGATTGACCTGGTTAAAAACGGCAGGGCTACTCCTGCGAAAGGTGTGCTGCCTCCCGGGATGTTTGCCTACAATCCGGACCTGAAGGGATATTCTTATGATCCTGAAAAGGCGAAAGAACTCCTCAAAGAAGCCGGCTACCCCGATGGCATAAATATAACCCTTCAGTACAACACATCTGACGGCCACAAACGGATCGCTGAAGCACTGCAGCAGCAGTACAAAGCAGTGGGTATCAACATGGATATCAAGAATGTAGACTGGGGAGCCCATCTGGATTCTGTTGAACGCAGTGAGGTGCCGCTGTTCAGAATGGGATGGGTTGTAGACTATCCTGATCCCGATAACTTCCTGTATGTGCTGCTCCACAGTGATAACCGTGGTCCACAGGGCAACTACACTAGATTCAGCAATCCCAAGTTTGATGAACTTACAGCCAAGGCAAGGGTTGAAACAGACCAGGAAATCAGGAAAAAGCTGTATCAAGAGGCTGAACAGATCGTAGTTGAAGAAGCACCGTGGGTATTCATCTACCACTACACAACCCATGTACTGAATCAGCCCTATGTCAAGGGATATAAACTCCCATCTTTCGGTGAGTATTCAGCCAAATACACCAAAGTATGGCTGGATAAGTAACAAATAAAGATCTTTATAACATGGCTTCCATCGTACGATGGAAGCCATGTTATGGTGGAGTTTTTTTAGATTTGAAGCACTAAAACGTCCATAATTAGACAAAGGAGGGGAATTTGTGTACACCTACATCATCAAGCGTTTAATGGGCGCAGTACCGGTGATTTTAGGCGTCATTGCACTTGTTTTTATTTTGACGACTATTGTACCGGGTGACCCCGCAAGGCTGATGATGGGCCAGCGGGGAGACCCTGAAACTATAGAACTTATACGAAAAGAATTTGGTTTAGACAAGCCTCTGTGGTATCAATTTATAGACTTTTTCAGGCGTGCTTTAACCCTTGATCTTGGAAAGTCATACAGAAACAATATGCTTGTGACTCAAGCTATTATAGAAAGAATACCGGTTACAGCAAAACTGGCAGCATTTTCTATGGGAATAGCTGTGATTTTAGGGGTTACTTTTGGAATCATTTCGGCAGTCAAGCAGTATTCATGGCTTGATTACGGCAGCATGCTAGTGGCCATGCTTGGGATTTCCGCTCCAGGTTTTTGGGTTGGATTACTCTTAATAGTGCTGTTCTGTGTCAAACTTGGATGGATACCGGGAACGGGAACGGGAGAAGGTGAGCTGATTTATTATGTGCTGCCATCCATAACCCTGGGAGTACGCCCGGCTGCTTTGATTGCAAGGCTTACCCGTTCAAGCATGCTGGAAATAATCAGACAGGATTATGTACGAACAGCAAGGGCTAAAGGCCTCTCAGAGCGGGTAGTAGTATTAAAGCACGCCCTCAGGAATGCCATGATTCCTGTAATTACGATAGTTGGTATACAGACCGCTTATTTTTTGAGTGGGGCCATTATTACTGAACAGCTCTTTTCCCTGCCCGGAATCGGCAGACTCAGTGTTGAGGCCTTGATAAACAGGGATTTTCCCATTATAAGGGGGGTAATCCTGTTTATGGCCCTTTTGTTTGTAATGATCAACTTACTGGTAGACCTTTCGTATCCTTTGTTTGATCCGCGCATTAAATATGAGTAAGGGACGGAGGTGATATGATGGAAACCAGACCCGATTTGCAAAAGGAAACAACCGTAACAAAAACAAAAAACAAAAAAAGAGAAGGCAGAAGCCTATGGATGGACGGGTGGATACGCCTGAAGAAAAACAAGCTGGCAATGTTCGGGTTATACCTGGTTATAATAATCGTTCTGGCTGCGCTTTTTGCGCCTTTTATCACAAAATATGACCCTTACACCCAGCTTATATGGACGGAAGGCAGAGCAGCCCAGCTGTCTCCGCCCAGTGCGAAGCACTGGTTTGGGACGGATGTTTATGGCCGGGACATTTTTACAAGGGTAATCTATGGTGCCAGGATTTCTCTGCAGATTGGTATTGCTTCGGTGCTAATTTCCGTTTTAATCGGAGTCCCTCTGGGAGCCATTGCAGGGTATTATGGTGGCTTGGTGGATGATGTAATAAGCTGGCTGATAAATGTTATATTTGCTTTTCCCTTTCTGCTGTTTGTTCTGGCTATCGTGGCTTATCTTCCCCCCAGTTTGATTATAATGTATGTGGCTATTGGGGTAGTAAACTGGGCATCAATAGCCAGGGTGGTTCGCGGTCAGGTTTTGTCTGTAAAGGAGAAAGAATATGTTGAAGCCGCCAATGCTCTTGGGTCCAGTGATTTCAGAGTTATCTTCAAACACATACTTCCGAATGTCCTTGCTCCTGTCATTGTCCAGGCCACATTGCGTGTGGGCAATGTTATTATGCTGGAAGCAGCCTTAAGCTTTCTGGGATTTGGAGTTCAACCTCCTGAGCCCAGCTGGGGATACATGATTAATCAGGGGAGACAGTTTCTGCTTGCCGGGAAATGGTGGTGGTCGGTATTCCCAGGTATTGCCATCATGATGCTCGTGCTGGGCTTCAATTTATTGGGTGATGGTCTGCGGGATGCCCTGGATCCCAGGTTGAAACAATAAAGGGAGAAAAGAGGTGAAAAAATGGCACTAAATTTGTTGGAAGTAAAGGGTTTAAAAACCTATTTTTATACAGAGGACGGAGTTGTGCCAGCTGTGGATGGCATTGATTTTTCACTGGATAAAGGGGAAACCCTGGGTATTGTGGGAGAATCCGGATGTGGTAAAAGCGTAACATCATTATCCATTATGCGCCTCGTGCCATCACCTCCCGGGAAAATAGTAAGCGGTCAGATCCTGTTTAAAGGAGAAGACCTGGTCAAAAAAAGCGAGGCCGGGATGCGGAAAATAAGAGGTAATGATATATCGATGATTTTTCAGGAACCAATGACATCCTTAAATCCAGTTTTTACCATAGGCAATCAAATAACAGAGGTTATAGAGCTTCATCAGGGTTTAAGCAAGCAGCAGGCTATAAATAAAGCAATAGAAATGTTAAAGCTGGTAGGCATCCCATCAGCTGAACAGAGAATTAATGAGTATCCTCATCAGTTGAGTGGAGGGATGAGGCAGAGGGTAATGATCGCAATGGCCCTGGCGTGTAATCCTGAGCTACTGATAGCGGATGAACCCACTACGGCCCTGGATGTGACAATTCAGGCTCAGATTCTTGAGCTTATGAAGGACCTGAAAAAAAAGCTGGGTACAGCCATTATACTCATAACCCACGATTTGGGTGTGGTAGCAGAAATGGCAGAAAACGTTCTGGTCATGTATGCAGGCAAAGTTGTGGAATACGCCGATGTAAAATCCCTGTTTAAAGACCCGAAACATCCTTACACTATTGGCCTTCTGGGATCCATTCCCCGGCTGGATGTTGTCAAGAAAAAGCTCCACGTTATAAAAGGCGTTGTCCCCAATCCTTTTGAAATGCCAGAAGGCTGCAGGTTTAATCCCAGGTGTGATTATGCCAAAGATATCTGCAGGCAAAAAGAACCCCCACTTAAAGAATTAGAAAACAGTAGACAGGTCCGGTGCTGGAAATATATAGAGGGAAGCGGGGTGAATTGAAGAATGGAGACAGCAAATAACCTGCTAGAAGTTAGGAGCCTTAAAAAGTACTTTCCCATAAAGAAGGGAGTATTTTCCAGAACGGTAGGATATGTAAAAGCAGTGGATGGTGTGGATATAACCATAAGAGAAGGCGAAACCATGGGGCTGGTAGGTGAAAGTGGATGCGGAAAATCCACCACAGGTCGGACAATACTGCGTCTGATAGAGCCTACCGATGGAGAGGTGATTTTTAAAGGTAAAAATGTGTTTAAGCTGAACAAACACCAGATGCGCCACTTGCGAAGGGAAATGCAGATAATATTTCAGGATCCGTATGCTTCATTAAACCCCAGAATGACGGTGGGTGATATTATAGGAGAGCCTCTTGAGATACATCGTTTGGCCTTTGGGAAGAAAAGAGAGGAAAGGGTGCTGGAACTCCTGGAAGTTGTTGGCTTACGTCCACAGCACATCAGAAGATATCCCCACGAGTTTAGTGGAGGGCAGAGGCAGCGAATCGGAATTGCCCGGGCACTGGCTGTAAACCCGAAGCTTATTATATGTGACGAACCGGTATCAGCCCTCGATGTATCCATACAGGCCCAGGTGATCAACCTGATGGAAGAACTTCAGGAGCAGTTTGGCCTCACATACCTTTTTATAGCCCATGACCTGAGTGTTGTGAAGCATATAAGCGATAGAGTAGCGGTGATGTATCTGGGGAAGGTAGTGGAGCTTGCGGACAAAAAGGAACTGTACGATTCTCCTCAGCATCCATATACTCAGGCTTTACTGTCTGCCATTCCCATTCCTGATCCGGAACTTAAAAGGGAAAAAATCCTTTTAAAGGGTGATGTGCCGAGTCCGATAAATCCCCCCAGAGGATGTAGGTTCCACACCCGATGCAGGGAGTGTAAGGATATATGCAGAGAGGAAGTTCCTGAATTTAAGGATATTGGAAATGGGCACTATGTGGCGTGTCACATGCGATAAATCCCCAAAAACGCACCTCATACGTGATGAGGTGCGTTTTTTTAATTTTATCTTTATTTTTTTAACGTTTTCTTGATTTTTCGCATATATTTATTATAAAATAGATAGTAATTACAGGAGGTGGGGCTAATGGAATCGGACAAAAATGAGGCTATAAAACAGGATACGAAAATGGCAGTTGTAGGAGGGGATGCCAGGCAGGTATACCTGGGTAAATACCTTATTAAAAAGGGTTATGATGTAGATTTTTATGGATTTGATCAATGTGAAGAGAAAATAAATTGCAGCAGGACAGAGGAAATCAGCAATGCTGTGTATCAGATTTATATTCTTCCCATTCAGGGATGCAGTGAAGAGGGAATTGTCCGGTGTGAGCTGGGGAAGGAAGACATTTTTTTGGAAGAAATCCCATTTGAAAAATTGCCACCTGATACCAGAATTTTCGCGGGAAAAGCCAATGATTTTCTAAAGAAAATTCACAGCCGCTATGGAGTAAGTATACACGAGCTGTTGAACAGGGAGGATTTTGCAGTATACAATTCCATACCCACGGCAGAGGGAGCTATAAGCATAGCTATGAAGCACACAAACATAACCCTGCACGGTGCAGAAGTGTTTGTCCTGGGATATGGAAGGGTAGGCACAACCCTTGCGCGTATGCTGCAGGGGATTGGCTCAAGGGTTACTGTGTTTTCAAAGGAATCTTACGAACTCGCCAGGGCTTATGAAACGGGGGTACGATCTGAGAAGTTAAGCTGCTTACATAATGAAGTTGATAAAGCAGATATCATATTCAACACGATCCCTGCCAGAGTTGTGGATAAAGAAATTTTAGAAAGGGTTAGAAGAGATACCTTGATCATAGATCTGGCTTCTTCGCCGGGAGGAGTAAATGTTGATACTGCAGAGAAGATGAGGTTAAAAGTTTTAAAAGTTCCTGGACTGCCTGGAAAGGTTGCACCCCAAACTGCCGGTGAGATAACCGGCCGAATCATATTAGAAATACTGGAGGGAAGTAACAATGAATTTGAAAGGTAAAAAAATCGGGTTTGCCTTAACTGGTTCCTTTTGCACTTTTGATAAGGTTCTTCCTCAAATAAAAAAGCTTGTGGAACAAGGGGCAGAAGTAATTCCCATAATGTCCTATCATGTAGCAACCATGGATACCAAGTTTGGTGAGGCTGGGGAGTGGAAGAAGAAGCTCCATGAGATAACGGGAAGAAATCCCATCTGTGATCTGAATGATACAGAGCCAATAGGTCCGGAGGGATTGCTGGATGTGCTGGTGATTGCACCCTGCACTGGAAACACCATGGCCAAACTGGCCAACGCCATTACGGATACTCCTGTTTTGATGGCGGCCAAATCTCAGCTGAGGAATCAAAGACCGGTTGTGCTGGCTGTATCGACGAATGATGGATTGGGTTTAAATGCAAAAAACCTGGGGATCCTTTTGAGCACAAAAAACGTGTATATGGTGCCTTTTGGTCAGGATAACCCTCAAAAAAAGCCGAATTCCCTTGTTGCAAATTATGAACTTTTGATAGATACTACCATAAACGCCCTTAACGGGAAGCAGCTGCAGCCATTACTCATACAATACGCTTAGGGGGAGGAGAGATATGCATAACAGCGGTGAAAAAATACTCGTCCAGAAATTTGGTGGTAGTTCCCTTGCTACTGATGAATCCAGGAAAAAAGTAGTAAACAAAATCAAGCAGGCCCGGGCAAAGGGGTACAAACCCGTTGTGGTGGTATCAGCCATTGGAAGAAAAGGAGATCCCTATGCGACGGATACCTTGATTTCATTGGTGAAACAGTACGAGGTGCATATTGAAAACAAAAAGCTGGATCTGTTAATGTCATGTGGAGAAATCATTTCTGCTGTTTTGATTGCAGGTATGCTGGAAAAGGAAGGATTATCTACCTGTGTCTTTACAGGGGGTCGGGCCGGGATAATTACTGATGACAACTTCGGTAATGCTCGAATAATAAAAATACAGCCTTACAACATTAAAAAAAGCATTGAAAAGGGAGAAATTCCAGTCATTGCAGGATTTCAGGGAGTTACCGAGAAAGGTGAAGTTACCACTCTTGGGAGAGGAGGGAGTGATACCACGGCAGCAGCTTTAGGAGCCGGTTTGAGAGCAGAGGCCGTTGAAATATACACGGATGTAGATGGTATTATGACAGCAGACCCGCGAATAGTTCCGGATGCCCGTATCCTTAACAGGGTTTCCTATTATGAGATATTTGAAATGGCAAACAATGGAGCCCGGGTTATACATCCGAGGGCCGTGGAAATTGCCATGAAGGGCAATATACCCATAATTATAAAAAACACCTTCAATGAAAACTCGGGGACATTAATAATTAATGAACAATCAGAAATTTCTTTTCAAGAAGATACAAGCCCAAAGCCGGTAACAGCTGTGACACACATTCCAGATATTGTGCAGATCAGCATAGATTTTAGAGGGCTGGACAACTTACAGCAGGTGGATTTTTTATACAAACTGGCAGATAGAGGTATAAGCATTGACCTTATCAATTTTCTCCCGGACAGGAAGATATTTACTGTTAGTAAAGAACACGCACCGATTGCCTGTAAAGTTTTAAGAGATGAAGGCTGCAAAATAAAGGTGATAAGTGAGTGCACCAAGGTATCTGTTGTTGGTATAGGAATGACAGGAGTTCCCGGGGTTATGGCAAAAATGGTTGATGCATTAACAGCAGCAGGAGTAAATATACTGCAGACATCGGATTCCAATATTACTATATCCTGTCTTGTGAAAAAAGAGGATGAGAAGAGGGCAGTCAATGCTCTGCACAAAAAATTTAATCTGGGAGGGGATAGATGTGAGAAAAGACCTGGGTAGGGTTATAACAGCCATGGTAACTCCTTTTAAGGAAAACGGTGAGGTAAATTATGAGAAAGCAGTCGAACTGGCAGAATACCTAATAGAAAATGGGTCTGATGGCATACTTGTTTCAGGCACAACGGGAGAATCACCGGTTTTATCCGATGAAGAAAAAGTAAAGCTTTTTGAAACCATCGCAGAGGCACTTAATGGGAAGGCTGTTGTAATAGCCGGAACGGGGTGTAATTCTACAGACAGGACCATTGAGCTTACAAAGAGGGCTGAAGCTGCTGGTGTTGATGCCGTTATGCTGGTAGGCCCTTACTACAACAAGCCACCTCAGGAGGGATTTTACAAACATTTTGAAAAGGTTGCATTCAGCACAAATTTACCTATAATGATATACAATGTACCCGGAAGAACAGGTAAAAACATAGAAGCAGAAACAATTCTCAAGCTGGCACAAATAGACAACATTATAGCCGTAAAAGAAGCCAGCGGTAATCTAGATCAGGTTTCGGCCATCATAGCCAATAAACCCAAGGATTTTGAAGTTTACAGTGGGGATGACAGCCTGACTTTACCCATACTGGCTCTCGGGGGCAAGGGTGTCGTTAGCGTGGCTTCTCACATAGCAGGTTCACAAATCAAGGAGATGATTCTTGCCTATGAACGGGGGGAAACCCAAAAAGCTTCGGAAATTCATGCAGAGCTTTTCCCGTTATTCAAAGTGATGTTTGTTACAACAAATCCAATTCCCGTTAAAACGGCAATGAATCTGCTGGGGTGGGAGCTGGGAGAGTTGAAACTTCCCTTAAACCCACCCGGTGAGGCTGAACTGGTGAAAATAAAGAATGTGTTGAAGGCTTTGGGGTATAATCGGATAATCAGCTAAGAGCTTGACTGTTCCCTTTAGATGTGCTAATATTTGAAGAGAATACAGTAAAAAATGCTATGACGGGGAAGAGTATATAAACCATCGGATTCAAGAGAGTCGGGGACGGTGGGATCCTGATATCCGAAGTTTATAGAAAATCACCCCTGAGCAGCAGGCTGAAACCAGAGTAAGCTGTGCCGGGATGTTCCCGTTAAAAGACACAACCTGAGGGGGCCATTTTTATGGTCAATTAGGGTGGTACCGCGAGTTAAACCTCGTCCCTTTTTCGGGACGGGGTTTATTGTTTATAAAAAGGAGGTATGTGGATGTTTAAAAAAGTTGAACCCACCATGGATTTCGTTCCGATTGAAGAAAAAATTTTAAACTTCTGGAAAGAAAAAAACATCTTCAGAAAGAGCATAGCCAATCGTGAAGGTTCAGAAACTTTTGTGTTTTATGAGGGTCCTCCCACAGCGAACGGTAAGCCCCATGCCGGTCATGTGCTTACCCGGGTTGTGAAGGATTTTATTCCACGTTACAAGACCATGTGCGGCTACAAAGTTGTGCGAAAAGGTGGATGGGATACTCATGGATTGCCTGTAGAACTTGAGGTGGAGAAAGAACTGGGTATAAGCGGAAAACCCGACATAGAGAAATATGGAGTAGAAAAGTTTATCAAGAAGTGTAAAGAAAGTGTTTTCACCTATGAACAGGAATGGAAAAAGATGAGTGAGCGGGTAGGGTTTTGGATCGATATGGACAACCCGTATATCACATATAAAAACTACTACATTGAATCTGTATGGTGGGCTCTGAAGAAAATTTGGGAAAAGGGTTTGCTTTACAGGGGCCATAAAGTTGTTCCCTACTGTCCGCGCTGTGGAACATCTCTTTCAAGTCATGAAGTGGCTCAAGGTTATAAAGAAATTAAAGAACCCTCGATTTACGTAAAATTCCTGCTGGAAGGTGAGGAAGACACTTTTTTCCTTGCCTGGACAACAACTCCATGGACTTTGCCGTCTAATGTGGCTCTTGCTGTGGGTGAGGATTTTGACTATGCCCTTGTGAAACACAAGGGAGGGAAGTTGATTCTGGCAAAGGAGCTATTTGAAAAAGTCCTTGAGGGAGATTATGAAATAATAGAAGTATTCAAGGGTAAGAACCTCCAGAGTAAAAGGTATAAACCCCTTTTTGATTTCGGGAATTTTTCTGGTGAAGCCTTTTATGTGGTTTCCGGGGATTTTGTTTCATTGAAGGAAGGAACAGGAATCGTACACATTGCACCGGCTTTTGGTGAGGACGATTCTCGAATCGGTAAGAAATATGGTCTACCGGTATTCCAGCCTGTAGACCCGGAAGGAAAGTTTACAGAAGAAGCGGAACTTTTCAAAGGGAAGTTTGTTAAGGAAGCCGATGAGGATATCATTAAAAACCTTGAAAAAAGAAATCTGTTATACAAAGTAGAAGATTATGTTCACACCTATCCATTCTGCTGGAGATGTGATACTCCCCTTCTCTATTATGCAAGGGGGAGCTGGTTTGTAAAAACAACTGCTGTGAAGGATAAGCTGCTGGAGAACAACCAGAAAATCAACTGGTATCCTGCACACCTGAAAGATGGAAGATTTGGGAACTTCCTGGAAAATGTTATTGACTGGTGTTTGAGTCGTGAACGATACTGGGGCACGCCTCTGAATATATGGGTGTGTAAGAAATGTAAATACGAACATGCCGTGGGCGGCATAAATGAGCTCCGCGAAATGGCTGTGGAAGATGTGCCTGAAGACATAGAACTACATCGCCCCTACATTGATGAAGTAAAGCTCAGGTGTCCCAAATGCAGTGGGGTAATGGAAAGGGTACCAGAAGTCATTGACTGCTGGTTTGATTCTGGTTCCATGCCTTTTGCCCAGTTCCATTATCCCTTTGAAAACTGGGAAGTTTTCGAAGAAAGCTTTCCCGCAGATTTTATAAGTGAAGCCATTGACCAGACTAGAGGCTGGTTTTATAGTTTGCATGTTATTGCAACACTGCTGTTCGAGGAACAATGTTTCAAGAACTGCCTTGTTTTGGGCCATGTCCTTGATAAAGACGGACTCAAAATGAGCAAACACAAAGGAAATGTTCTGGACCCATGGATTGTTTTGAACAAGCAGGGCGCTGATGCCATGAGATGGTACTTTTTCGTTTCCAGCCCACCATGGAATCCAAGCAGGTTTTACGAAGAAGCTGTCAGTGAAGCTCAACGTAGATTTCTGAATACAATTTGGAATGTTTACTCCTTTTTTACCCTTTATGCAACAATAGACAACTTTAATCCTCTGGAATACAATCTCGAAGTGTCAAAGAGAGCGGAAATCGATAGGTGGCTCATTTCCAGATTTAACAGCTTAACGAAATATGTCCGTAACCGCCTTGACCAGTATGATATTACCAATGCAGCACGGGAAATAGACGCTTTTGTGGATGATTTGAGCAACTGGTATGTAAGGAGATGCCGCCAGCGTTACTGGAAAGGCGAGATGGACGATGACAAAATTGCTGCATACCTGACCCTTTATGAGGTCCTGGTTGATTTGATAAAACTGATAGCGCCCTTTACACCTTTTATTGTAGAAGAAATTTACCAGAACCTCGTTAGGTCCGTTAACCCTGATGCTCCAGAAAGTGTTCATCTGTGCGATTACCCGGAGGTTAATGAAAGTTTAATAGATGAAGAACTGGAAGAAAAGATGACCATTGTTAGAAAAATCGTGAACATGGGTAGAACTGCAAGAAACGCTGCCCGGATTAAAAACAGGCAGCCCCTGTCAGAAATGTATGTCAAGGTTAAAACCCAGAGGGAAAGGTTTATTCTGGAACAGGAAGATTTGAAACAGCTGATAAAAGGTGAACTCAACATAAAACAAGTCAGGTTTGCCGATAGTATTGAGGCTTTCATGTTATACAAAATCAAACCCAGGTACGACCTCCTTGGACCGAAACACGGCAAGCTGATGGGGAAAATAGCCAGAGCTCTCTCTGAAAGCGATGCCTCACAAATCAAAGCTCAGATAGATAAAAACAAAAAGGCAGTTCTGGATATAGATGGTCAGCAGGTCGAAATTCATGAAAACGAACTGGATATCAGGGCAGAAAGCAGGGAAGGATACCATGTTGAGGCTGAAAATGGTTATTATGTAATCCTTAATACCACCATTACAAAAGAGCTGAAACTGGAAGGCATGGCCAGGGAGTTAATCAGCAAGATACAGAACATGCGTAAAGAAGCGGGATTTGAGGTGGAAGACAAGATAACCCTTTATTATCACGGTGACGAGACTATAGATGAAGTCATGGGGCACTTTGGTGATACCATTGTACAGGAAACTTTAACCCAGCATGTCGAAAAGAACAAGCCTGTGGCAGACAGCTATTCAAAAGAATGGAATATAAACGGTCATCCTGTGGTATTAGGAGTAAAAAGATAAAAGCTTTCCCGGGAAATAATTTTCCCGGGATTTTTTGGTGCGCCCGGCATGGGCGGTAGCTTGGCGGTGAAAGTCCGATATGGGCTTGGCAGTGGGAACCATTAGTCAAAGGCAAGGGTAACCATTGTAAGGCCATTTGTCCTCCTAAAAATTTTTGGTTCTTATCCATTTTAGTTGAGTTAAATGTCATGC
>DFNM01000004.1 GCA_002376045.1 Firmicutes bacterium UBA3567
AACTATTGACCGGATTAGGTTTACATGGCATTTAACTCAACTAAAATGGAGAAAAACCAAAAAACATAAACCATTTCGGTTTATGTTTTTCTTCGTCTTCTTCTCTTGTTATTGGATCTGTAATCATCCTTAGGTTCTCCATTGATTTCCATCACTGCATCTTTGCGGGATAAGTTTATCCTGCCCTGGCTGTCAATATCTGTTACTTTCACTAGAATGTTATCTCCAACATTTACCACATCTTCTACGCGTTTTACCCTGCCTTTTTCAAGCTTCGAAATATGCACTAGACCTTCTTTCCCCGGTAGAATTTCTACAAAAGCACCGAAATCCGTAGTTCTTAAAACTTTACCCATGTATATTTCACCAACTTTAACATCCTTAGTTATTTTTTTGATCATTTCAACAGCTTTTTTGCCGGATTCTTCGTTTTCAGCAGCTATAAAGATTCTTCCGTCATCCTCAATGTCTATTTTGACTCCTGTCTCTGAAATTATCTTATTGATCGTCTTACCACCAGGACCGATAACATCCCTGATTTTCTCGGGATCTACTTTCGTAGAAATTATCCTGGGAGCATATGGAGATAACTCAGGTCTCGGTTCCGCAAGGACTCCCTTCATTTTATCGAGTATAAACAATCTGGCTTCTCTTGCCTGTTTTAGAGCTCTTCGCAATACATCTTCCGTTATGCCCTCTATTTTTATATCCATCTGAATAGAAGTTATCCCATCCACTGTTCCAGCAACTTTAAAATCCATATCTCCGAGGAAATCCTCGATACCCTGAATATCTGTAAGAATTGCAACATTTTCTCTTTCTTTTATGAGCCCCATAGCAATCCCGGCAACGGGTTTTCTAATAGGTACCCCTGCATCCATTAATGCTAATGTGCTTCCACATACACTGGCCATAGAAGTAGATCCATTGGAACTCAACACCTCAGAGACCAATCTTATTGTATAAGGAAACTCATCTTCTGAAGGGATCACGGGTTCAAGAGCCCTCTCAGCTAGTGCCCCATGACCTATTTCCCTCCTGCCCGGCCCTCGCAAAAATCTGGTCTCTCCTACGCTGAAGGGTGGGAAATTGTAATGATGCATGTAGCGTTTGAATTCTTCTAAACCCAATCCATCCAGTATCTGGACATCACCAACCGCACCAAGAGTGGCAATCGTTAGAACCTGTGTCTGACCTCTAGTAAACAATCCCGAACCATGGGTTCTGGGTAAAATTCCAACTTCAACATGGATAGGTCTTATTTCATCAGGTTTTCGACCATCCGGTCTTATGCCTTTCTCAATAATCATTTTCCTGACATTTTCTTTCAGTATTTTGCTTAAAATCTCTTTTACATCTTTGCTTTTTTCTTCATCCGGATCCAGCTGAGAAAAATGTTCCAGCGTTTCTTTAGTAACGAGCTCGATGTTTTCTTCCCTTTCTAACTTGTCTGGTGTTTGAATCGCTTCTATCAGCTTATTTGTGGCAAATTCCCTTACTGACCTCTCCAGCTCTGGATCTATTTCGTGTAGATGAACTTCCATCTTTTCCTTACCAATTTCAGCTGCAATCTGTTCTTGAAATTCTATGAGTTTTTTGATCTCCTGGTGACTAAACATTATAGCTCTCAGCATATCCTCTTCTGACACTTCATCAGCTCCAGCTTCCACCATCAATATAGCCTCTTTTGTTCCTGCCACGAACAGTTTTAATTTGCTCTGTTCCCTTTGTTTTACATCTGGATTGAGCACAGGTTTTCCATCAATCAATCCAACAGAAACTGCTCCAATAGGGCCTTTAAAAGGTATATCAGAAATTGTTAAGGCAGCCGATGCTCCAATCATTGCTGCTAGTTCCGGCAAATTATCCTGATCAACAGACATTACAGTTGCTATTATCTGAACGTCATTTCTGAAACCTTCCGGGAAAAGGGGCCTGATCGGCCTATCAATCAATCTTGCAGATAAGATGGCTTTTTCACTGGGTTTGCCTTCCCTTTTGATGAAACCTCCGGGTATTTTCCCTACTGCATACAGCCTTTCTTCATAGTCTACCGTTAACGGGAAAAAATCAATGCCTTCTCGAGGCTCATCGGATGCAACAGTAGTTACCAAAACGGCTGTGTCTCCATATTTAACCAATACAGCACCATTTGCTTGTTGTGCCAGTTTCTGGGTCTGTATCTCAAGAGTCCTACCGGCGAAGTCGTATTTGAAACTTTTTACTTCTAATAACACTTTAAACCTCCTTTCTAAAATCAAACTGGGCAATCCAATTTCCCGGAATTTTAAAAATGAAGAGCGGGAAGACCCGCTCTAACCTTTATTTTCTTAAACCCAGTTGGGCCACAATGTTCCTGTAGCGCCCTATATCTTTTTTCTTTAAATAATTAAGTAGGCCTCTCCTTTTCCCTACCATTTTCAGCAAGCCTCTTCTAGAATGATGGTCTTTTTTATGCTGTTTTAAATGCTCAGTAAGGTGATTAATCCTTTCTGTTAATATAGCAATTTGCACCTCCGGAGAGCCGGTATCACTTTCATGTAAACCGTATCTTTTTACTATCTCCTGTTTTTGTTCACTGGTTAATGTCATTAAAACTCACCTCCTTCTTTGTATCCCCGTAAGCCAAGAAAACCGTTGGTGAATCGATAATCTGAGCTTACGGTTCACTACTATCTGTTCAATCCGTAAAGGTCTTACTCTTTGCTAGGAATAATTTTAACATACTAGCCCCAATTTGTAAATAAATTCACTCTGTTATCTATATTATTCGAATTATAGTGGAAGAAGTTTTCAGCTATGTTTACATCTTCCATTATTCTGGCTTTTAATTCATCGAAAGAATCAAATTTTTTTTCATCTCTCAAATGCTTATAAAATAGAATTTTAATGTTTTCTCCATATATGGTTTCATCGAAATCGAGAATATACACTTCAACGTTAATTTTACGAGAGCTTACAGTTGGATTTTTCCCGATGTTTACGACTCCTTTGTAATATTTATTTTTTACCTTTACTCCCACAACATAAACGCCAAATTTTGGCAATATTTTTTCGGGATTGTATTTTATATTTGCCGTGGGGAACCCTAGTTTTTTCCCCAATCCTTTTCCTAAAACCACTTTGCCTTCTATTGTATAAGGGTGACCCAGCAAACAATTTGCCAGCTCTATTTCCCCATCCACTATCAACTTCCTGATATATGTGCTGCTAACCACTTTCCCCTTGTATTTTACGGGTGGAACTACGATAACATCTAGGTTTTTCTCTTTCTTTTGTTTTTTTAGATAAACAGTCGTTCCTTCAGCATTAAAACCAAAGGTGAAGTTGTATCCTACTACTACCAGTTTTGCTTTAAGCTTTTTTATCAATAAATCATCTATAAACTTTTTGGGAGTGATCTTAGAGAAGGAATGAGTAAAGGTTATTAAAGCCAATATATCAACATTCAGGTTTTTAATTAATTGTATTTTTTCTTTTAAAGAAGTTATTGTTTGGGGAGCCTTCTCAGGAGCTAGTATCTTAAGGGGATGGGGATGGAAAGTAAATACAAGGCTTTTAGTGGAATTATTTTTACTTTCAGCAACTAATGTTTTTATGAGTTCCTTGTGACCTATATGTAATCCATCGAAGTTCCCCAGGGCTACTGAAGTATTTGTGTCTATATTGAACTCATTGATGTCTTTTACGATTTTCATGTCTTTCTCTCCCCGATAATTTTATACAAAAACATTAACAGGTTTTATGGTGGTTTCCTTTCCATAAGTTTTTATTGAACCAATTGCGGCAAAACAGTCGTCAAAATATATTCGAACCAAGCTGCTGTTTTTTTCATTATCGTAATTAAAAGTTTTAATAGGGTTTCCGTTTTTTATCCTTTTTATAATTTTCTCATCGGTTATATTTACAGCAGGATAATCCTTTAAGGGATAATCAAGGGGCAAAACAAATAAATGTAGAATGTTGCTTTTTACTGCTGTCTCAAGCTCTGTAAGGGTAATGCTGTCTTTGAGAAGAAAAGGCCCCACCCTTTTTCTTACAAGGAAACTCATGTGCGCACCGCATCCTACCGCTTCACCTATATCATTGCACAAGCTCCTTATATATGTCCCCTTTGAACATTCTACTTCAATCAAAGCTCTATCCGGAGGGGAGAATTCAATTAAATCAATACCATAAATCCTGATTTTCCTTTTTTTTACATCAACCTTTATTCCCTTTCTTGCCAATTCGTACAGTCTTTTGCCTTTGTGTTTTAAAGCCGATGTCATGGGTGGTATTTGATACACTTCTCCTATGTATTTTTTGAGAATTTTAATCAGTTCAATCTTGCTGACATCCGCTTTTTTAGTCTTCACTATTTTTCCATAGTTGTCATATGTATCTGTTGAAACCCCAAAGGTTATTTCTGCTCTATAAACCTTTTTTCCTTCTACTATATACCTGGTCAGTTTTGTTGCTTTTCCTACACACAAAACCAAAACCCCTGAAGCTCCAGGGTCCAGTGTACCAGTATGGCCTACTTGTTTTATCTTAAGCAAATCCCTAACTACCTCAACAACATCATGAGAAGTCATACCCGGAGGTTTAAGAATGTTTAGTATGCCATTTATTTCCATCATCTCTCAGCCCTTTTTGACTCAGTTTTGTCCTTATTTTATCTAAAACTCTTTTTTTAATAACATCGTATTTCCCCTCGACTATACATCCTGAAGCTCTCGTATGTCCACCTCCACCCAATTCCCTGGCTAATTTCCCCACATCAAACCAGTCATTGGAGCGAAAGCTGATTTTGACACCCTTATCCATTTCTCTGAATAATATACCTACTTCTACTCCTTTTATTTGTCTGGCGTAATTGATAATTCCTTCAAAATCCTCATCGTCGACTTTTAATTCTGTCTGGATTTTTAAAGGTACTTCCATCCATGCATACAATCCATCTTTTCCTATTTTAAGGCTGCTTAAAGCTTTTTGCAACAACTGAAGGCTCTTTATTGCCTTCGTTTCAAAAACAAATCTTGATACCCTTTCAGGTCTGACTCCTACACCTATGAGTTCCGAGCAGATCCTCATACAATCTGGGGTTGTGTTGGAATACTTAAAAGATCCCGTATCCGTCGCAATGGAAGTAAATATACATTCCCCTAAACAGGTATCAAACTGGATTTCCAACTCTTTAAAAAGTTTATACAAAATTTCACCAACAGAGGAAGCACTAGGGTCAACGATGTTTACATCACCAAAGTATGTGTTCCCAGGATGATGATCAATATTAACAATAATCCTGCCAATTGTTTTCAAGTTCGCTTTTATACCAATCCTATCAACATCACTGCAGTCTAAAACAATAACACAATCAAAAACACCATCAAAACCTCTTTTCACTTCATTGATACCGGGAAGGAAATCAAAACATTCAGGTGTTTTATCCATGATAACCATTGTTGTTTTTTTGCCCATGGTTTTTAAAACCATCCCCGTAGCAAGCAGTGAACCTACTGCATCTCCATCTGGAAAAATGTGTGAAATAACAAGAAATTTTGTGTTTGTTTTCACTGTGTTCCAGAATTCCCGGGAAACCATTTTCCACTATTCATTCCCTTCTCTGATTTGTTTTAAAAGGGTAGATATCTTTACACCGTGCTCTATGGAATCATCAGCTTTAAACACAATCTCCGGCGTATGCCTTAACCTTATACGCCCTCCTATCATTTTTCTAATAAAACCTCTAGCCTTTTCGAGACCTTTGAAAAACAAAGCTTTTTCTTCTTCATTACCCATAACACTAATGTATACACTTGCGTGTCGGAGGTCATTTGATAATTCGACTTTGGTGATTGAATAGATGCCTTTTATCCTGGGGTCTTTTATCTCATTTCTAATAATCTTGCTTAACTCTTCTTTCATCAACCTGGCAACCCTATCAGCTCTGCTGTAAGTCATGATCTTCTACCTCCTGAGAATTAACTTCGTTCAACTTCTTCTATTATATATGCTTCTAAAACATCTCCCTCTTTTACATCATTAAAGTTTTCTATACCAACTCCACACTCATATCCTTCTGAAACTTCTCTTACATCATCCTTAAAACGCTTGAGAGAAGCTATCGATCCTTCATGGACAATGACACTATCTCTCAAAACCCTTATCTTGGATTTCCGCGTAACCTTGCCATCTAAAACATAGCATCCTGCTACCACACCAACACCAGGAACCTTGAAAGTAGCTCTGACTTCCAGTCTGCCAATGACTTTTTCTCTGTATTCGGGTTCAAGCATACCTTTCATTGCAGCTTTGATATCATCGGTAGCTTCATAAATTATTCTATAGGTCCGTACATCTACTTTTTCTTTTTCTGCAACTTTCCTTGCATTCACTTCCGGTCTTACATTAAACCCTATTATAACGGCATTTGAAGCTGCAGCTAGCATTATATCAGTTTCTGTTACTGCTCCCACACCACCATGAATTACCTTTACTTCAACTTCTTTGCTGGTTAGTTTTTCCAGAGCATGTTTCAAAGCCTCTACAGATCCCTGGGTATCAGCTTTTATTATGATATTCAAATCGACTTTTTGGCCTTCTTTTATCTTGTTGAAAAGTTCATCAAGGGAAACTTTGTGTGAAGTTTTCTGTAACTCACTTTCTCTTTGTTTTTCTTTTCTCTTTTCAGCAATTTGTCTGGCTTCCTTTTCATCTGTAACTTTGTAGAGCAAATCTCCCGCATTAGGAATATCGGAAAGCCCTAGAACCTCTATAGGTGTAGATGGACCCGCTTTTTTTATCCTTCTACCCTTATCATCTATTATAGCCCTTACTTTTCCATGGGCAGTACCTGCAACAATGGGATCACCTACATGAAGGGTTCCTTTTTGAACAATAACCGTAGCTACCGGGCCCCTCCCCTTATCAAGCTTAGCCTCTATAATAGTCCCCGCAGCAGGTCTGTCGGGATCTGCTTTTAATTCCTGCATTTCTGCTACCAGAAGAATCATTTCCAGCAAAGTGTCAAGGCCTTTTTTCTTTAGAGCAGAAACGGCTACACAAATCGTATCTCCGCCCCACTCTTCCGGAACCAGACCATATTCCGTTAACTGCTGTTTAACCATTTCGGGATTAGCATTATCTTTATCGATTTTATTTATTGCAACTATAATTGGAATGTTTGCTGCTTTTGCATGGTTGATTGCTTCTATAGTCTGAGGCTTAACACCATCGTCAGCTGCAACAACCAGCACCGCTATATCCGTCACTTTTGCTCCTCTCGCTCTCAAAGTAGTAAAGGCTTCATGACCCGGTGTATCTATAAAAACAACTTTTTTGCCCTCAATTTCAACCTGATAAGCTCCAATATGCTGTGTTATCCCCCCAGCTTCCTGTGCTGCTATGTTCGCCTGCCTGATAGCATCCAGTAAAGAGGTTTTTCCATGATCTACATGTCCCATAACAGTTACTATTGGAGGCCTCTGTTTTAAATTCTGTGAATCTTCTTCATCGTAATGAACAACATTAGGTTCCTCCTGTACTCCATCCGCATCTTTCTGTTTTTTAACCTTGAAGCCTAATTCCTCTGCTATTAGTTCTGCAGTATCAAAATTTATCTCTTTGTTTATATGTGCCATTACACCCAAATTCATCAAGTGTTTCAAGATTTGAGAAGCTTCCACTCCCAACTCTTCCGCCAGCTTTTTAACAGAAATCTTCTCCGGTAAAGATATTCTATCATCCTCTTTACTGGATTTCATCTCAGGTCGGTTTTCTTTTTCTTTTTCTTCACGAACAAATTCTTTAACCAGTTCTACCGTTTCTTCATCTAATGTGCTCATGTGGTTTGAAACATTGATATTCAGCTCCTGCAATATTCCTAACAATTTTTTGCTTGAAACACCCAGCTTTTCTGCAAGCTTATACACACGTATTTTACTCAATTTGTTCACCCCCGATTTTCAGCCCATTACCATGCTTTGCAATTTCTTCGATGGTTCTTTCTCTAAAACAGCGATTACTGCCCTTACATTTTTACCGATGGCTTTCCCCAGCTTTGTTTTTTCACCAAACACAACCCAATTAATTTTATGTCTCTGGCACAAATCAATGAAAAACTCTTTTGTGTATTGTGATGCATCTTCTGCCAGCAATACCAAATGGGCCTCTCTTTTTTTTATGGATAATTCACACTGAATAGAACCTGATTTAATGATTCCCCCTTTTTGCAGAAGACCTATAAAAGAATATATTTTACTCTCCCTGTTCATTCTTTTCTACTTCCTCGCGCAGTTTTTGTATTAACTCATCATCAATTTCAGTATTTAAAGACTTTTCCAGACGTTTGGCCTTTACCGCAGCTTCCAGGCATTCTACAGAAGGACAGATATAAACTCCTCTCCCTGATTTTTTACCAGTCCGATCAATCAAAACTTCTTTTTCAGGTGTTCGAACGACTCGTATCAGCTTCCGTTTTTCTTTAACCTCATTGCACCCGACACACTTTCTCATGGGTATTTTTTTCTTTCTTTTTCTCATTTTCGTCTCCCCTCCTACAAAATTTTATCCGTTTCTTCCAAAACATCTATCGCATCATCTGTTATTGCATCATCGGCATCATTTTTTAAAACCTCGTCATCAATCTGAGATTTGCTCTTTATATCTATTTTCCAGCCCGTCAGCTTAGCAGCCAATCTTGCATTTTGCCCTTCTTTTCCTATCGCAAGAGAAAGCTGATAATCCTCAACTATAACTTTAGCCACTTTTTGTTCCTTGCCAGCATAAACTCTTAACACCTTTGCGGGACTTAGAGTATTGGCAATAAACTCCTCTGGATTTTTGCTCCATTTGATAACATCTATTTTTTCTCCTTTCAATTCATTAACAACCGCCTGAACCCTTGCTCCTTTAGGGCCAACACATGCCCCCACCGGATCAACGTTCTCATCTCTAGAATAAACAGCAATTTTTGTCCTTGAACCCGCTTCCCTGGCGATTGCTTTTATTTCCACAATTCCTTCATGGATTTCCGGCACTTCCAGCTCGAATAAACGCTTTACAAGACCAGGATGGGTCCTTGAAACAAGGATTTGAGGACCTTTCGTTGTTTTTTTGACTTCTAAAATATAAGTTTTAATTCTCTCTCCCTGTTTGCAATCTTCATTCGGCATTTGCTCTGAGGGAGCCAGAATAGCTTCGGTTTTCCCCAGATCTATAAACACATGGTTGTTCACAATTCTCTGGACTAAGCCTGTTACAATATCAGTTTCTCTTCCGGCGAACTCATTATAAATAATGTTTCTTTCTGCCTCCCTTATTCGCTGCACCACAACCTGTTTGGCTGTTTGAGCTGCGATTCTCCCAAACCTCTTCGGGGTTACTTCTATTTCTATCACATCACCTACCTGATATTTTTTATTAATCTGTTTGGCTTCCTCCAGACTGATTTCAAGCAGGTCATTGTTTACCTCTTCTACAACTTTTTTTTGAGCAAAAACCTTGACTTCACCTGTATCTCCATCAATTTTTATTTTAACGTTCTGAGCAGAACCAAAATTTTTCTTGTAAGCCGATTTCAAAGCTGCTTCTATTGCTTCTATAAGAGTCTCTTTGGATATTCCCTTTTCTTTTTCTATTTGATCAAGGGCTTCTATAAACTCAACATTCATCATGGTTTCCTCCCATAATTAGAATTCAACAGCCAGCTTGGCTAAAGCGATTTTTTCTAAAGGTATTTCAACTGTCTTACCATCAACACTCAGCACCACATTCCCGTTTTGAAAACCTTTGATGGTTGCTTTAAATTTTTTCCTTCCATTGATTCGCTCATATGTTTTTACTTCGACTTCTTCCCCTTGATGTCTTTTAAAATCTTTCTCGGTTTTTAGAGGTCTGTCAATACCAGGAGAAGATACTTCTAAATAATAGCTGTTGGGAATAGGATCATGCTTGTCAAGTTCTTCTCCTACTTTTTCACTTACGATCTGGCAATCTTGTATTGTTACTCCTCCTGGTTTGTCAATGAAAAATCTCAGGTACCAGTTGGGTCCTTCTTTTTTGTATTCCATATCAACCAGGTCATAATTTAACTGATCAATTATCGGTTCGGCAATTTTCCTGACCCTCTCAGTTATGGAATGACCCATTTGGGAAATTACCTCCTTCTTATTATTTTTATTTTTTTTTGCTGAACCCATACAACACAAGCGCCCAAATAAATATGAATGAGTGGGCTTTCCCCACTCATTTTATACAAAGCTCTCTCATGTTGCTCATAAACTCGAACATATTATATCACATGACATCCTGCTTTGCAAGATTAAAGAAGGATAGTTGGTTTGTTTCTTGAAGACCATGCAGACACCCGTGTTCCTTCAACACATTTATTACAGTTCGAGTTAGCTTTGCTCTCGTCTGTAAGTCTTCAATGGACAAAAATTTGCTTTTTTTTCGACTTTCGAAAATGTTCCTGGCAGCTCTCTCTCCTACTCCCTGCAAAGAAATGAAAGGAGGAAGCAGGCCATTTTCCGTAATTTTAAAAACCTTATAGTGGGATTTATACAAATCTACGGGAACAAACTTCAGACCCCGCATGTACATTTCTAGAGCCACCTCTAGAACAGTTAAAAGATTCTTCTCCTTGGATGTTGCTTTGGAACCCGATTTTTGAATCTTATCGATTTTTTCCTTGATAACTCTTGGGCCCCTCAAAATCAAATCGGCATCAAAGTCTTCAGCCTTAACGGTAAAGTAAGCAGCATAAAACGCTTCCGGATAATGAACCTTGAAAAAGGCAATTCTAAAGGCCATAATAACATATGCTACAGCATGGGCTTTTGGAAACATATACTTTATCTTCTGACAGGATTCTATATACCAATCAGGTACATTTGAAGCTTTCATAACCTGTATATCCTCTTCCTCAAGCCCCTTACCTTTTCTTACTCTCTCCATTATGAAGAAGGCTCTCCTAGGTTCAACTCCCTTGTTTATTAAATAGGTCATAATATCGTCTCTGGTTGCTATCACTTCAGACAGATTTGCAACACCCTGTTTGATCAAATCCTGAGCATTGTTCAGCCACACATCTGTGCCGTGAGACAAGCCACTAATCCTGATCAATTCTTCAAAAGTTTTGGGTTTTGTTTCAATCAACATCTGTCTTACAAAATTGGTCCCAAATTCTGGTACCCCCAAAGTTCCCACTTTATGCGTTTCATCATCAAGCCCTAGAGGTTCGGCACTGCTAAAGATTCCAAGTGTCTTATCATCATCCAGGGGAATCGTTTGGGGAGAAATTCCTGTAAGGTCTTCCAGCATTTTCAGAACTGTTGGATCATCATGCCCGAGAATATCCAGCTTTAACAACCTGCTGCTTATAGCATGGTAATCAAAATGAGTGGTGATTACACCAGAACTCTTATCATTTGCAGGGTATTGTATAGGAGTAAAATCATACACTTCCTTGTCTTTGGGAACTACCATGAGCCCCCCAGGATGCTGACCTGTTGTCCTTTTAGCACCGGTGCACCCTTTAGTCAATCTATCTAGTTCAGCCTTATGTACAGCAAGCTTCTTGTCTTCAACATATCCTTTAACAAAACCGAAAGCAGTCTTCTCAGCTACAGTTCCGATAGTTCCTGCTCTAAAAACATAATCTTTTCCAAACAGCTTTTCAGTATATTTATGAGCTTTAGGTTGATAATCACCCGAAAAATTAAGGTCAATATCAGGAACTTTATCTCCTTTAAAACCCATGAACACTTCAAAAGGTATATTGTAACCATCTTTTTTCATCTTTTTACCGCACCGGGGACAGATTTTATCCGGTAGATCAGGGCCAACCCCATACTTTGAATGGTCAACATCGAAAATGCTGTGTTTACAATTGAGACACACGTAATGTGGAGGCAGTGGGTTAACCTCCGTTATTCCACACATGGTTGCTACGAAGGAGGAACCAACAGAACCTCTTGACCCAACCAGATATCCATCATCCAGGGATTTTTTAACAAGTTTATGGGAAATATAATAAATTACAGCAAACCCGTTTCCTATAATTGCATCCAGCTCTTTTTTTAATCTTTTTTCAATGATATCCGGTAGAGGTGAACCATAAATTTCCCTGGCCTTTGAATAAGTCAATTCTCTTATAAACTCATCTGCTCCTTCTATTTTAGGGGCATAGAGCTTATCAGGTATGGGTTGAATTTCTTCTATCATATCTGCAATTTTGTTGGAATTTACCACCACAATCTCCTCTGCCTTTTGTCTGCCTAAATATGAAAATTCTTCCAGCATTTCATCTGTTGTTCTAAAGTAGAGAGGAGGCTGTGTTTCTATATCTTCATAACCCTTGTTGTGCAAAAGAATCTTTCTAAAGACACTGTGTTCCGGATCCAGGAAGTGGACATCTCCCGTTGCAACTACAGGTATATCGAGCTCTTTCCCTATTTGGACTAATTTCCTGTTTATGTTTTTTAATTCTTCTCTGTTTTTTACTAAACCTTTTTCTATAAGAAATCTGTTGTTTTCCAGTGGCTGAACTTCTAGAAAATCGTAAAACTTACAGATGTCTTTTAGCTCTTCTTCTTCTTTACCACTTAGAATTGCAGAAAACACCTCTCCAGATTCACACGCGGAACCGATTATAAGATTTTCTCTGTGTTCATCCAGCATTCTTCTGGGAATCCTGGGTGTTCTGTAAAAATAGTTTATGTGAGATTCAGATACCAGTTTATACAGACTCTTCAACCCATGCTGGTTTTTGGCTAAAACAATTACATGATAAGGTTTTAGTGAGGTGAAATCTATGTTTTGGGACAATTTGTTGATTTGCTTTAAGGTGTGTATTCCTTTATCTTGCACTGCATTAAGCATTCTAATAAACAGTTTAGCCGTCGCTTCAGCGTCATCCACAGCCCTGTGGTGATTAACCAGCCTTATGTTAAAATACTTGCACAAAGTGCTGAGTTTGTAATTCTTCATGTTGGGGAAAAGGGCTCTTGCCAGCAGCAGAGTATCCAGCACACTTCTGTTGATTTTAATACCCAGATGTGCACAGCTTTTATTAACAAACCCCATATCAAACTTAGCATTGTGAGCAACCAGCACACTGCCTTCACAAAAATCTCTGAATTCGTTCATTACTTTTTCTAAGGGAGGAGCATTTTTTACCATATCATTGGTGATTCCCGTCAGTTTTGTTATGTGATATGGAACATCTTTGCTGCATTTTACTAAAGATGAAAACCTGTCAACCACATCCCCAGCCTTTATTTTCACCGCACCGATTTCTATTATTTCCTCATTTAATGGTGACAAACCGGTGGTTTCAGTATCAAATACCACAAAGCTAACATCATCTATTTCTTCCTCAGGGGGATGTTCAACTATTTCCACACAATCATCAATGAGATATCCTTCCACACCATATATTATTTTGATGCCATAATCCTTACCTGCCAAGTATGCTTCAGGAAAGCTTTGGACTACACCATGATCAGTAATAGCAATGGCTTTATGGCCCCATTCAGATGCTTTTTTTATGTAATCCGCCGGAGAATTAGTAGCATCCATAGCACTCATCTGTGTATGCAGATGCAGTTCCACACGTTTTTTCTCAGCTTTATCAAGGCGCTGCACCCGCTCGGTTTTCACAATATCCCTGGGTATTATCACCTTATCCTTTATAAAAGCATCGAATTCAATTCTACCTCTAACTTTAATCGTAATACCTCTTTCAAGCTGCTTTTCTATATCAGGTGAATTCTGGTTAGGTGTGTAGAAGAGTTTTAAATATATTGAATTGGTATAATCAGTAATAGACACAGTTACAAGCTTTCTATTGTTGCGCAGCTGCTTCGTCTCCCAATCCATAATTTCTCCAGCCACTATAACTTCTTCATTTTCAAGGTTTAAACAATCCTTAATGAAAACAGGAGAATTGGAAAAATTTTTACCGATAATAACTACCGATCCAGCACTATCATTACTGTTCTTAGTCTCATCTCCCTCATTCAAAACCATTTTTATTATTTCTGCTTCTTCATTTTCGTATTTTTCACATGATGCAACCTGGTCCTTTTCTATTTTGAAGGTAATTTTAACCGGTTGGAGGAAAAATTTTGATATCTCCTCCTGCAATCTTTGGTCTATTTTTTTGATTTTTAAAATATCTACCATTACCTGGTTATTAAAAAAAAGCACCAGTTCATTATTCGATACTTTCCATTGTGGAGATTTCAACCATGTTTTTAATATCGGAATAGTCCCAAATTTTTTAGCCAAAAAGGATTTGATCTTTTGGAGATTTTCGGTGGTCAACTCCAATTTCTGCTCTATATTATCTATATTATTATTAGAAGTTTCAGGAACAACAACTATTATATCTTCTGCAGTGGGGATCATTTCGGCTAACCAAATCTTTATTTTTTGGGCTTCCTGAGGCTCCACACTTCTATCAAGCATCACTTTACATTTTCTGTGTTTCAGATCGATTGCCACTTTTTTCACATATTTGTTTGCTATTTCTAAAAGTTCATCCTGCAAATTTTGCATGTCTTAACAACCTCCCTTCGCTGCTCAAGCATCAATGTCAATTACACCTTCTACTTCCGCCAATTTATTGATAACTTTATTAAAATTAACATTAACAGGAACACGAACTAAGAGTTCAAGACTTATGAGGCCTTTCTCTTCTCTAAACATTCTTATATTTTTAATATTAACGGCCATTTCCCCCAGGGCAGTACCTATTTTGCCCAGCTGACCGGGTTTATCTTTAATTATTATATTGATAATGAAATGGTGCTTCTTTTTAAACACCAGGTTTTCTACTTTTGATAAGGTGATCAGGGTTAAAATAGCTAAACCTGTGGTAAATACGGCTCCCATGTAATAACCACTTCCAGCTGCAAGGCCTATGGCTGCCACCGTCCACAAACTAGCTGCAGTAGTTAATCCTTTTATGTTGGCTCCTTCTCTAATAATGGTACCTGCCCCCAAAAAACCTATTCCACTAATTACCTGGGCGGCTATTCTGCCCGGGTCTGCCCCTATACCAAAACTTTTTCCCATAGAAATAGAAACCAGCATGGTTAAAGCCGAACCCACACACACCAAAATATGGGTTCTAAACCCGGCTGGTCTGTTTAAGCTTTCTCTCTCTATTCCAATTATTCCGCCCAAAACTGCGGCTAGAATCAGCCTTAAAAGTATATCTTTATCACTTAAAAACATTTTTAAACACCTCAAATATCGTTCCCAGATTGTATTCCATAATTTCTTCCGATAACTATGTAGAGGATTTTAACATATATTTTATTATATCAAAATACATTTTCATCCGTGCAGTAAACCCTTTTATTAAACCCAATTTTTCCTCCTTCATTATATGAGTCAAATCTTCAAGCACAATCTGCTTAACAATCAAATTTGAATTTTCCACATACTTGGTTAAAGCTATTTCTACACCATATCGCGCAACTTCTAAATTTGATATATCATCAAGCACTTTTTTGGATACAGCCCTCTGCCCCGATAAAAAGGGAGCTATCTTTTGGGCTATATCAGTTACTATTCTTCCCTTATTAAATATACCTACTGTCATATCAGCTTCTTTATCAAGCACCGGCTTTACGAGTTTTATTATGTGTTCTTTTTTTAAACCAACAAGGTCCGCATCTAGGAAGAGAATAACTTCTCCATCTGCCTCTTCTATTCCAGCCTTTAAAGCCCCTCCTTTACCCAAATTTTTCTTCAATTCTATTACCTTTGCTCCCATCTTTTTTGATATTTCCACCGTATTATCTGTTGAACCATCACTTACTACTATGATATCTTTTATACAATCCACCTCTTTAACGACCTTTATAACATTTCCTATTGTTTTACCTTCATTATAAGCTGGTATTACCGCCACTACTAACATATTCTGGACCTCCCAGCGATAAATAGATACAATGTTTAATTCTATCATCGTTTTTAAAATCCTTCAACTATTTCTATTTTATGCTTTTGTTGTTACTATATCTTTTATTTTATCAGGTATTTTCTCTATTTCCAACTCCAACACTTTATCATCTTCGTAGCGGATCTCACCCCTGTTTGCTTTTAATGAACGCGGACCAATTACTATCTTTACGGGAATCCCAAGCAGATCAGCATCATTAAACTTGGAACCAGGGCTGATATCTCTATCGTCTGTTAAAACTTCATACTTTCGTTTTTCTAGAGAACTTCTTAAAAAGCGTTCCGCTTCAATGTGTTTTGCATCTTTCGGTTTTATCATTATTATTTCAACATCATAGGGAGAAAGTTCACGAGGTAGGTTCACCACGTGTTTTGAAGTGCTGTATTGTTTGATTATTTGTTCTAATAACAAAAGCGTATTTACTTCAATTGAAATAACTCTACCTGTCTTAATATTTCCCTTCTCATCCGTATATTGTAAAACACCGGTGGTTTCATCCGTCTCTGCTAAAAAAACACCCTGTTTAATGTTTATGGGTTTTCCACACTTAATACATTTCTCTCCCTGTTCTACATTTCGTAAGAACATAAACTCATCGACATCAATATCCCTTCCAAGATTGACGTTTATATAATGATAATCTTCCTCATTAGCTCCAGTAACCATGTTCTTCATCGTCTTTACCTCTAAATCTGCATATATTTTTACATCCATTTTGGGGTCAACAGGCCCAGCAAAACCCAAGGGTGCTGACGTAACTTTTTGAACAGTTGCTTCATCAGCTATTCTTATACTGCAATACTGGGGTAGGGCTTTTTTAAGCCTGTTTTCATTTAATGATCTGTCCCCTCTTAACAAAACCAAAAACGGTTCTGTTTTACCTTCCTCCTTCTCTCCCACAAAAATTAAAGTTTTTAAAGTTTTTGGGGGAGCTATTTGCAGAAAATGGCTTAGTGCTTTTATTGTAGTTATCTGGGGAGTTTTTACTTTCTTTTTCTCTGCAGGCTCTTCCTCATTATCCTTCTGTTCTGAAAGGGTTATTACAGAATCATATCCTGTACAGCCGCACCCGCATTCTACAATCTTCTTGTTTCCTTTTTGCTTCTCAACAAAGACGGCACCTTCAGCTTCCAAAAATGTGTATTCCAACGAAATGCCGGTTAATACATCACAAATCCCCTTAAGCAACTCATCTCTATGTTTGTCCCGGTCACCAGTAAACATGAGAATTCTAAAATTGCCTTTGCCATCTATATCGTAAAAATTCTGAGGTAAATCCTTATAGGATTTAATTTCGTTAGCAATGAAATCAATGTAATACGGACAGTCCCCGACACATATCCTCTCAAATCCATTGTTTCTGAGACTGTTTTCAATAAGTTCTTTTAATTTGTTTATTATTTTACAACCAAGAGGGAGAAAAACACCCTCGCGAATGCCCCTCCCTCTAAACATCCCAGCTTTATTTAAAAGCTTTATTGTGCTATCATAATCAGCCTTTACATCTTTTAAAGTCGGAATAAAGGTTTTTGAATAATACATTTTAACCTCCTTAATATGCCCTTGCAAAATACACAATTTGTTCACTTTCTTTGCCACAGTACACACACTTCCCCGGGCGGTGTTCGTTCTTATTCAAAGGAATACACCTTATAGAGGCTCCGGTTTTCTCTTTTACATAATCTTCACATTCCCTGTTTCCACACCAGCTGGCTTTAATGAAACCCCTTTTGTTTTTAATTATTTCTTCAAACTGTTCGAAGTTCTCCACTTCTCGAGTGTTCTTTTCAACAAAACTTTTTGCCTGTTTAAACATGTTGTGCTGGATACCTTCCAAAAGCTTTAACAACCTTGGTTTCAACTCCCCTTCTCCAACAACCATTTTCTCACCGGTATCTCTTCTGGCAATTACAACCTGGTGCTTTTCAATATCCCTGGGCCCTATTTCCACTCGTACAGGAACCCCTTTCATTTCCCACTGATTGAACTTCCATCCAGGAGTGTATTCATCTCTATCATCAAGTTCTACCCTGACATCCCCTTTGAGGGTTTCATACAGTTGTTGTGCTTTGCTTAAAACCACTTCTTTTTTGTCTCCAGGGGCAATGGGAACAATTACCACTTGTATGGGAGCAATTTTAGGCGGGACGCGTAAACCCCGAGAATCTCCATGAACCATAATCAAAGCACCAATTAATCTGGTAGAAACTCCCCATGATGTTGTCCATACGTATTTTTCTTTTCCATCCCTATCCAAGTATGTTATGTCAAAAACTTTTGCAAAATGCTGCCCGAGGTTATGGGAAGTTCCCACCTGAAGGCCTTTACCATCCAGCATAAGCGCTTCAATGGTATATGTTCTGAGGGCCCCTGCAAACTTTTCCTTCTCCGTTTTACGCCCCTTAATTACCGGTATGGCCAGATCCCTTTCTACAAAATCTCTGTATACTTCCAGCATTTTTAATGTCTCCTCTTCGGCATCTTCTTCTGTAGCATGGGCAGTATGGCCTTCCTGCCACAAAAACTCTGCAGTGCGCAAGAACGGTCTGGTGCTCTTTTCCCACCTAACAACATTAGCCCACTGATTAATTAAAACCGGCAAATCCCTGTAAGAATTGATCCATTTTGAATACATGGTACAAATAACCGTTTCAGATGTGGGTCTAACGGCAATTCTTTCCGCCAGTTCTTCATCCCCTCCATGAGTAACCCATGCCACTTCTGGAGCAAAACCTTCCACATGTTCCTGTTCTTTTCTTAAAAGGGATTCCGGTATAAACAATGGAAAATAAGCATTCGTATGGCCTGTTTCTTTGAATCGGCAGTCAAGGTCTTTTTGAATATTTTCCCATATAGCATACCCATAGGGCCTTATTACCATACACCCTTTAACAGGAGCATAATCAACCAACTCCGTTTTTAGGATTATATCGGTGTACCATTGAGAAAAATCTTTTTCCATAGGTGTAATTTCTTTAACAAACTCCTTTTTGTTTTCAGTCATAAGTTATTCCTCCTTTTTAACTTTTTGTATTTACAAATTAAAATACCTTTCATCCCGGCATGGGACGAAAGGTATTTACCGCGGTACCACCCATATTGGTCTTACCGACCCACTTTAAAGGTAACGGCTTAACCGTTTTAACTTTGCATTAAAAAGCTCCGGGAATGGGTTCAAAAAACACAGTGGGATGGAATCTTTCAGCCTAAGGATCCCATTCTCTTTGACCTTGTTGTTTTTCTACTGGTTCCCTTCAATGCTTTTAAAGAGTTTTAAATTATGATTAAATTTTACCAAATCAAAAAAACATTGTCAAACCATACTCTGTATCTCCTTCATCAAACTATCAACTATTTCTTCTTCTCGCACCTTTTTTATAATTTTACCTCTTTTAAAAATAACTCCATATCCTTCTCCACCCGCTATTCCGACGTCCGCTTCCCGGGCTTCTCCCGGCCCATTAACTACACACCCCATTATGGCCACTTTTATAGGCTTTCGAATTCCTTCCGTTTGTCGGCTTACTCTTTCTACAATCCCTTCAATGTTCAAAGAACACCTGCCACATGTTGGACATGAAATGATATCTACTCCATAATCCCTCAATCCAAGGGTTTTTAGTATTTTGTTACCTACAATAACTTCTTTCATCGGATCAGATGTAAGAGATACCCTTATAGTATCCCCTATCCCTTGAGACAGTAAACTACCTATCCCTATTGATGATTTTATAACACCATCATTGTAACTACCTGCTTCAGTTACCCCTACATGCAAGGGATATTGAGTTTTATCACTAATAAGTCTGTAGCTCTGTATAGTGGTCATTACATCAGAAGACTTCAAAGAGATTTTGAAATTGAAAAAACCCATTTTTTCAAACAACTCAATGCTTCTCATGGCACTTTCTACCATAGCTTCTGCACTGGGTTTTCCATACTTTTTAAGAATGTTTTTTTCTAAAGAGCCTGAATTGACTCCTATCCGAATAGGAACATTGGCTTGCATAGCTTCCTTTACTATTTTTATCAGCTTCTCCTTTGAACCTATATTCCCCGGATTTATTCTGATACCATCTGCTCCTTTTCTTATTGACTCGATAGCAAGCTGGTAATTGAAATGAATGTCGGCAATAAGGGGGATGTTTATTCTCTTCTTTATTTTGGGAATTGCTTTTACAGCTTCTTCATCAGGCACAGCTACTCTGATTATATCACACTTTCTGCTTTCAAGCTGTTTTATCTGGGCTACTGTGGCTTCCACATCACTCGTTTTCGTATTGGTCATTGATTGAACGGTTATAGGGGAATCTCCCCCAACAGCTACATTTCCCACGTATATTTTTTTGGTTTTTTTTCTCTTCATCATTACAAATGCACCCTTGCAATCCTTTAATTTTTACAGCAGATCAAACCGTATGAAATCCTTGTAAGCTATAAAAACCATGAGCATCATCAAAATAGCAAAACCTATGAGGTGAATCAAGCCCTCTTTCTCGGGATCAATAGGCTTACCTCTAAGACCCTCAATTAAAATAAACAAAAGCCTGCTGCCATCTAAAGCAGGAATGGGTAATAAGTTGAACAATCCCAAATTTATGCTTATGATGCCCGCAAGGTAGATTAGGTTTAAAAAACCTATTTTTGCGGCTTCCCCTACTATATGAATAATACCAACAGGGCCGACTACGTCTGGTTTAACTTTACCGAGTATCATGTTTATCAACCCTAAAAATATCATCTTTGTCATCCAGTATGTCCTTTGAATTCCATTTTCAAGAGAAACTATAATGCTGTATTTTTTTACCCTGGATTCGATCCCAATTATTCCTCTGTATCCACCATTTCGCATTGTTTTTTTTATGGGTCTTACATTATAAGTTTCTAGTCTTTCATTCCTTTCAACTACGATTTTCAATGTTTTTTCCGGACTGCTTCCTATTATGTTTACTACCTGTTCCCATTGGGTTATTTTTATATCATTTATAGAAACTATCCTGTCACCCGGCTTGATACCTGATTGTTCTGCAGGCGAACCGGCTACTACAGCTCCTATTTCTGTAGTGGCGACTCCCGCAAAGAAACCGATTAATGCGATAAGCAGTATTGCCAGCACAAAATTCATTATAGGGCCGGCAGCAATAACTGCCATTTTGTGAAGAGGTGGTTTTTTTGAAAAACTTCGTTCATCCTCTGATGCTTCATCTTCACCTTCCATTTTTACATAACCTCCCAGGGGTAAGACTCTCACAGAATAAAGGGTTTCACCCCTTGACTTTTTTAAAAGAATGGGGCCAAAACCAATACTGAATTCATTAACTTTTATGTTTACAGATTTTGCTATAATAAAGTGCCCGAGTTCATGAAATATTATCAGCAAACCGAAGACAAATATTGAAGCAATCAGTGTTGTTATAAAGTCCGACATAAAGTCTACACCCCTTAAAGTTTTGTTCTGAGCGCTTCTTCTCTAGCCCACTCATCGATCTCTTTTATATCCTCCAGAGATGGGTCTTTAACGACTGTGTGTTTGTTCATCATTTTTTCAACAAGCCTAGGTATATCCAAAAAGCCAATGCGCCGAGTTAGAAACAGATTAACTGCTACTTCATTAGCTGCATTTAAAACAACAGGCATACTTCCTCCGATTCGACCCGCCTCATACGCAAGAGCCAGACTGGAAAAAGTTTGTGTATCAGGTTCCTCAAAAGTTAACCGATTGTACTTAATAAAATCCATTTTGGAAAAATTATTCTTTTTCCTTTCCGGATAAAACAGTGCATACTGTATGGGTATTCTCATATCAGGAGGCCCCATCTGAGCAATAATGGAACCATCTGCAAACTCAACCATAGAATGTATAATGCTTTGAGGATGAATTATCACTTTAATTCGGGAATAATCCAAGCCAAAAAGCCAGTGGGCTTCAATGACTTCCAATCCTTTATTCATTAGGGTTGCAGAATCAACTGTTATTTTTGACCCCATGCTCCAATTGGGATGTTTAAGTGCTTTTTCTGGAGTAACATTAACCAAATCCTTTTGCCTAAAACCTCTAAAAGGCCCCCCTGAAGCTGTCAATATTATTTTATTAATATCTTTTTTATTTTCTCCCTGGAGACACTGAAATATGGCAGAGTGTTCGCTATCTACAGGGAGCAGTTGGATATTTGTTCTGTTGGCCTCCTCAATAATAATGTTTCCGCCAACCACAAGGGTTTCTTTGTTGGCCAGAGCGATGTTTTTGCCTTCTTTTATGGACGCTATGGTGGGTATAAGCCCTAGACACCCAGAAAGAGCATTGACTACAATGTCAACTCCCGGTGCAGCAGCAACCTGGTTCAAACCTTCCAATCCTGATGTGAATTCTATACCCTTATGTGTTATAATATGCTTTATTTCTTTTAGTTTTTCATAGGATTTGATTGATACTATCTTAGGTTTGAATTCTTTAATTTGCTTTATCAGCAAATCCAGATTGTCTCCCGCGCTCAGACCTACAACCTCAAATTCTTCAGGAAATTGCCTTATTACTTCTAATGTTTGAGTTCCTACAGAACCAGTAGATCCTAAAATGGAAATTCTCTTCAGCATCGGTTCAACCTCTCTATACACTATTTATAGTTATCGTCAAAAGAAATAAATCCTGCTTTTATAGCACCTCTCAAAACAACAATGATAAGGGGGCCTATAATCAAACCGCTTATCCCAAATATTTTCAAGCCCACATAAATTGAAATAAGAGTAGGAATGGGGTGCATACCGATGCTTTCCCCAAAATATTTGGCCTGTAGCATCTGTCTTGAGCCGATAAGAAAAATGTAGAGCAACAGAAGCATTAATCCAAAACCGGCATTCCCCGCAATCAAATCATACAATATCCAGGGTATGAAAATTAAGCTGGGACCTATAATGGGGAAAATGTCCAGAAAACCACAAAGCAGACCGAGGATTAAAGCATATTCAACCCGCAGCATATAGAATCCCAGGATCGTTAATAGGGTAGATATCGTTACCAGAAGCATCTGGGTCTTTATTAAATTAATCAAGGTTTTCATTACTTCAATTTCCATGGTATTTAGCTTTTCCGTTAAGGGGGAAGGGATTATATCGAAAAAGTATGAAACTAGGGTCTCCTTGTCTTTGCTAAAAAAATAACTGGTTATAAAAATTATAACTAAATTAAGAATTAAGCTAGGAAGAAGACTTATGGTTGAAACAATATAGTTTTTTATTATCAGCAGCAAGCTTTTGATGGCTTCATATATTTGATTTATATTGCTCTGCAAACTTTCCCTTATTTCAGGAGGGAGTTTGAAAAAAAGAACTTCAAGGTCGTAAATATAATGGTATACAAAGATTTCAAACCCTGAATAATACTGTGGTAATAACTTTACGAGTTTCCCTATTTCCAGGATTAATCGGTATGCAGCGAAAACGATAACAACCCCTGTTAAACCAAAAAAAACACAGAGCACTATAAAAGATGCAAAGCCTCGGCTTATTTTGAGATGGTTTTCCAAAAATTTAACAGGTTTTTCAACGAAAATTGCAATCACTATTCCTATAATAAATGGCAGTAAATACTTTACAACAGCGGGAATAATAAGCAGTATTATGATAATGGATACTACATAAATTATTAATTTGTAATATTTCTTATCCATAAATAAAACTCCCAATTCCATTTTTTTACTCTAAAATATTCTAAAATATGGCTATACCTTTTAATCAGCAACTTTTTATATATTTAGGCTTAGCCTTAATCAACGTCTCCGATACTCAACCTGGTGTTTACTTATTGAATTAAATTTGAGAATTGGGTGAGTATCGTTATACAGGAGTATTGTTGACACCCGCAAGACACACATTGGGTTGAGTGCCTGAGATCAAATTCAATGCGACGTTCTGCCGGTGAATCTTTTCCGGGAACCTCCTATCCCCTCCATCCGATTTTGCTCCTTCTATTCGGCAGGTTCTATCTGCTAAAAACATGTAATGCTCCTTTTGGATGGACCATTTTAAATGCCGAGTTGATGATATAGCCATATTCTAAAATTCAATTAACCACAAGTTTTAAATAATAATATGCAACAGGAAGAGTAAACAAAACACTGTCAAACCTGTCAAGGATCCCGCCATGACCGGGCAGGATTTCACCATAATCTTTCACACCAGCAAATCTTTTAATGGTTGATGCAGCAAGATCACCCATCTGACTTATACTACCTAAAATCAGGCCTAAACCAAACAAATGTGCAACAGGTAACTCGCCTTTGAAAACAAAACAACCATAAGCAATGCTTAATGTAATGCCTCCTGCTATTCCTCCCAATGAACCTTCAACACTTTTTTTGGGACTGAGTTTTGGTGCTAAAGGTTTTTTACCAAATCTTATTCCAACAAAGTATGCGAAGGTATCACTGGCCCATACGATAATAAATATTAACCATAAATAGTAGACACCTTTGTTCATTAAGTATATTAAAATAATAAAACTGAACAAACTAACATATACAAACCCAAAAAAGGAAACAACCAGGTTAATAAAATTTGTTTCTTTAAACTTAAAAACATGTACAGCAAAAAAAACAACAAAGCTGCAAACGATAATTAAAGCATAAAAAGTACTGCCATAATAGTACACGGAAAAAATTAAAAACACTAAAAACAAAAAGCTCATTATTCTAAAGCATTTAATACCTTTGTTTTCAACAACTTTACAAAATTCTTGATAGGCTATAACAGAAACTAAAAACACCATGCTTGCTAAAAAAATACCACCTATTTTTAATGTAATGTATAAAGTTAAGAGCCCAACCACAGCACTGGTTATTCGTAAAGACAACATTTCCTTCACCTAGCTTTCAATGCTTATACCTCCAAATCTCCGTTCCCTTTGTTGATAGTCATAGATGGCCCGGATTAAATCTTGTTTATCGAATTCTGGCCAGTATACATCAGTAAACCACAGTTCTGAATATGCTGACTGCCACAACATGAAATTGCTCAATCTCAATTCCCCACCCGTCCGTATTACAAGATCAGGATCACGCAAATCCTTTGTATCCAAAAAATTTTTAAAAGAATTTTCATTTAGGGTTTCTAAATCAAACTGCCCCTGCATCACCCGTCTACATACGGTTTTCACACCTTCAACAATTTCTCTTCTACTGCCATAATTTATCCCTATATTAACGATTAACCCTTTATTGTTTTTGGTTAACTCTATAGCCTTCTTCAAATTCTTTTTCACTTCACAGGGCAGGTCTTCAATACATCCCATAACTCTAATCTGAATGTTTTTTCTGTTTATTTTGTCAAGCTGTTTTTTTATGCTCGATGAAAGCAATTCCATTAAAGTATCCACTTCTTTTTTAGGCCTTTTCCAGTTTTCTGTTGAAAAGGCATAAACAGACAGCACTTCAATGTTTAAACTCGATACAAACTCCAGTATCCTTTTAAAAGCATCAATCCCCTTTTTATGGCCTATAGTCCTTGGAAAACCTCGTTCCCGAGCCCATCTACCATTTCCATCCATAATTATGGCAATGTGTTTGGGTAACCTGTTTAAATCCAAATCCTTTAATGTTGTTTTTGCTTCGTTATCTTTTTGCAAAGGCCGGGCCATTTTTTTACCTCCTAATTTATACAAAAACCCCTCGGGGAGGGGAATATGTAGTTTTTATATTAATAATATATTTCTAAAATTCAGCTTAATTATTCCTCAACTATTGCTTCAACGGGACACGCATCTTTGCATGCACCACATTCTGTGCATTCATCGGGGTCTATTGTATAAATTTCCCCTTCTTTAATTGCACCTACAGGACATTCATCTGCACATGCACCACATGCCAGACAGTCATCAGTTATTCTGAATGCCATGCTGAAGCACCCCCTTTCCCGGTTTAAAGTAAGAATAAGTAATTAAAAAAACATTATCTGCTCTCTTAACCCTCGTTATCCGCGGGATATAACTGCTTTCGTTTTCTCCCCATACCTCTTTATCTAAACGGTAGTTTATGTCTTCCTTTTTAAAAAAATCTTCAGCTTCTTCTACGGTAAGGCCCAGAACTTTGTATTCTATTTTTTCAACCAAAGGCTCTTCTTCAATATTGTTGTTACACTGGTTTTTTTTCCTTCTCAAACCTCCATAATCTCCTTTTCTTTCTTTCCTACTATTTCATCAACTTTGTCTATGTATTTATCAGTTATTTTCTGTATTTCATTTTGTGCCCTGCGGAAATCATCTTCAGATATTTCTCCTTTTTTTTCCATTTCTTTGATTTTGTCATTTTTATCCCTTCGTATATTTCTTATAGCTATTCTGCATTCTTCTGCTTTTCTCCTCACTACTTTCACCAATTCCTGTCTCCGTTCTTCCGTCAATCTAGGAATAACAAGTCTTATAACTTTCCCATCACTGTTGGGAGTGATACCCAAATCTGATTTGAGAATAGCTTTTTCAATCTCATTGAGAGCATTTACATCCCAGGGTTGAATGATTAGCAGCCTCGGTTCTGGAGCAGAAATGTTTGCCATCTGATTGAGAGGTGTCATAACCCCATAATAATCCACTTTAATTTTTTCTACCAAAGCTGGGGTAGCTCTACCTGCTCTTAAAGTTGCTAGATCTCCTTTAAAAGTCTTGATGGCCTTTTCCATCCTGGTCTCAGCATCATTATAAACATCTTTTAACATTTTGTTATTCCCCCTTAACATGTGTTCCCAATTTTTTTCCCAAAACAACTTTTTTAATGTTTCCGGATTTGTTTATGCCGAAAACAATCAAAGGAATTTTGTTATCCATACACAAAGATGTAGCCGTAGAATCCATAACTCCTAATCCTCTGTTCAGCACTTCAATATAGTCCAGTTCTTCAAACTTTTTAGCATTGGGATTTTTTTGGGGATCTGAATCATACACACCATCTACTTTTTTGGCCAGCAAAATAACTTCAGCTTCGATTTCCGCAGCTCTCAATGCTGCAGTAGTATCTGTAGAGAAAAAAGGATTACCTGTACCCGCTGCAAAAATGACAACTCTCCCTTTTTCCAGATGTCTGATAGCCTTTCTTCTTATGTATGGTTCCGCGATCTGACGCATTTCTATAGCAGTCTGTACCCTTGTATCTACCCCTCTTTTTTCTAAAGCATCCTGCAGAGCCAGTGCATTGATAACTGTTGCCAACATGCCCATATAGTCAGCAGTTGCCCTGTCCATGTTTTTTGACTGTCTACCCCTCCAGATGTTACCTCCACCGACAACCACAGCAACATCTACACCAATTTCCCTGACTTCTCTAATTTGATCTGCAATTGAATTAAGAGTTGCTGGATCTATACCATATCCGATTTCTCCTGCCAGAGCTTCACCGCTGATTTTTAATATGATTCTCTTAAATACGGGCTGCTGCTGCATAAAATTACCTCCAGTCTAAATTTATCTTCTACACTTACTGGTAAAATCCTTCCTTTAAACAAGGGAACACAAAAATTTGTGCTCCCTTGCAAGGGGTTTTTAATCCTTTTTGATTTGAGCCATTACTTCATCTACAAAATTGTTTTCTTTTTTCTCTAACCCCTCTCCCAACTCATATCTAACAAACCGCCTGATAGTGATGTTTTCTCCCAGGACTGATATGGTTTCCAGGAGCAATTCCTTTACGGTTTTATCCGTATCCCTGATGTATGGCTGTTCCAGCAGGCATACATTTTGAAAATACTTCTCCAATCTACCTTCCACAATCTTATCTACAACGTTTTGAGGCTTTCCTTCATTCTCTGCTTGAGCCTTTAATATGCTCTTCTCTTTTTCCATTACACTTTCCGGTATATCCTCTCTTGAAACATAAAGGGGGCTCTGAGCAGCGATCTGCATGGCTATTTCCTTTACAAATTTTTTGAACTTCTCATTCTTGGCGACAAAATCTGTTTCACAGTTTACTTCAACCAAAACTCCTATCCTGCCATTCCCGTGTATGTAAGCGTCAATCACACCTTCGGCAGTAATTCTCCCTGTTTTTTTGGCGGCATCAGATAAACCCTTTTTTCTCAGAATCTCTATGGCTTTTTCCATGTTACCTTCAGCTTCCTCTAAAGCTTTCTTACAATCCATCATTCCGGCTGCTGTTTTTTCTCGGAGTTCTTTTATCAGTTTTGCAGAGATCTTCATGGATAAAACCTCCCTGTATTGTTAAATTAAGGTAAGGATAAAGCAAGGGCAGTATACACCCTTATTTTCACCCTTACCTTAATTATTATTCTTCAACCTGTTCACCCTGTTTCGCTTCAAGCACTGCATCAGCCATCTTCTTTGTTATCAATTTAACGGCTCTGATGGCATCATCATTACCCGGTATTACATAATCAATTTCATCAGGATCGCAATTTGTATCAACAATAGCCACTATTGGAATCCCCAATTTTCTGGCTTCTGCAACTGCAATCTTTTCCTTCCTGGGATCAACAACATAAACCACATCAGGAAGTTTTTTCATCTCTTTAATACCGCTTAAAAACTTCTTCAATCTGTCCCTTTCTTTTTTAAGAAGCATAACTTCCTTTTTGGGAAGAACCTCGAAAACACCTTCTTCTTCCATCTTCTCTAATTCGTAAAGCCTGTTTATTCTTTTTTTGATGGTTTTGAAGTTAGTCAACATTCCTCCCAACCAGCGCTGGCTAACAAAGAATTCTCCACATCTTTTTGCTTCTTCTTCAATGGATTCTCTGGCCTGTTTTTTTGTTCCAACAAAGAGCATACTTCCGCCATTTGCAATGATTTCTTTCACAAAGTTGTAGGCATCTTCCACCATCTTAACGGTTTTTTGTAGATCAATAATGTAGATTCCATTTCTTTCTGTGAAGATGTATTCCTTCATTTTAGGATTCCATCTTCTTGTTTGATGCCCAAAATGAACTCCTGCTTCCAGCAGCTGTTTCATTGTAACAACAGCCATTTCCTCCTCACCTCCTTTGGTTTTAATTCCTCCCCCTCCCTCATTTTTTTGAAAGACCCGCAGCTGGGCACCCATTCAAAAATCAGGAAAGGTGTGTAATAGTGCATACCTAGAATAGTATATCATAATATGATTTGATAGGCAAGATTTGAGCAAGCTTGCCTGGATAACCAATCCACAAAATGACCCTATAATCCTGTTATTAATTCTGTTCATCATGTTCTTCAGGCTGTCTATAGGCTTCTGGAATCCACCATTCGTGAATATTCCAGAAAAAACCATTGGGATTGGGCATAATACCTCTCACCTTTTCTTTGGATGCCAGTAGTCTATCCTTCGTGTACAAAAAGATATACGGCAATTCCTCATTTAAGATTTTCTGAGCACGCAGCAAAATCATCCTTTGTTCCATTTCATCCATGGTTCTCCTTGCCTTTACCACAAGTTCATCTACCTCTGTGTTGCTGTATCCTACAAAATTATAACCTGATTTTATCTGGCTGGAATGAAAAGCGAATTTCAGATCTGGGTCTGAATCCAAATCCCATCCTAAAATTACACTGTCATATTTTCTTTGATCAACATGAAAATTGACGATTTCCCTCCATTTCTTTAAGGAAATTGTTGTTTTTATTCCTATGTCTTGAAGGTTTTTCTGTATTCTAACAGCAGCCTGGCACCTTATATCATTTTCTTCATTGACCAGAATATCAAATTTAAACGGCTCCCGCTTCCCATCACCATTTATATCTTTATCCAGAATTCCGTCACCATCAGTGTCCAGCCATCCTTCTTTTTTTAGTATATCAATGGCCCTTTCAGGATCATATTTGTAATTGGTTATATCATGATTGTATACCCATGAACTTAAAGGAATGGGGCTATTTACAATACGGCCTGTCCCTAAAAGGGTTTCATTGATTATTTTTTCCCGGTCAATTGCATACATTAAAGCCTGTCTGACCGCTTTATTTTTAAACAGTTCCTTTTTGAGATTCAGGGCGATAAATTCATAGTATGTGTCTGGAAATTGATAGGTGCTAACATCTTCGATTTCCTGGAAAAGGGTCCAATCAACTATCTTCAAAGGTACAACATCAACTTTATCCTCCATGAAAGCCTTTTTTGCCTCTTCATACCCGGGATATACAACTAAATCAATGTAATCCACATAAGGTCTTTTTATACAATATCTTTCATTTACCTTTAATTGTATTATATCTTTCTCTCTATCCCATACTATAAATTGATAAGGACCTGTTCCCACCAGTTTTTCATCAAAATCCGATATTGCTTTGTTTAGACTTTGGCGTTTTTCTTCAGTTTTGTTAACATTTTTATCCAACTCTTGTGGGTTATCATCATTCCCTACAAATAAATGTTTGGGTAAAATCTTCAGCGTCAAAGTGTGTAAAAAACCAGGATCGGGCTGAAACAGTTCAAACTTTATGGTGCTGTCATCTATTTTTTCATATGAAGCGAGATTAACAAGTTCATCACGAAGGCTTATCTTTAAATCCGGATTAAAGATCATATCAAAGGTGAAAATCACATCATCACTGGTTACCCGCTCACCATCATGCCAATACAACTCATCCTTAAGAGTAAAGACCACTGTCAATCCATCATCGGAAACTTTCCAATCTTTTGCAAGACATGGAATAGGTTTTAAGTTTTTATCAAGCCTGATCAGGCCATCAAACACCAAATCCGCCAAATCTCTTTCCGCTTCTGTTTCTACAAAAAATGGGTTTAAATTCTTAACCTCTCCTATTATTCCTATCCTGAGCCTGCCGCCAGTAGATGGTAACTCCTCCTTTACTGGTTGCTGCTGCTGGACAGGCTGAGCTGTGCAGCCTGTTATAACAACAAGCAGGCCAATCAATAAAATTAGACCTTTATTGAATTTGTTTACCATGGTTTTTCCTCCTACACCCAGCTTAAATTCATGCTCCAAAATAATTCTTTACAGATTACCCCATAACTTTCTTCAGCTTATTATTCGGAATAACACCTGGAATTCTTCCTCTCTTTGCAACAGGTTTTCCTTCCACTTCTTTCAGGTCAAGTGTCATGTCTATTGGTGAAGCACTGGATATATAACTTCCAACCCCAAAGGCATCAGCACCGGCTTCACTCAGCTCTCTTATCTTATCGGGATACAACCCTCCGGAAACAAAAATTTTCACGTAATCAAAGCCCTCCATATTCAACCTTGCTCTTATTTCTGAGACAAGCTCTGGAGTAACTCCTCCTCTTTCACTAGGGGTATCCAGTCTTACTCCCAGCAGCTTTTTCTTGAGCTGTCTTGCCACCCTCAGGGTTTCTTCGGCTTCATCCTTAAAAGTATCAACCAAAATAATCCTCGGAGATTCCGGAGGCATCACTTCATCATAAGCCCTGGAAATCGTAAGGGTATCTCCAGCTATCAGGAAAGCAGCATGGGGCACAGTACCTGTCGGCTCCTGACCCAATAATTTGGCTCCCAAAATACAACTGGCACCGCTCGCTCCACCAATGACAGCTGCTCTTTCCATAGCAGGGGCTATGGCAGGGTGAACATGTCTTGAACCAAAGCAAATAAAAAGCTTTTCCCCGGCTGCATCTCTACATTCCCTGGCAGCAGTTGCCCACCCAGAAGAACTGGCAAGAATACCAAGTATCGCCGTTTCAAAAATAGCAAATTTGCTGTAGGGGCCTCTTATTCTCATTACCGTATCATTTTTTTCAAAGGTCTCCCCTTCAGGTATAGCCCACACCTCTAACTCTTTTCCTTTTAACAGGTTTAAAGCTTCCTCAACTCCTGCCAATACACCGGCTTTCCGGGGAAATATCTCTGCTATCACAACTTTGTCTGCTATACTCAAATGTTCCAGTATTTCCAGTGTTTTTATAAAATAAACATCCGTAGTGGCACCCTTTAATATTTCCTCATGAGTGGCTGAATAAAAAAGCCTACCATCGTCTACATTGAAATTCTTTACATCTTCCAGCTTTCTAAATTCCTTCATCGCTCCCATCCTTTCGATTATCCTGCTGTATTTATAAATTATTTCGTTATGTTTTTACAAAAACCTTCAATAAAAAATTAATTACTCAACTTTCGCA
>DFNM01000186.1 GCA_002376045.1 Firmicutes bacterium UBA3567
ACTATTGACCGGATAGGGTTTGCATGACATTTAACTCAACTGAAATGGAGAAGAACCACTTTTTTAAGATTTGATTACTCAAAACTTAAATAATGCAATTTCTGTTCCATCCACAATCACCTTATTTTTAAACTCTTTTTTGAGAAAAACCTGGTTTTAAAAAAACATTTTTATATCATAATGATACACTGTTTTGTATACATCTGCTAATACAAGCCATACAGGGTATTGTTTCATTTCGATACGTTTGTTTCACCTTGAAACAAGCAAAAACTCAATTTTTTTCAAGGGCATACAGGGTTCAAAACAAAGATATCAACAGATAAACCCGCAGCTGAGTTAAACAAAAATGGCGGGAAAATCATTCCCACCATTTTTATAAATTCAAAGGTTTATTTTGTATTTTTTCATTTTTCTATACAGTGTACTTCTACCTATTTTTAACATTTTGGCCGCTTTTGTGATATTCTTCCCACTGCTGCAAAGGGCTTTTTTGATGGTTTTTCTTTCAATTTCCTTTAATGGCATAACATCCTGTCTTTCCTCTTTCGGAGCATTAAAATTATCATTTCCAACAATATTATCAGGCAAATGGTCTATCATGATTGTCTTTCCCCTTGATAGATGAACCGCTCGTTCTATAACATTTTCCAGTTCTCTAACATTTCCAGGCCAATCATGATTCATAAGCTTTTCCATTGCCTCTTCACTTATATCAGTGTAATCCATCTCGGGATATTTCTTCGCTATTTTCTTTAAAAAAAACTTTATCAAGATTGGAATATCCTCTTTTCTCTGTCTTAAGGGGGGTATATGCAGGGATAATACATTTAACCTGTAATACAAATCTTTCCGGAAGTTTTTGTTTTTTATTTCCAGTCCGATATCCTTGTTGGTTGCAGAAATAACCCTGACATCTACAGGTATAGGTCTTATCCCTCCTACCCTGGTAACCTCCCTTTCCTGTAATACTCTCAGGAGTTTTCCTTGAAGCTCCAGAGGCATATCTCCTATCTCATCCAGCAGTATGGTTCCGCCGTTTGCCAGTTCAAACTTGCCGGGATGTCCCTGTTTTTTGGCTCCGGTGAAGGCTCCTTCTTCATACCCAAAAAGCTCGCTTTCAATCAAATCCCTGGGTATGGCCGCACAATTGACGGCAATAAAAGGCCCTCCTGTCCGCATACTGGCATTATGTATAGCCTGTGCAAAAAGTTCTTTACCCGTGCCGCTCTCACCTCTGATAAGGAGATTGGAATTACTCCTGGCATATATTTTGCCCAACTCCACTGCTTCCTTTATAGTCCGAGATTCTCCAATAATATCCTCAAAGGTATATATAGCCTGAGCCGCCACCATCCTGTTGACCAGCTTGTGAACACGGTGTATATCCCTTAAAGTAGTCACAACCCCCTTAATGTTGCCGTAACTATCCCTTATGGGTTTTGAGGTTACAGCAAAGCGAACTTTCCCCTCCCCATCACCTAGGATCATTTCCCTGTCTACATATCCCTGGCCCGAATTCAGGATCTCTTCAAATTTAAAATCCCATTTTACCACCCTGCTGTAATGCATTCCTACTATGTGTTGAGGAGTGATTCCCAACAACCGGCTCAGGGTAGAATTAATATGGGTTATAATACCTTCTTTTGAAATAGCCAGCATCCCATCTGACATTGATTCCATAGTAGCTTTAAGGTGCTCATTTAGTTCAATAAGGTTTTCCGAAGCCAGTTCTACCCTGAGTTGATTCTCTATGGAATGCACTGCTGCAACAACCATTCCAAGGGTGTGGGGATGAACCCTAAAACTTTCTCCCGACATATTCAAAACACCAATAAGTCTACCTTTTGGGTCATGAATGGGAGCTGCTGAACATGTCCACGGGTGATGCAGCTGACAATAATGTTCAGCTCCCACTACCTGAATGGGTTTGTCGATTTCCAGGGCTGTTCCTATAGCATTTGTTCCAACTTCCTTTTCACTCCAATTAACTCCCCTAATAAAATTGAGTTCACTGGCATTTCTCATCACATCAGGATCTCCTATTACTTCCAGGAGATAACCATCCTTATCCACCAGAATGACAACAAAACCCGATCCTTCCACCAGGGCATACAGGTTTTTCATCAGGGGTCTTGCCATTTTTACAAGCCTTTCGTTAAAAGCAAGCCTTTTAGCCAGTTCCTTTTTGGTGAGTACATCTTTCCCTTTACCTCCGAAGGGGTTTACTCCCATAGAGCGGCATCTAAGCCACGACTCAGCGATTTCCATGCGTATAAGATTCCTATTAATATAACCGGTTTTTATAAACTGCCACCAGGCCTTTTTTAATTGTTCCTCGTAAATTTTCGGCCCCTCTCTAAACAAGTTTCTATACGCCTCCCTAAGGTTTTGCTGATTGTTTGTAAAATTCTATATTATTGATATTCTTCGTAAAAATGTTTTTTCCTTTAATTACTATAAATATTGCGATAGAAATTCAACCCCTGAATACACATACTTTACTAAAGTAATGATATCAAACACGGGTTTTTGAGTTGCTTTTTGAATTCTCTTTCTATAAGGGGACATGTTGGTGCATTCCAAAATAATCATGTTGACATCGGGATTTTCATTGATCAATTGTAAGGCTTTTGTTACCAGTTCTTTTTCACACTTTTTTACATTCAAATCGGTTTTGTTCCCTAAAAAAACCCCTGTAAACTCTTCCATATCATCCATACCTGCAATGGCTACAGGAATATCCTCCATACCAACGCCCCTAAAATGTTTCTCTGTCAAAGAAGTGCTGCTTGCAGTAAGAATTCCAACTCTTCCTTTTTTGCCCATAAGGTTGTATAAAAAAGGGACCTGAATCAAGCTGGAAGTAAACACGGGGATGTTTACTGACGCAGCCATTTCTTTCTGAAACATGGCAAGGAATCCACAACTTGTGGTGATGGCTTTTACTCCTTCCTTTTCAAGCTGCTGTGCACCCTTAATAAAGGGGTCTAACAAGGATACATCAGCTTCCCTAACGATCTTCTGAGGAGAGGCGCATTTTATTTTTTTATACCTTACAGGAAAGGGAAAGCTGAGGGCATTCCCGATGTCTCCAACTGGCCTTGGAAAGCGGGTGTCAAGCATCAATATCCCGATAGCTTCCCCGTAATTTGTGTATCCACCCTTTACTATCATGGTCTTCATCCTTTCCTACAAGTTTAAACACAATAACCGGGGAGAAAATTCCCCGGCTAAAAAATCAAAACAAATGTTTAAATAAACCATGCAATAAATCCGGATATTGCAAAATATATTGTTACTGGTAATGTAAGAAGCATAACCTTTACAGGATCAACTTTTTCATTAATGATTCCTCCAACTATTCCCACCACCACAAAAGCCGTTAATCCTACTGGTGGCATGGATTGACCCGCCATTGCCAGGTGACCGGCCCCCAATGCTGCCTTGACGGGATCAACTTCCAGGGTTTTAAGGGCAGGACCGATAAATGTTATAATAGTTGTCTGGGCTGTTGTCTGTGAACCTGTAAGCATACCTACGAGAATAGTAGCAAAACCTCCACCCAGTTTCATTGTTGTTGCTCCCAGGTTTTCTGCAAAGGTTTTTACCATATCAATAAGGCCTGCTTTATAAAATGCACCAATCATAACTCCCGCACACAACTGAATCTGCACCGTTTTGCTTACTTTTCTAAGCCCTTCAGTGATGACTTTACCGGCTTTTCGATTAACCTGAGGAAAAACAAAACTTATTAGAAGCACCACAATAAGTGCTTCAACAACTCTAAAGGTCATTCCCTTAATTATAGGGATTTTGCCAAGAACATTATTGATGCTAACAAAAAAGCTCCATTCTTTAAAAATATTGTATTTAAAACCAGATGCAAGAACCACTATGGTTACCAAAATAGCGAGAGGAACAAGAGTATACCATTTTTCAGCGATGATTTGAACAGCACTCTTTTTGGGAATTAATTCCTCAGGAAGCTGTTTTATTTTTATGTAACGCCATGCAGCCAGTATTGCTACAACAACTCCAACTCCGACGGTAAAATACCCTACTTTAATTAAAGGATCCGGAGACTCCAAACCCACCAGTGAAGCTGAAAGGAAAAAAGCCTGTGTTATAGGAGGCATTACTGACCCAAGGATGGCTCCCATCAAAATTATGTTGCCTATTTGTTCTCCTTTCAATCCAATTTCATAAAGCCCCATGACAACCAACACTCCAATAACAGTAGCAGCTGCAATTGCATCACCCAGCAGTGAACCTGCAAGAGTTAGGGTCAGTATAACCGCTGCAACAAGGCCTCTTGGTGATTTGCCAAACAGAGCTCTAAATGTGTTTAAAACGGTATCCATTGTTCCCAGCTCCACCTGAGATTCTGCATATATGCTCCCAAAAAGAGATAACATTATAACCCATGCTATTTTATCGATTCCAAAAATACTGGCCTGTATGAGTCCTCCAAAACCCAATCCCCCAAGGAATGCAGCAGTAATTCCAGCGATCAACAGACCGGCTCTGGGCTCCCCTCCTATTCGTGGTATGGATGGAACCAGAATGATTATAAAGAGAAGAGTTACGGGTATAAGGATTAGCAGCATTTTTTACACCTCCTACATCATTATTAACCCCTTATACCTGCGCACCTTAATTTCTAATAAGACCCTCGGTTACAACTCTTAACACCTCTTCCCTTTTCTGGGTTTTACAAAAATTTAAACCGTTAATTCAATTTATGCCTTTTTGTTGTTTTTTGCGAAACGTTCTAAAGCCAACCGGCTCACATCTATGAAAGTTTTTCCATCAACAATCAGATCTGATACAATCTTTCCTGTTACAGGTGATAGTGCTATTCCATCTCCTTCATGTCCTGCAGCAACAAAGAAGCCTTCAATACCCTCTACAGGCCCAATAATGGGCAGCCCATCGGGTGTATAAGGTCTTAAACCTGCAAACATGCGTATTATGTTCATACCCTTCAATCCTGGGACAAGCCTTGTAGCGTTCTTCAGGATCTCCTTCAACCCCGTTCTGGTAACATCAGTGTTGTAACCCACAAACTCCCGGGTTGCTCCTATCAAAATATTGCCTTTTTGAGTCTGACTGAGAGAAAGGCCCACACCCAATTTTATACCGGGATCACTGGAATTCTCCAAAATCTCCGGATTGTACTTTGCCACAATATACCTGGCAGAAAGCACATCCCCCATCACATACGGAGCAACCTCTTCAGTCACAATGATCTGACCTCGCCTTGGTTTTATTGGGATTGTTAACCCTATCATTTCTGCAATTTTAGGAGCCCAGGCTCCTGCACAATTGATCACAATTTCACAGTCTACATCCCCCCTGCTGGTCACAACCCCCTGCACTCTTCCATTTCTTTGTTTTATTCCAACCACTTCGGTATGAAGCATGATCCGAGCTCCCTGCTTCCGAGCAGCCTTTGCAAAACCCAGGGTCAATTCCATAGAATTCACATGGGCATCCTGCGGGCTGTAAGTGGAACCCACAAGATGGCGGGAAAGCCCCGGTTGAAGTTCCCGGGCCTGTTTTAAATCTAAAATTTCCACTTCAAGACCTACTTGCTGCTGCCTTTTGACAAAATCCCTCATAATCTCCAATTCTTCTTCTGTTTCAATCAGAATCATCCCACCCGTGTTTTCATATTCTATAGGGTGTTCCAGTTCTGCTTCAAGGGTTTTATAAATCTCAGCACTTTTCATGGCTAATTGGAGGTGAATCCCGGGGTTTTTTGATTGTAAAATGATATCCTGGTCACATGCTCCTGAAGCCCCTGAAGCAAGGTCATTTTTTTCAAAAAGCACAACCTCTTTGCCCCGTTTGGTTAGATAATAAGCTGTAGAAGTTCCTATGACTCCTCCTCCGATTATTACAATTTCACTTGTTTTTTTCATGCATCATCCCCCTTTACAACCTCTTCGATTTTTATGGTTCTTACAGGGGGCCTTGTTCCCGGTTTTAATTCCTTGATGTCAGTTGCTTCAGCCAGCATCTTTTCAATAAGCCTGCGGCAGGTTCTCCCCTGACACAATCCCATCGTTGCATGGGTTCTGTTCTTTACACCCTTGATGGTCCTCGCACCATCCGCTATGGCTTTCCTTATCTCTTCCCGGGTGACTTCCTGACAGCGACATATATAAACAGGTTTTTTCTCTGCCATTAACACCACCTCTTCCTTTCAATACTGCGGACTTCTAAAAAATACTTTTTGGGGACTTCAACGGTGATAAGAGGAGTAGCATCGAACTGTTTTGGATTTCTAACTTTAACTACCTTCCCCTCAACAACAAACTTTCCTTCTCTATTTACACACCTGACTGTCTTCCCCGTTTTGGGCAAGGGATGATATTCAAAAGGAAATTCAACAAGAGAAGTGCTATCAGTATAATTTTTGTGAACCTTAAAAATCACCAGGCCCGGACACGCCGCAACGCAGAGCCCGCATCCTGTGCATTTTTTTCCATACAGCTTTGGAAGGTTTGTAATGGGGCTGCCTACTTCAATGGCGCCGAAAGGGCACACATCCTCACAAGGATTACACGGTATCTCCTGGACACATTCAATAAAAGCTACCGGTCCCTCTTCCAGCCGGTCCGCATCCGGTAAACCAGGAGATGCTTTAAGCTCTTCCCATGAAGGGATACCGGTTTTTTTGATTCCTTTAGCCAATATCAGCACCGCCTTCCATCAGATCCATCAGTTTTCTCTTTGCGTCTCTTCTCCTTTCTCCAAAGGGCCCGGTCCTTAATGCATCAAGCCTGGCCCACACTTTTTCTTTGAGATGTCTGGCTTTTTCTTCAGAATACAAACCCAGGCTTTCCGCACACGCTATACCGGCCAGCCTCCCTTCTTCCATGGCAGAGCTTGCCTCCTCAATCCCTGTTAAATCCCCGGCTACGTATAGACCTTTTATGGTTGTTTCCATGTTCCTATCATGTTTGGGGATATGGCCACCTAGAGAAGGGACAAAAGCAAACTCACACCCTGCCAGCCATGCAAGTTCAGCCAGAGGGCTGAGGCCCACTGCAATACACACTGTATCAACTTCTATGAATTTTTCCGTCCCTTTGATGGGTCTCCATTCTTCATCTAGTCCCACAATGACAGCTCCTTCAACACTGTCTTCCCCTATCACTTCCTGTATAGTGTGGGATGTGTATATGGCAACTCCAGCTCTCCGTATTTTACTGGCATGAACTCCATAACCTCCTATTTCCGGTGCAGCTTCTATTAGAGCAACAACATCAGCTCCTGCCTGAAGCAGCTGATAGGATACAATCAATCCTACATTTCCGGAACCTACCATAATGATTTTTTTACCGGGCAGCACGCGATGGACATTTATCATGGTCTGGGCTGCTCCCGCTCCCATTACTCCCGGAAGAGTGCATCCCGGAAAGGCCAGAGCATTTTCCGAAGCTCCTGTGGCCAGAATAATCCTCTCCGCCTGGATCGCCTTTTCTCTTCCATCATGGGTATACCCTATAACGAAATCCTCAAAAATGCTGTAAACCGGTGAATCCAACAAAACATTCACACCAAGTTTCTCGGTATCCTCAAGGAGCTGCTCTCCAATCTTAAAACCTCTGATTCCTGCCCTGTGTTCTCCCGAACCAAAAAACTTGTGTATCTGTTTAAACAGCTGACCTCCCGGTTTGTGGTTTTCATCCAGAAGAGTCACCTCTCCCCCGGCTCGGGCTATTTCAATCGCAGCAGCAAGCCCGGCAGGGCCTGCTCCAATTATAGCTACCTGTGTTTTTTTCATCTAATTTCCCTCCATTTACCAAGACCATTCTGTGTTTCAATTACCATTCCATCTTCCACCGGCGTAACACACGTCCTGACATTGGGAATTCCATTAACGGTCATTACACAGTCGGTACACCTTCCTATTGCACAAAACACCCCTCGGGGTTGATTTTTTTTAGGTGTCTTTCGAAAGACTCTAATCCCCGCAGCCATAAGAGCTGCAGCGATGGGTTCCCCTGCTATCGCTTTTATTTTTCTTCCATCTACAATAATGGTAGCATCTTCCTTTCTCCTGTCTTCTCCTAATATGGGATGGTGCTTAACTCGCATGTTTCCCTTTCCTCCTATTAAAGAATAATACATCTGTATAGAGTTTTAAGACTATAATTTATTCTTAAATACATACGCACATTCTATGCCAACTATCCCTTTTTATCGAGAAACAAAAAAACCTCCAAAGTTAAGGGTTTTAAAGACAATAAAAACGTGTTGATGTTTTTTGTTTTCTAATTTTTAGAATTGGGACTGCACTAGTAGCTGAGATTCAGCTATCAAAACATCATTCTATATTTTAGAATTTATTCTAAATTTTATAATTCTATACCGTATTTTTTTATCTTATTGTAGAGGGTTGCCAGGGAAATGTTGAGCTTCCCGGCAATTTTCTTTTTAGCTGCAAGAGAAGTGCCATATCTGTTCAATGCCTTCTTAATTATACGTTTTTCCATTTCATTCAGGGAGAGTATTTCTTCATCCTGATACTTATAAAACTCCACATAGTTTCTGATTAAGTCGGCACTTATAATATTCCCATCAGCCAGTGTAATAGCTCTTTCAAGCACATTCTCAAGTTCCCTGACATTTCCAGGCCAGCTGTATTCCATCATTAACTCTACTGCCTCACGGCTTATCTTGCCTACTTTTTTACCCAGTTTTTGATTGAGCTTTTCCATCAATTTTTCAATGAGAACAGGGATATCTTCCCTGCGTTCTCTGAGAGATGGAATATTAATCCTTATCACATTAAGTCTATAATACAAATCTTTTCTAAACCTGCCTTCCTCGGTCATTTTAAAAAGGTCCCGATTGGTGGCTGCTATTACCCTTACATCTACCTTTATGGACTCATTTCCTCCTATTCGTTCTATTTCCTTTTCCTGAAGGACTCTCAAAATTTTGGCCTGAAGATTCAGGTCCATATCGCCGATCTCATCCAAAAAAATGCTGCCGCCACTGGCGAGCTCGAATTTCCCCATCTTTCTTTTTTCGGCACCAGTAAAAGCTCCTTTTTCATATCCAAACAACTCGCTTTCCAATAAACTGGCAGGTATGGCTGCACAATTGACTTTTATAAAGGGCCTGTATTTTCTGGGACTGTCGCCGTGAATAGCATGGGCGAACAGTTCCTTTCCCGTACCGCTTTCTCCAGTAATCAATACAGTAGAATCCGTTTGTGAAACTCTTTTGGCTACAGCAACACTTTTTTTAAAGATAGAGCTCTCCCCTATCAAATCATCAAAGGAATACCTGGAAGATGTAAGATTTACAATCTCTCCCTTTAACGTTTTTATAATCTCTTCCCTTTCATTCAGCTTCTTGATAATCCTTTTCATATCAGTAATATCTCTAAAAACAACCACAGCACCTGTCATCTTTCCATTAACCATTATCGGTGAGGCATTTGATACAACTTCTACATCAGAGCCTTTTACCACATTTGGTTTCCCAAAAACGGGTTTTTGAGTTCTCAACACTTCACTCAGGGCTCCATCCGGGGAGACCTGAAAAACGTTTTTCCCTATTCTTTCTTCAGCCGGGATTTTGGTTATTCTGGTAAAAGCCTTATTCACATACAGTATTTTACCGTGTTTATCAGCTACCTGAATTCCTTCCTGAGCAGAGTTAAGTATAGTCTGTAACAACTCTTTCGTTTCTTTTACTTTATAAAACTTCATGCTTTCTTCAACAATATTCATCATCAGATTGGCTGCTTTGGCCTCCATAATGGAGACTTCAGCCAGGTTTACTTTCCGCAGGCTTTCCTTAACTGATGCCTCTCCTGTGGCCTCTATGATAACATCAGCTTCAATGTTTGAAATCATCTCTTTAAAATCTTCAAAGACAGGGATGTTGTTGTGCCGGGCTGCTATAATACCAGGTGCCCCTAAGTTTATGTCAGCAACTCCTACCACTTTTACGCTATTGAGTTTTAAAAAAAAATCCAGTATGGAGCTTCCACCTTTTCCCGCTCCTATAAGCAGAACTCTAATAGGCTTCAAAGGCATGTCCCTCCACTTAAATGTATTAATTGTTAAAATTCTTCAACAATCTCTATGATCCTCCTTAATCTTTTAAACCTGCTGTGTATAGAATTTTCCATTAGGTAATATATCCCTTAGCACAAATTTCTCATACCGTTTATTTGCCACTATTCTTCAAAAAATCTTTATCTTTCTGTTGTGTAATAGTTATGTATGTTGTATAATAATATAACAATTTTATCAATGATCCTGGAGGTAAGGGCTCATGGAAATAAAAAACTTCAAAAAAGTGCTGGTGGCAAACCGAGGAGAAATTGCAATAAGAGTATTCAGGGCATGTACAGAATTGGGGATAAAGACAGTTGCAGTTTATTCCAAATGGGACCGTTATGCTTTATTCAGGACAAAGGCAGATGAATCGTACTTAATAGGAGAACACAGCGGTCCGATAGATGCATACCTCAACATCAATGAAATCATTTCTTTAGCTGTAAAAAAGGGGGTTGACGCAATACATCCGGGTTATGGTTTTCTATCGGAAAACGCCGAATTCGCCAGAGCCTGTGAGCAGGCTGGAATAACTTTTATCGGCCCCAAACCAGAGATTCTCGAAAAAATGGGGGACAAAATTCAATCTAAAATAGAAGCCCAAAAGGCAGGTATTCCTGTGATTCCCGGCATCGAAAAACCAATCACATCTGAAAAGGAAGCTTTAAGATTCGCCAGAGAATGCGGTTACCCTGTCATCCTTAAAGCTGCTTATGGCGGTGGTGGCAGGGGAATGAGAATCGTCAAAAACGAAGCTGAACTTTCGAAGGAATTTCGTGTTGCATACAATGAGGCAAAAAAAGCTTTCGGCTCTGGAGAACTCTTTATTGAAAAATATCTGGATAAACCAAAACACATTGAGGTTCAAATACTGGCCGACAATTACGGAAATGTTGTTCATCTATATGAGCGGGATTGCTCCATTCAACGCAGGCATCAAAAGCTGATTGAGTTCAGTCCTGCTCTGTGTCTGAATCAGGCTCAGAGAGAAAGTATCTGTGAAGATGCGCTTAAACTTGCAAGAGCAGTGGGTTACCAAAACGCAGGAACGGTAGAGTTCCTATTTGACGGGGAAAATCATTATTTTATAGAAATGAATCCAAGAATCCAGGTAGAACATACCGTTACTGAAATGGTAACAGGAATCGATATTGTTCAGAGCCAGATAAAAATTGCAGAGGGGTATTCTCTGGATTCTGATGCAATAGGTATCAAATCTCAAAAGGATATTCAACCCAGGGGTTACTCCATTCAGTGTCGTATAACTACTGAAGACCCCAAGAACAACTTCGCTCCTGATACTGGAAAAATCAATGTTTATCGTTCGGGTTCAGGTTTCGGCATACGGCTGGATGCCGGTAATGCCTTCACTGGTGCGATTATCAACCCTTATTATGACAGTCTCCTCGTTAAAGTCACTTCCTGGGACAGAACATTTAAAGGAGCTGCCATGAAAGCAGCACGATCAATTTCAGAACTCAGAGTGAGGGGAGTCAAGACCAATGTGGGATTTCTCCTCAATGTGCTGCATCATCCTGACTTTATTTCCGGAAAATGCCATACCGGTTTTATTGATGAAACGCCCGAACTTTTCAGTATAAAACCGGCAAAAGACAGGGCAACAAAGATCCTCAAATTTATAGGAGAGAAAATAGTAAACGGCAATATCGGAGATAAAAAGGATTTTAATGTTCCCAAAATCCCGAAAACCGAAAGCATCCATGACTTAAGGGGAACGAAACAGCTTTTAGATGAAATGGGACCCGAAGGGCTATCTAGATGGATCCTGAATCAAAAAAAACTGCTCTTAACTGACACAACTTTTAGAGATGCCCATCAATCCCTTCTCGCGACACGGGTAAGGACCCTTGACATGCTGAGAATTGCTCAAGCCACCAGTCTATTAGCAAAAGATTTATTCTCCCTTGAAATGTGGGGTGGAGCAACTTTTGATGTTGCTTACAGGTTTTTGAAAGAATCTCCCTGGGACAGGCTTTCAAAGCTTCGGGAGAAGATTCCAAACATATTATTTCAAATGTTATTAAGGGGATCTAATGCAGTAGGTTACAAGAATTATCCTGATAACCTGATAAGAACCTTTATACAGGAATCGGCAAAAAGGGGAATAGATGTATTTCGAATATTTGATGCACTGAACTGGCTTCCTGGAATGGAAGTTGCCATAGAAGAGGTTTTAAAAACGGGTAAGGTAGCTGAAGCATGCATATGCTACACCGGGGATATCTTGGATGAAAGAAGAGACAAATACACTCTTGAATACTATATAAACCTTGCTAAAGATATCGAAAAAACCGGGGTCCACATTCTGGGCATCAAAGACATGGCAGGGTTGCTGAAACCTTATGCAGCATTCAAACTGATCAAAACATTGAAAGAAGAAATATCCATACCTATACACCTTCACACTCATGATACAAGCGGAAATGGAGTAGCTACCATTCTTTTCGCTGCTGAAGCAGGAGTGGATATAGTGGATACAGCCTTTAACTCCATGTCGGGTCTTACAAGTCAACCCCCTCTCAACTCAGTGGTTGCCGCCCTTGAAAACACCGAAAGGGAAACTGGTCTTGAGCTGGACGATATTCAGAAAATATCTGATTACTGGTCCGATGTTAGACCGGTATACGAACAGTTTGAATCAGGATTAAAATCCGGTACGGCCGAGATTTATAAATACGAAATTCCGGGCGGGCAGTATTCCAACCTAAAACCTCAGGTAGAAAGTCTCGGCTTAGGGCACAGACTAGAAGAAGTAAAGCAAAAATACAAAGAAGTTAATGATATGCTTGGAGACATCATCAAGGTTACCCCCACCTCTAAAGTTGTAGGGGATCTGGCAATTTTTATGGTCAAAAACGATCTTACCAAAGACAACATCATTGAAAAGGGTGAGAACTTGTCATTTCCCGATTCTGTCGTTGCATACTTTAAAGGCCTGATGGGCCAGCCTTTAGGTGGATTTCCAAAGGATTTACAAAAAGTAGTATTGAAAAACGAAAAACCTTTAACCGGTCGACCGGGAGAACTTTTACAACCTATAGATTTTGAAGCTGTCAAAAAAGAACTTACCGAAAAGCACCATATAAATCCTGATGTTACTGATATTCTGAGTTATTGTCTATATCCAAAGGTGTTCGAGGAATACCTTAAATTTAAAAAAGAATATGGTGATGTATCAAACATGGAAAGCCATGTGTTCTTTTACGGACTTAAAGAAGGCGAAACCTTTGAAATGGATATAGAGGAAGGGAAAACCCTTATCATTAAACTGATTTCCGTAGGAGAACTTGATAATGATGGAACACGGGCAGTAGTATTTGAGCTAAATGGAATGCGAAGGGAAATCATAATAAAAGATAAAAAATTCGGCAGAAAATCTGCCGAAATCAAGATGGCCAATATGGAAGACAAAAAACAAGTAGGAGCCAGTATCCCGGGAACGGTTCTAAAAATAATGGTTAAGGAGAATCAGAAGGTTAAAGAAAATGACATTCTGGCAGTCATTGAAGCAATGAAGATGGAAACCAATGTTATTGCTCCCACATCAGGGATCATTGATAAAATCCATGTAAAAGAAGGCCAGCAAGTTAAAAATGGTCAATTGTTGATGCAATTAAAGTAAATAACTCAACTGTGAGTATCGAGTAGCTAGAAGTCGGG
>DFNM01000001.1 GCA_002376045.1 Firmicutes bacterium UBA3567
CACGAGACTTAGGACAACCTCGGTTTAAAGGCGTATTTTGACATAGAGAGTAATAACGTTAGTGTATTATGTAGGAAAGATAAAAGGTATTTAAGGGATGATTTGCTACCATCTTCTTTTGTTAGGAGATTTCTTGACTACAGTATTATAGGAAAACAAACAGAAATTGATACTTTTACTAACTTTGTAAATAAAGTAATTGGCTTATCAAGGGAGTCCTATAAAACTGTGATGACTTGTCTGAGCGCTTTTGAAACTGCTTTGAAAGTATTGGCTGAAGATATTAATCTTGCTTACTCTATTTTGATATATTGCTTAGAAACACTTAGTCAAAACTACGATGGGTATACCCCAAAGTGGGATGATTATGATCAGAACCAACGTGTCAAACTGGAAGAATGCTTTGAACGTATAGATGAAAATATAGTCCTCCGAGTAAAGAATATCTTATTAAATAATGCAAATTTAAAGTTAACGAAAAGATTTACTGATTTTGTAAGTAAATATATTGACAATGATTTTTTTGTTTCTGATGCAATTGGATTGCAATCTCCGATAAAGAAAAGTGATCTTCAAAGGTTACTAATAAATGCTTACAGTACAAGATCAGGATATGTTCATAGTTTAAAGCCTATATTAAAACAAATTACTATACAGGAACTTGCAAAGGGGGATGTTTTTTATTGGCAAAATCAACCTTATTTAACGTTCGCGGGGTTAGCAAGATTAACACACCATGTTATTTATAACTTTATTATGCAAGAAACGACTGTTGAAAGTGAAGATATTAATTGGAGGAACGAGTTGCCAGGAATTATAACAATGAATTTAGCTCCACAATACTGGGTATGGAAATATGAGGGATTCAGGGAAAAGCATGCAACAAATAAGTTGGAAGGACTTTTAAGCCAGCTCTTTGCACCTGAGCGCACACTTAGTGATATGCGTCAGCTTTTAAAAACATATGAAAAAATTATACCATCAGCGCGACAGCTATATAAAATCCAGATGTTAGTTGTTTATTATTTATACAACTATTTTATAACTGATGAATACAAAATTAATAACTACATTAAGTTCATAGAAAAATATGAAAGCTGCTTTAATGTTTGCTGTATAGAGAATATGGTAGCTTATGTTATAACTAATCAAGAATGGCCTTGGGAAGTTAAAGAATGTGAAAAAGCTATAATTGATTATATGAAAAATAAATATAAAAAAGATAGATTGAAGTTACCAGGAGTTGTGGAGCTTATGCTGTTTTTAACATTAGCAAATGTTTATTTGAAGCTTGACTTGCAAAATAAGAGAAGGGAATGGCTAGAGAAGGCCTTATATGATGCACCTGGAAACGAGAAGCTTCAAAATGATATTAAGACGGCAATCGATAATTTTAATGAATTTGATGTATATAAGCTGATGGCTTGTAATGAAGACGGTCAGGAGAATAAAGTTGAAGGATAGATGGAAACATATCAAGTGTTTTCTTTTAATGGCTTTTCGCCGCTCGAAGCATGTGGAGTGTTGCTGTTGCATAACAAGGGTTTAGGCAGTATGGACAGATCAAATACGTTGAGTATGCCGTAAGGCTCGAAAGGAAAAACAGCTTTAGATTTTTAATTTTTTTGTTTTTGTTAATGATCAATCATGTAAATCTGAACAAATACAATAAGAGGCCGATGCAGAAAACGCGTGCAGCAGTAGAGGTTGGAGGTGATTTATGATATAATTTTACAAAGATTGTTAGAATAAGGCAGTAAGAAAGTAAAGGCTGAAATACAGAGGGTGATTGGCAGTCTTACTGCTGTTTAGCGGAAAAGATTTCATAGCTAATTTCAAATTTATTTATTCGGGAGGGTTTGTTGGCCATGCTTGATCACGATAGTATCAGAGGTTTTATCCTTCATCCGGAGAGATGTGTTAGAAAATATGCCGCAGAATTCTTTGCTGAAGGACATATTAAAGATGAAGAAGCTACACTCTTACTCCTGGATGCTTATGAAAAGGGTGTGGATCAGGAAGAAGGCTGGGAGATTCTCTACTATGTATCCATGCTTCCGCAGACCCGAATGTCTTTGTTGAGACTTAATAAAATTACAGCTGTGGATTATAACTCTATTAGTCACATTGATAATGCCATAATTTCTGCCGATTTGGAACTTTTAAGAAGTTTACCTGATATCAGGCCAAGAGTGCCGGAAAATAAAAAAATTCTGGATAAAAGGTTCAATCTTTCAGCCATGAAAACCAAAGAACTCTGGGAAGAACTCTGGCGGCATAGCGAATCGGGCATGGATAAAGGATTTGAAAACTTTGACTATAGCTATGGTGAGCTTATCATAAAAGAAATATGTAGTCGTAAGGATTTTCCATATGATAAATTTATGGAAAGGATTAGCCAGGAGTACCCTGAGGATTACGGGGGTTGGGATGATACATATCTGTGCGTCCTTGCCGGGGAGTTGAAGTCCGAAGATTTAATACCTTTTTTAATAAAATGTATGAAAATCGATGGAGACTTTATTTGCGAGAGAGCTGCCGAGGCACTGACCAAAATTGGTACAGCAAAAGTGGTTGACGCCATCGCCAGGGAATATATGAGGGAAAAATTCCACTTCAGGTTATACGCTATTGGGGCCCTGGGAAACATTAAATCTGAGGAAAGCGAACAGCTAATGCTTGAGCTCCTTCCAGAGGAGAAAGATGTAACTCTCAAGACCACCCTTGGCTTTGGCCTTTGCAAGCTTTTTTCCGTAAAAGGGATTCCGATGGTTTTGAGTCTTTTAAACTACGGTTATGATACTATAATGGTTAACCTTGAAGAGGCGGTTTATGTAAATCATGTTGTCAATGGGCTTGAGCATCCCCAAATGCGCAGGTGGAAGGAAAGTATAGATAGAGAAGAACAAAGAATAAAGGAAGCCAAAAGAAAGTTTTTTAACGGTGATATTGATATCAAAGAAGTCAAAAGAAACTTACAAGATCTTTTTATGAGAATGGAAGAAATTAAAAAGTTGAATGAGTCTTATTCCAAAGGATTTAAAGTGGGGCGAAATGACCCATGTCCCTGCGGCAGCGGTAAGAAATTCAAGAAATGTTGCGGGAAGTGAATCTGCCGTAGAAAGGTCTGTGGAAGTGAAGAAAAAATATGGGTTGATGTGATGCATTGAAAGAAAAGAGGCCTGAAACAGCTCCCTTTCCGCTCTTTTATACGGATAAAAAGAGGCTGGATGTTAGAGAGGAGAAATAAATATGCCGTATTTTAAGTTTGACAACAAAAAACTCTTCTACATGGAAATGGGTGAAGGGCAGCCGTTGATTGTTAAGACCATTTAAAATGATATATATTGCTGAAAATTAAACATTTTTACTCTATAATAATTAAAATTAAGTAGTATAAGTTAGTTAATTGAAGCAAAATTGTGTAGTGATTTTAGAGCGGAGGAGGTTTTAAAACTGTGTTAACAATCTCTGAAAAACTGAAAAAAACTTACCCGGGTACCCATATAGGTCTGCTCCTAATGCGAGATGTATCTAACCCAAAACACAGTTCTAAATTAGATGAATACAAAAAGATGCTTGAAAACCAATTGAAAGAACAATTTGCCGGTTTCAACAGGAAAGGCTTGAAAAGTTTAGAACCGATAAAAACATATTGTAGTTTTTATAAACGCTTTAGAAAGACGTATCATGTTTTATTACAATTGGAGTCCATCGTGTTTAAGGGTAAAACAATTCCCAGGGCGGCTTCCCTGGTTGAAGCAATGTTTATGGCAGAATTAAAGAACCTGCTTCTGACAGCCGGGCATGACTTAAAAAATGTCAGAATGCCGATAAGAGTCGATGTTTCCGTTGGGGGAGAAAAATATACTCAACTTAACGGGCAGGAGAAAGAGTTGATTGCGGGAGATATGATGATGCTGGATGATGAGGGGATTATTTCCAGTGTAATTTATGGTCCGGACCGCAGAACACGGATTAAGCCTTCTACTGGTGATGTTTTGTTTGTGGTGTATGCTCCACCGGGTATCCAGGAATTTACTGTTTGTGAACACCTTAAGGATATTCAAAAATATGTTAAGCTGGTGGCACCCGGCGCAGAAACTGAGTTGCTACAGGTTTATGGTACAGTTTAACGTATAGGAGGAATTATGGCTGCCATTGCTTACTATATTCAACTCGGTCCCTTTTAAGGCATACGAAAAGCTCCCAAATAATCATGATATCCAGTAGAGCGGGGAAATTCTATGAAATTGCCCATTTTATTCCTACTTAGATCCAAGTACCAGCAAAAGGCCGAATTCATACACGATATTGTTGGCTTTCTCTGAACCTTCATTTGCTCCAATGACTCCCACCGCATATGGAGAGAATTCCTGGATACTGCCTTTGCCATTGACTGAAGTGGCCACAGCTACCCGAACTCATCACGAAATTGTTCAGGCTCTTCGTAAGCTGATGACAGGTGGACACCGCCACTGGCTATAATAACCAGTCGAGAAGCTTTTAAAAACATTTTCACAGCTTTTTCTATATCTTCAGCATCTGGTTCGTTTTTGAATGGACATTGATGGGCGGTGTATCGAGAACCCCTTAGTGCTTCAGGAGAAAAATCGACTTCCTGTGCATGGATACCCTAAAACTAAAATAAGAATGTTGCAACCAAAATTGACCAAATAGATTAAGTTTCAATTACCGTATCGGCGGCTATGACTCCGATTATTTTTCCCTCATCATCATATACAGGAGCAGAAGCCGTTATACATACTTCAGTGTTATCAAATCCTATATAAGGGCTGGAAACAAAGATTTTTCCCTGTAATGCTTTTTTGAACCATGGTCTGCTGCTGTAATCTCCTTCAGGAATATCGCTGTCACACACAATCTGAGTGCTGTCTGGATTGAATTTGCATATCTTGTATACGTGTTTGTGCCGATTAACGAGTTTCTTAAAAAGCTCTCTCAGCTGTTTGGGATTATTCCTCTTCAATTCGGGGTTTTTGGCAAGTTTTGTTATAAATGCTTTACTGTTATGGATGATGCTGTTCAGTTTGTCTTTGTTTATGTTGATCTTTGAATGCTCTTTTATCAACTTTTTCAACTCATCGGCCATTTGTTTGAGTCTATGGGTCTCTTGAGATATTTCATCAATTGTGGCGGTCTGCTCCTCTGTAGAAGCTGATACCTGCTGAGTTCCGGCTGCTGCTGTTTCAGCTATTTCCGTTATTTTCTGTAGATACCCGTTTATTATTTCTATTTCCTGCTGCTGGTTTTGAGTTTTTTTATACGTTTCTTCTATCGCCGATGTAATTTGTTGTATTGATGTGCTCATCTCCTCAAAAAGCATGCTGGTCCGGGTTGCTTTTTGAGAATCCTCCTGTTCTTCCTTTATACCGGATTCAAGGCTGTCTATAAGCTGAATGATGCTGTTTTTAAATTCCAAAATCATTTCGTTTATCTGTTCAGCCGCCTTGCGGGATTCTTCTGCAAGTTTTCTAACCTCTTCAGCAACAACGGCAAATCCCCTTCCCAGGTCTCCCGCTCGCGCTGCTTCGATAGCCGCATTTAATGCTAATAAATTGGTTTGATCTGATATGTCTTTTACCATTTCTATGATCTTATTGATTTCATTTACTTGAGTGGATATTTTTTGAGTGTTTTGGGAAAGTTCTTGGTTTCTTTTGGTTCTATCTATCATGCGCTGTATCAGTTCCTTAAATGCAGCTTTGCTCTCCTTTAAATGATTCATGGTTTGAGTGCACTGCTGTTTTGCTTCAGAGGTTTTTTGGTTCACTTCTTTCGATAGGTTTAACAACTCATTGCTCTTATCAAGGGAATTTTTTGTCATGTTGGCCTGTTCTTCTGCTCCTGAAGCGATATCTCCTATTGTCTTGGATATTTCTTCTACAGCCCTGTTGGTTTCCTCCATTGCATCGGCTATTTTTTGTGTTCTTTCAGTAAGGTTGTCAGAACTAAAGGTTATCTGAGCCAGAGCTTTTCGGTAGTTGGTCAGCAGTATGTTTAGGTGATTGGCTATTTCTTTATAAGCATTATGCTTCGCATAGAATTTTTTACTCAGGTTACCTGAAGTGGCCTCCTTAATCCCCCCTGTGATATCTTTCAACTCATAATCTTTACTCATGAAACGTGATAGGACAAAATCAATTGCAAAAAAACAACCAGTAACGATTAACAGTTTACCTGGGTCTTTAATGCCTAATAAAACCAGGGCAATGCTTAATATTATTACTCTAATCAAAGTTATACGGAGTTGCATAAGGTATACCTCCATTTGCATATTATTATTGCATAGTAAAAATTCTACAAAAATTACCATGATCCTTTCAATCCAAACAAAAATCAAGCTAACAAGCCTTATAAACAGAATCATATAGATGTATGTTATAATTATTATGGAGGGGAAGCTATGATTAACAAAACATATAAAAACTTCACAATTCTTATATTGATGACTTTTACTTTTTTAAGCACATATTATTTACTGATGCCTGCTTTACCCATTTGTATAGTGAATACTATTGGGGGAAGTAAATTTCAAGCGGCAATCATAATGGGGTTATTTTCCATTTCTTCCCTCTTCATGAGACCGGTTAGCGGTAGGCTCCTTAAAGAATGGGGTTTCAAAAAAGTAATGTATTACTGCATAATTTTGTTTCTGGTAACCCCCTTTCTTTATTTTTTATTGCCTTCCCTTTTTACAGCAGGATTAAAGCAGATAATTTATGGTTTGACCCTTGGAGCTTATACCATTGCAGTTGTATCTCTGGTTTCAATGCTTGCCTCTCCAGAAAAATCAGCCCGTCTGATAGGATGGCACAGCATTGCGATTATTTCGGCCAAAGGATTCTCACCAGCTTTGGGGGATTTTGTTTTCAAGTCCATGGGATTTTTGTGGGTGATCTAGTTCTTGCAATAGGGATAGTGTTTTTTGCGGTGTTTATGAAGCGTAAAAGAGGGTTTCTGAGGGGAAAAAGCAGGTTGATGACCTATAAGAATGGCAGTAATTGCTTTGAGGAGCAGAAGTAGTGTTTTTTAGATTTAACCTTCGAGTTGATCTTTATAAAGGTTTTTACTTAAAAATCAAGAATTATTTATTATAATAAATGTGTTGAAATTGATTTTAAAGGTGCTGTGATAGGTTAAAGGAATTCCACGGAGGGTTTGATATAATATGAAATCACAAAATGAGATTATCAAAAGGATAATAAAGAAATCAATGGAATTAAAAAGAGACAAAAAATATCAAGAAGCAAAGCAACTCTTGTTGAATGGATTACAAAAATTTCCTCAAAATAATTTTTTAAAAGCAAGTCTTGGAGAACTCTTTTTAAGGGAGAAAAACTTTTTTGAATCAGAAAGACTGGCTGATGAGATTCTGCACATGGGTTATGAAAATTTTCACGGGCTTCTCCTTAAAGGGATGATCTATTACGAAAAAAGGCACTACAAAGATGCTCTGGATTTTTTCCTGCATGCCTACTCCCAAAAGAGGACAGGTTATTTATCTTCATACCTTGTCAGGACATATTTAAAGCTTGAACAACCGGAAAAAGCTCTTCAGGTCTGCCAGGAATGGGAGGAAAGGGAGCCTGACAATGTGTATCTTAAAAAGCTAAAGGCCAGGACCCTTGAAGCATTAAATAAGGAGGAGCAGGCGAAGAAACTGTATGAAGAGATAAGAAAGGATAGTGGTGATGGTTTTGCGTATAGAGAGGAGATACGACTTAAGCTTAAGGATCTGCCGCCGGAAAAGGCTATCAGGGAACTTGAAAGGATTATAAAAGTGAAAGGAGAAGATGAGAACATACATTTACACCTGCAGCTGGCCAGGGAACTGGAAAAACTTAAAAACTACAGGGAGGCTGTAAAGCATTACAAGAAGGTCCTTGAAAAAGAACCGGGTAATCCCTTTGTGCTTAAGCAGCTTGGTTTCTGTTACAGCAGATTGAAGGAATATGAAAAGGCTCTGGAGTATTTGAAAAAAGCTTTTGAATTGGACCTAACGGACTACTATGTACGTTCAAGTTTGCTCTTTTGTTATCGTAAACTTAACAGACAAACAGAAGCCATTGAGTTTTTTAAGAAGATTATTAACCAAAATCCTGACTTTAAAAACCTGTGGGGAATAGTCAAAAAACTTGAAAAGGAGGTGACAGCAGACAATGAAGATCAAAGAACTGATCGACCTGCCGATGATTAGAACCGTTATTCAACTGTCAGACATTGAAGACTTTAAGCTGCGCAAACTGATTGCCAAAAGCTTCTTGATAACAGAGGAAGTTGACCATGTTTTAACCCATCTCCTTGCAACAATTTCTAAAGAGGAAGGTAAGGGGTTTTTTATAGAGGGAAATTTCGGTTCGGGTAAATCCCATTTGTTGAGTATTGTAAGTCTAATGCTTAACCATGATGAGGTATGGAACACTATTCTTCAGCAGAAGCCGGATTATGAAAGCCTGTATAATGTGCTGCGATATAAGAGGTTTATAACTCTCAATATCTCACTGGTTGAACACAGCAACAATGAGTACCTGGAACAAATCGTATTAAACAAGCTTTTAAAATTCATGAAGCTAAAAGGGAAAACCCCTGGGAAGTTTTCTCAGGAAGAAGAATTTGTAAGGGATATCTTGCACATGTTAGAGCATCAATACACCGAGGAACTGGAAGAGTTTTTGAAAGAAAAGAGTTTGAACCGTCAGGAAATTCTGAGGGGAGGAAAACTCTTTATAATAGAGGAGTTGATGGAAAGGTTAAACCTTCCCTATCGTTTTAAGTATAACCGAAAGGAAATGTTTGACTACATCACCCAAATGATGAAGGAAGAGGGTGTTGATGGGCTTGTCATTTTGATGGATGAGTTATCGGAGTTTCTGAGATCCAAACCAGATAGCAGGAGATTTAATGAAGACATACGTTTTCTGCAGTTTCTAGGGGAATACTGCAGCAGCAATCTGTGCTGGGTTGTTGCCACACTACAGGAAAACATTGAAAAAACTGGTGAGATTACACCGGATGCTTTCAACAAAATTAAAGACAGGTATCCTGTTAGGTTTCGTTTGACCGGGGAACACGTTAAAGAATTGATCGGCAGGAGGTTGATAAAAAAGAAACCTGGTGCAGAAAAAAATATAAACGAAATTTATGAGGAATATGTTCGCTGTTTTGATTCCCTGCCCATATCCAGGGAGGATTTTGGGTGTTTGTACCCTGTCAACCCCATGACCGTAGATCTCCTTGATAATTTGAAACCCCTGTTTTCTCAACACAGAGGTATTGTAGATTTTATCCACTTTCAGCTTAAGGGTGATGCCGCAAGAAATATACGGGGGTTGATGGAGGAATCGGCTTATTCTCTTCTTTCTGCGGACAGGATTTTTGACCACTTCGAAACGAGAATCAGAGAAATGATGGAAACAAATGAATACTATGAGAAAGTCTACAATTATTATCGACAGGAGATAAAATCTCTTCTTCCCGAGGACAGCGAAATCGGCTTAAAAATCGTTAAGCTTCTTATACTTTTCGCTGTATCTCCCGTGCAAAAACGTTATACAGTCAGAGATATTGCTCATATGCTCCTGCATAGAGTTACACAAATAGATCCTGGGATCAATTACGAATATGTAAATAATTTGCTTGAGACTCTTCATAACAAAGGGGTGTATATATCCCTGCGACGAGGAGAGAATCCTGAAGACAACCAGTACTACCTGGATCTTAAGGCAGATGTTAATTTAATCATACAGAGAAAACTCCAATACATAAAGGGCAGTCTTTTTGATGAGGATCATAGAGTGTTTGACCGATTGGGTCAGATGTTGGAAGATAAAGTGCTTCCCCTGAAAGAGCTTTTCTCAAATCCTGTTACAGAAAGACGGGTAGTCTGGCAGAACACCTCCAGACATGGATGGGTTTATTTTATGCCTGTAAACAAGATAACTCTAACGATGCTGGATAAACTCAAAGGGCAACTGAGGTCCACAGAAAAGGATTTTGTCTTGTTTATAGGTTATGCCCGCAATACTCAGGAACAAAAGGAATTTTTAAAACACACGGTGTTGCCGGAACTGGGAGAAGCAAAACCGCATTTTCTCTTCTGGATACCTCGTGAACTTGAGAACAGGAGTCTACTGGTGGATTGTGTGTCAAAGGTTTTGTTATTGGATGAATACCTCAATGACAGCACTCCCACTGGCATTAAAATAAAAGAAGTTCTTAGGAAGATGATAAGGGATGAGCTTGATAAAATTCGTCCCGTTTTCCATGAGGCGTATTTTAACGGCAGTCTCATTACCGGGAGTGGTGAAGAATTAAATACCGCAAAGGAAATGGTGTATCTTCCTTTCAGCCATATCTTGAACCAGCAGGTTTTTTCCCTTTTGAATCGCTGTTATCCCCAACATGTTAAAATTGCACCATACAGAGAGGGGATTTCCAGGGAACACATTCAGGCATATGTTGATAATTTTTTAAAAGCATTGCAAAATTCAGAGACAACGAATCTCGATTTGGTGACCAAAAACGTGGTGGAAAACTTTGTGATGCCTATGGGGGTGTTGCGGAAGAAAAAGGGTAGTTATGTAGTGGATATAAACCCCAAAAAGAATATGCTGCTGAGGAGATATTTCTCATTGATAGAAGGAGAAAGGACTCATGTGGATGAGATTTACTGGAAACTGCGGAAAGGGGTATATGGGCTAAGCAGGAACCAGTTTGTGCTTTTAACCCTTACCCTGTTTTTTTCAGGATACCTTACTCCTTACACCGAGGAAAGGAAAGTAAACATAAAACAGATCAGTGCCTTCAATTTTAACAGGATAAAGCTGGTAGGCCCTGGAGAACTGATAAGACCGGAATTTCAAAAGGTGCTTATGGAGTGCTCTTTGATTCCCGCCCGTTTTAAGGATAGTGTTTTTTCACTGTATCATCAACACAAAATATGGGAGTATTTAGTTGATAAGAAGAAAGATTTCCAGGAGAGAATTAAAAGGGTTGAATACTGGATAAGAAATTCTGAGGAAATCAAGAAGATTCCTGTGCTTGATAATGATGAAATACTTACAATACTAAGAAAAGTTGATGATTTATTGGGGGAAATAAAAACCAGTTATGCTTCTGATGAAGGTCTTGAAAGGTTTGTGGTGGCATATCAAAATCAGCCGTATTTTGAAGAATATTTTTCTCGTTTCTTAAAAATTGAAGACTTTATTCAAAACAGACAACAAAAATACCTGAAAATTAAGGAATATCTGGAACATCCTTCCCTTGTGATTCCCGAGGGAGAAAGGTATATATCATTGAGAACCTTGTATTCAAATTTAAGAGAATCTATTGAAGATAAAGCGGTGGTTTACCAGGAAGATTTTTTTGCGAGGCTGGAAAAGGGTTTTGAAAAATTCCAGAGCCTTTTCTGTGATGTTTACCGAACAGAACATGAGAGAAAGAGGTCCAGACACAGATTCAAGGCTTACCATCAGGTTAAAGGAAGCAAGGGCTACAGAGTGCTGACACTTTTGGCCGGTATAAGATTAATTTCTGTAAAAAATGACCTGGTAAAAGTGGATAGACAGATAAATAGTGTCATAACCCACCAGTGTGAGCAGCTTTCCCTCAGCAAATTAAAAGAAAAACCTGTGTGTGAGTGTGGTTTCACTCTGGAGGAGGATTTGAACCTCATCAGTGTAGAAGAAATTCAATCCACAATAGAACAGGGGATTTTGGAGTATATTAAAGAGTTGAAATCTCCAGATATAAGAGGAAAAATCGAAAACTACATTGACCATATGGTAGAAGTAGGGGAAAAAAGGTTTGCTTTACCCATACGTCAGTTGTTGAATATCAATACACAAAGTCCGGGTTTGCTGGATGAACTGGCAAAATTCCTTAACACAAGGGTAATAGACAGGATAAACCAGGTCCTTCAGGGAGATGTTACGATAGTTGAACGCAATCTCGATGTGTTGATTGAAAATCTTGTTGGAAGGACCTTTTCAAAAAAGCAATTAAAACAATTCCTTGACGAATGGATTGAGGGGCCCGGCGGTTTATCTGACAAAAATTATGTAAGAATTATATCAAACCATCCAGGTTTGTCTTTGAATTATAATAATAAAAAAGAGGATGAAGTCAGAGAATTAAAAAATTTCTTGCGTGACTTTTATCCTGAACTGGTTGCTTTTTTAGACGAGATGAAGGCGGAAGAATTTGCTTTAAAAGTTTTGTTGTCTGCATGGCTTAAACAGCATTCCATAAAGGATGCCCGGCCCTTCAAAGCCTTAATGGACAGCAGGTTTATACAAGACAACAGCATCAGGGAACTGGGAAATAAAATGATGTCATTTTACCATAATGAAAACCATGATTTTCTGACTATCAAAAAAACCATGCTTGCTCTGGCTGAGAAGAAGCTCAAGGAGGATTCTCTGTCCAGTTTGTTTATCGAACAACTGGATACTGCCACACCGGTTTCGTGTGTTGAAATATTAAAAAGAGAAAACATATTCAAGTTTGTGCTTGAAAAAGCCGGCCTGCTTATGGTTAAAATGTTGGAAAGCAATGCAGCTGGCTATTGTGAAGTGAAGAGCTTGAAAGAGGAAATCAAAAAAGTTATAGCTGAATTAAAAACGATTTCCAGTAAACAAGACGAGTTTGCCGCCTACAAAGAATGCGTAGTCAAGGCAGTGGATTTCTATCTGGATTTCCTTTTTTCCAAGCTCAGCCTGGAAAGGGAAAAGGAGAATGTAAAGGACTGGGAAACCCTTTATAAAAACCACTTATCCGTAATTTACTATTATTTTACGCAGACAAAAAACAAGTTCCGCCACCTCGAATGGGATCAACACATTCCGATGGATACATGGGAGAAACAAACAATAATCCTTATTAAAGAACTCTCGGAAAAGTTTGAGACTAGGCTGGAATCGATAGTATTAAAAGACAAGCCATTGAGACTCGATGAGTTGATTCTCAAAAGGTTTCCTGAAAAATTGAAGCATATGAAGACAAAAACAGGTTATCTAGTTTTGATCGATGGTATGAGATGGGATACATGGCGATACATTAAGGAAAAAATTTTATCCCATGAGCCATTCAAACTCAGAATTGTTGAAGAAGGTTCGCTTTTCTCCATACCTCCCACTGTAACTGAAAAACAGCTGGATTTCCTGAAAGATAGGGGTTATGATGGTGAAGTGATCATTTCTGATGATTTCCAGGTGCAGAAGCATGATGTTGGAAACATTATAAAATTCGATTTTGTGGATAACAAACTTCATACATCCACCGATAACTACTATGAGTTTTTACAGGAAATCGGTTTTCAGGTGGAAAACAGGCTGGTGGCTTTTTTAAAAAAGATACCTGCCGGTTCTCTTATAATGCTGTTTTCGGATCATGGTTATGAAATAAATTATAAATTTACTAGAAGCCATAAATATGAGGTTCCCAGGTATTTCCATGGAGGGAAATCCCCTTTTGAAGTGATTGTTCCATGGGCTGTGCTTTACAAAAGTTGAGTATAAAACAAAAAAGGGAGGTGAAGGAAACGACCCGAAAATAGAGAAACTTTTGCTTACAACGATGAAACCACCTATTTTCACTGTAAAAAAGAGGCAGAAAGCTTGACAACATAAACCAAAATCCCGGTGTATGTTTAGAAGTAAGTAAAATAAACAGGTTTGTATCTGCCTAAAAACCGTGCAGCTATTTGGCAAGGTACACTTCGGTGATTGCTTATGGTAAAGCTCAAATTGTCCTTGACAAAATCGAAGTTCTGAGGGCATTGAATCCGATAATGGAAAAGTATGTAAACAAAGGAGATTTTGAAATGGGAGAGTTCACTGACCCTGACAACACATGTGTTGTGAAAATAAAGGTCAATTCAATCAGCAGGAAACAAAACATTGATTGATATACATATTCCCCGGGAAATAACTAAATTAAAAAATGCAGGAGTTTTAGTACAAGAAGTAGAAATAAGCTATTTAGCGAATAAAAAAATTTAAGATGCCCTGTTATTACAACGGAACACTGGAAAAGAGGTAGGCAGATGAAAAAAATGAAACTGATATACAATCCAGTAGCTGGTGATGGAACTTTTAAACTCTACTTTGATCAGTTGTTCAGGATTCTTCAGGAACATGATATTGTTGTAGAACCTTTCAGGACTTTCAACAAAGGAGATGCAGAACAGGCTGTTGAGGAAATAGATGAAAGCTATGATGGAGTTATAGCTGTAGGTGGAGATGGTACCGTTAGTGAGGCTGCATGTGGTTTATTAAAGAGCAAGATGGATATCCCCCTCGGTATTATACCATGGGGGACGATTAACGACCTGGCGCATTTTCTGAACATTCCAAAAGATTTGTCAGAATGCTGCCAGATTATAATTAACAACAAAAGGAAACCAGTGGATATGGGTGTTGTAAACGGGCATTTTTACTTTATAAACGTAGTAAGTGCGGGTTTTTTAACAGATGTGGCATATAAAACCCGACCTGATTTTAAAAACATCTTTGGCAGGTTTGCTTATTATGTAAAGGGGCTAGAAGGTCTTCCTAATTTAAAACCCATTAAACTGAAAGTCCTGAGTGAAGGTAGAAGTGTTTTTGAAGGGGAAAGCTATTTGATAGTTGTGCTTAACAGCAGTTCTGCAGGTGGATTTTATCGACTTGCACCCAGAGCAGTGTTGGACGATGGAAAGCTGGATGTTATAATCTTAAAGGCATGTCCCACACCTGAACTTATTTCCACCTCTATTAAGGTTCTGAAGGGTGAACATTTAAAGGACAGGAACATCGTGTATTTCCAGACACATGACCTTAAAATATTGGGGAATTATGAATTACCTTCCGATGTGGATGGTGAAATGGGACCGTTTTTGCCTCTGGAAATAGGGGTTAAGCCAAGGGCTTTAAAGATCTTTGTACCATAATGGGTAGATAATTAAATGGGGAGGAGACTGATTTGGCTGCTAAAATATTGATCATTGATGATGAACCCCTCCTGGTAAAAGGTTTGAAACACCGTTTAAAACAGGAAGGTTTTCAGGTTGTGTGTGCCTATGATGGTGAAGAAGGCCTGGAGAAGGCGAAGGACAAAGACCTTGATTTGATCATTCTGGATGTTATGCTCCCCAAAATTGATGGTTTTACCCTTTGCAAGGAGATCCGGAGAACATCAAACATACCCATAATCATGTTAACAGCCAAGGGGGAAGATGTAGACAAAATTGTAGGCATTGAGATAGGTGCCGATGATTATCTGACTAAACCTTTCAATACCAGAGAGCTTATCGCAAGGATCAAAGCCCTTCTCAGAAGAGTTAAAATGCCCTACACAAAAGAAGAAGGGGCTCAAAAAGAGGCCATGTATCAAGTTGGCGACTTGAGGCTGGATTTTTCCGGGCGAAGGGTGTTTTTGAATGATAAGGAGATAGAACTTACTTCAAAGGAGTTTGAAATTCTCACCCTTTTAGCCAGACATCCGGGAAGGGTGTATTCAAGGCAATCTCTGCTGGAACAGGTGTGGGGATATGATTATATGGGTGATACAAGGACTGTAGATGTTCACATAAGACGATTAAGAGAAAAACTTGAAGAGGACCCCAGCTCTCCCCACTGGATCCTAACAAAATGGGGTACGGGTTATTATTTCAAGGAGATGATCTGATGTTTTCAAGCCTTAAATGGAAACTCTCCATAACTTACCTTTTGATTATCGTAACCATTATGACCCTATCTGGTTTTTTCCTTATCAAATCGATTAGAAACTATTATTTAAACAACACCAAAATCAACTATTTAACTCAGGCTAATATCCTTTCAAACCTGACGGCTCAGAATCTGAATTCCGGGAATACTTCTTTGAGGTCGATTATAAAAAACTACAGCAAACAGGTAAATGCCCGAGTTTTGTTTATCAACAGAGATGGAAGGGTATTGATTGATTCTTTTGGAAAAGAAAAGGGGCTTGAAGGGGAAATATTGACATTTGAGGAAGTTGAATCAGCCGTTAAAGGGGAGAGCAGAGCGAAAATCCACTATATTGAAAACGGAGGCTGGGTTCTGTACGTGGCTGTTCCTGTATTTGCCTTTCAGAGGGTAGCAGGGGTTGTCATGTTTTCGGCTTCTATTAATTCTGTCATGGAAAACATCAAGGAAATCCAGTGGCAGCTTATTACCATTTTTTTATTTATAGGAATAATCATTACTTTAATAAGTTTTATGGTTGCCACCTACATCAACAAGCCCATTGGAAAATTAACCAGAGCCGTTAACAGAATGGCAAAGGGAGACCTATCTACAAGGGTAAAAATTTATACGAAAGATGAAATAGGTCAGTTGGCTCAGGCATTTGATAAAATGGGCCATGAACTTGAACGGTATGATAAGAGGTTGAAGAGTTTTGTTGCCAATGCATCCCATGAACTGAGAAGCCCGTTGAGTTCAATAAAGGTAATGGTGGAATCCCTTCTCAATGAGAAGGAACCCGATTACAAAATCACCAGGGAGTTTTTAACAGATATTAATAAGGAAATAGACAGGCTGACACGATTGATAAAAAATCTGATGGAATTGACCCGTATGGATAAAATGAAAGAACTCAACAGGACGGAGTTTAATTTAACGGATTTAATTGAAGAAGTTGTTGAAAAACTTGAACCTCTAGCAAAGCAAAAACAACTTACTGTTAACATCAGGGCTCCTCAAAATTTTGAAGTCTACATGGATTATGAGAGGATCTTTCACATGGTGGCTAACCTGGTGGATAATGCCTTTAAGTATAATATTGATAATGGCGTTGTTGAAATATCATGCAAAAGGGAAGACAACAATGTTGTTTTGACCATTTCTGATACCGGTATAGGGATACCGGAAGAAAACATTCCTTCCATATTTGAAAGGTTTGTTAGGGTAGAGAAGTCTAGAACCAGGGAGTCCGGTGGTTTCGGTCTGGGCCTTGCTCTTGTAAAAGAAATCGTAGAACTCCATGAAGGAAAGATTGAAGTCGAGAGCACCATAAATGAAGGAACCACTTTCAAAGTTATTTTACCCGATGTTAAGCATGGTTAAAACAGGAAGCTGGGAGGAGAGTATTTAATGGGGAAACAACTGGTGTTATTGATAATTATAGCTTTTTTGCTTTCCGGGTGTATAGGGCCTGTGCCTGAAAAAAGTCAGCCTGGCAGACCGGCAATAAGCCCAAATCCCGAAAAAGAAATAAGAGATGTATATCTTTATTTTGTTGATAAAAATTTTGAACAGCTCGTACCGGAAAAAAGGGAAGTTGTTGTGGAACACAAGCTGGAAAGAACTCTGTTGGAAGAATTGATAAAGGGACCTGAGAATCCGGAACTTGCTGCTACCCTTCCCGAAGATATCAACATCATTTCAGTGGATACCATTGAAGGCCTGGTATATGTTAATTTTTCCAGAGATTTGCCTCTCAAGTTAAGGGAAAAAGGTATGAAGACAGAGGAAGCAGCTATAAAATCCATCCTTTATACCCTGACAGAACTGCCTGAAGTTAAAGGTGTGCAGATTCTTATAGAAGGAGATAAACAACCTACTCTAGCCGGTTATGTAAACATCAGAGAACCTTTGAAGAGAGAGATTATAACAGGTGAGTTTTTTTATAAACCGAGTTATCTGCAGGCAATCCAGGAAAGAATCAGAAATAAACAGGAACAATGGCGATTATCTCCCATGGAAGTCGTCAAAATTGAGGGAAGAATAGCGGGTTTTCTACCAACAGACAGTTTTGAGGGTTTAACATACAGGGAGGATGGAAGTGTTTCCATAGAGGCTACCCATGAAGGAAAGGTGTATAAAGTATTTCTTAAACAACCAATGAAAGGAGAGGACAGTTTCTGGGTTATCAGCAGAGTGGAGGCAGATTTTACTCCCATACCTCCTTTGAATTACTCTCTGGGGGAACGATTTATCCGTGGAATTGTGCAAGAGGTAAGGCCAAAAGAAAATGTGCTGGTTATAGAACGGATTTATACTGATACCCCTGATACCAAAATCGAAGCCGGGCCGGAAATCAGCTTGTTGCATGATGCAATAATCCACATCCAAAAAATAATAGGATATAAAAACAATAATGTTCCAGTATTTAAAGAAGAAGATGGTTCCCTGGAAGATATTAAACCCGGGTATGAAGTTGGGCTCATTATCACCCAGAAGAAAAAAGCCAGAGCAGTAATAGCTACTCCTGTAGATTGATTTTAGCTAATCTTTTTCACCAGGAGGGATTTCTGGATGAGCAGCTGGAGGCCCGGCCTGTGGATGCCTGGGAGCCGACACAACGGTAATACTGTTGTAAACAACCTCTGTTTCCCAGTATCTTTCTTCTTCATAATATTTTGTTCTGATTTCTGCCCTGGGGATAACCACAGTTACTTCATGTGGGGTATCCAGGTCAGATTTTCTGACCATACAGATTTCCAACCCGGGAAGTCTAACCTTTACTTCATCATCTGTTATATAAGTAGAAGGCTTTATTGTTTTCACCGAATTCCTGATTTTTTTACGCTTTAATACTATTTTTTCGATTATATCTTTTATGCCTGTGATTTTTTTTAATATCATTAGCAATCCCTGCCTTTGATGTCATATTATTCATCAGCAGGGATTTTTGATTTATTGAACTTTTAAGGGTATAATGAGGAAAAAGTAGGGATTGGAGGGAAAACCTATGTATTTAGGTTCTCACATTTCTATTTCTAAGGGATATGAGCAAGCGGTAAAACAGGCACACAAAATAGGTGCCAACACTCTGCAGTTTTTTACGAGAAACCCAAGAGGTAGCAAAGCTAAAGCCCTGGATTTTAACGATATCAAAAAAGCCCAGGATTTTGCAGCTGAGAAGGGGTTTGGTCCTTTAGTTGCCCATGCACCATACACCCTAAATTTGGGTTCTTACAAAGAAGAAACATGGAGCTTTGCTGTAGATATTATAAAAGATGATTTGAAAAGGCTTGAGGTGATTGAGAGTTCCTTTGTTGTTATTCATCCTGGTAAACACCTGGGGAGGGGAGAGGAGTACGCTTTAAATAGGATTGTAGAGGGCTTAAATCGCGTGTTGGAGGACCATCAAGGGAGAACAAAAATCTTGCTTGAAGGCATGGGAGGGATGGGAACGGAAGTCTGCTATACTTTTGAACAGTTGAAATATATTATTGAAGCAGTAGAAAATTCTGACAGCCTCGGGGTGTGTCTTGATTCATGCCACCTGTATGCAGCGGGTTATGATGTAAAAAAGGATTTTGATGGGGTTTTAAAGCTGTTTGATTCAATCGTAGGTTTAGATAAGCTTATGGCCTTTCACCTTAATGACAGCAAACACGGGCTTAACAGCAGGAAAGACCGGCACGCGAACATAGGTGAAGGAAAAATTGGAGAAGAAGGTGTAAAAAGAATCATCAATCATCCACTGTTAAAAGAAGTTCCTATAATTCTAGAGACCCCTGGAGGCATTGATAATTATGAGAGAGAGATAAGGCTGCTCAAATCATTGATAAACGGGTGAAGGTCATGACTGAAGAGAAGATAAGAAAAATCCTTCAAATCCTAAAGGATACATATCCCAATGCCAAAACTGCTCTCAGATATGAAACCCCTTTTCAACTGCTCATTGCCACCATGCTGTCAGCCCAATCAACGGATAAACAGGTAAATAAAATCACCGGGAAACTCTTTAAAAAATACAGCACCCCCTATGATTTTGCTTCTCTTGAGCCGAAAGAACTAGAAGAATTTATACGGAGTTGTGGTCTATACAAAAGCAAAGCTAAAAACATCATCGAAACCTCTAAAATTATAGTGGAAAAACACGGTGGAAAAGTGCCTCGAAACTTTAATGATCTTGTGAAGCTGCCGGGAGTGGGCCGAAAAACAGCGAATGTGATTTTAAACAATGCCTTTGATATTCCGGCTTTTGCCGTGGATACCCACGTCCACCGGGTTGCAAACCGCCTGGGGTTAGCTAATGGTAAAAACCCCATTGAAACGGAAAGGGACCTTATGGAAAATGTACCTAAAGAGCTGTGGGGAAGGGCCCATCACTGGTTGATTCATCACGGCAGACGGATCTGCAGGGCAAGAAATCCCCGGTGTGACCGGTGTCCCTTAAGGACGCTGTGTGAATATGAGGAAAAAGAAATTTAGTGAAAGGAGGAATAAAAACACCTGAATTGGCCAATGATATTGTAACCCAGGCCAAATCTGACATGGTAGGAATTGGAAGGGCCATGCTGAAAGATTCCTACTGGACTCAAAAAGCAATAGAAAAACTGAGATAAGATAAAAAGCTGCGGCTTTAAGCTGTAGCTTTTTTGTAAACAAACTTAAATTTTTAGCAGGAATTATATATTTTCAATAGAAAAATACATTTAGAATTAACTCAAACACAAAGGGAGGGTCATTGAATGAAAAGGTTTTTGGTTGTTTTACTGGTTATTGTGTTAGCAGCATCTTTGATGGTTGGTTGTACTCAAAAAACTCAGGAGCAACCAGCTGATCAGGAAAAACAGCAGGAACAGCAGGTTGAGAAAAAGGATGAACTTAAAGTAGGAATGGTAACGGATATCGGAGGTCTGGGAGATCAATCCTTTAATGATGCTGCATGGAGAGGATTAAAGATGGCAGAAGAAAAATTGGGAGCCAAAATTACTGTTGTCGAATCAAACAAAATGGAAGATTATGTTCCCAACCTGAGCAGCTTACCTCAGCAGGGTTATGATCTGACCTGGGCTATCGGATTCCTTATGACCAATGCATTGGAAGAGGTGGCTCCTCAGTTTCCCGATAAGAAGTTCGGTATAATCGATTCGGTTGTTGATGCACCCAATGTGGCTTCAGCAACCTTTAAGGAGGAAGAAGGCTCCTTCCTGGTAGGAGTGGTAGCAGGTCTGAAAACCAAAACCAATAAAATAGGGTTTATAGGAGGAATGGAAGTTCCCCTCATCATCAAGTTTGAACAGGGGTTTATTGCAGGGGTTAAGGCAGTTAATCCTGATGCGGAAGTGATTGTTAGCTATACAGGAGCTTTTGATGATCCGCAAAAGGGAAAAGAACTTGCCAACACCCAGTTTTCCCAGGGAGCTGACATAGTATACCATGCTTCTGGAGCCTGCGGAATTGGAGTAATCGAGGCCGCCAAGGAGAAAGGCTTGTATGCCATAGGTGTAGATTCAGACCAGAGACACCTTGCTCCTGATAATGTGCTGTGCAGTATGGTTAAGAGGGTGGATGTTGCTGTTTTTGATATATCCCAAAAGGTTGCTGAAGGCACATTTGAGTCCAAACATTATGTGTATGGTCTTAAGGAAAACGGTGTAGGGCTGGCTGAATCGGACAGAGAAAATCTTGATGAAGAAACCTTGAAGATTGTAGATGAATATAAAGAAAAAATTATAAATGGAGAAATCAAAGTGCCAACGGAAAGGTAAACATCATCACGGCTAGGTGTCTGGCACCGGCTTGGACATCTAGCCTTTTTTATGGAAGAAGAGGAGGTTTGTAAATGGTGGAACCTGTTATTCAGATGAAGGGAATCACAAAAACTTTTCCGGGAATAAAAGCCAATGATGACATTGATTTAACGGTATTAAGAGGTGAAATTCATGCTCTTCTGGGAGAAAACGGTGCGGGAAAAACGACTCTGATGAACATTCTGTATGGTTTGTATCAACAGGATAGTGGAGAAATTTTTCTGAAGGGTAAAAAAGTAGAGATAAACAATCCAAATGATGCCATCAACCTGGGTATAGGCATGGTCCACCAGCATTTTATGTTGATAGAACCCTTTACTGTGACGGAAAACATTATTTTGGGTTCTGAACCTGTAAAAAATGGAATGATAGATATTAAAAAAGCAGAAAAGCAGGTTGAAGCACTGGCAAAAAAATACGGTCTCAAGGTTGAGCCCTCTGCAAAGGTGAAAGATATTTCTGTAGGGATGCAACAGAGGGTAGAAATCTTAAAAGCCCTTTATAAAGGGGCAGATATCCTGATTCTCGATGAGCCCACGGCAGTCCTTACTCCCCAGGAAGTAGATGAGCTGATTGTGATTATGGACAACCTTGTTGAACAGGGGAAATCCATTGTGTTTATTACCCACAAGTTAAAAGAAGTTATGCGAGTTAGCCATAGAGTTACTGTTATAAGGAAGGGAAAAGTAATTGATACTCTTGAAACTTCACAAACCACACCACAAGAACTGGCAGAAAAGATGGTGGGGAGGAAAGTATTGTTAAGGGTGGAGAAAAAAGAGAAGCAACCAGGCAGGACAATCTTAAAGGTAGAAAACCTAAGAGCTGTAGATAATAGAGGGGTACCGGTATTGAAGGGTATTAACTTAGAAGTCAAGGAAGGAGAAATACTGGGCATAGCGGGGGTCGATGGAAACGGTCAGACAGAGCTTGTGGAAACCCTTACAGGTTTGCGTAGAATATCGGGAGGAAGCATCAGGATGCTGGGGGAGGATATCAACAACTTAAATCCCAGAGAGGTGTTTGAAAAAGGTGTAGCTCATATTCCGGAAGACAGACAAAAACGGGGTCTGATACTGGAGTATTCTGTGGCTGAAAACCTTATTTTGGGAAGGCATTACAAATCACCAATTTCAAAGGGTATTCGAATCAACCACAGCAGCATAAGGGAAACCGCTAAGAATCTAATAAAGGAATATGATATAAGGACACCCGGTGAAAAGGTGATGGCAAAAACCCTTTCAGGAGGTAATCAGCAAAAGGTTATAATAGCCAGGGAGTTTTCGAAGCAGCCTGTTCTTATTGTTGCTGCTCAGCCTACCAGAGGACTTGATGTAGGTGCTATTGAGTTCGTACACAAAAAGCTTGTTAAGATGAGAGATGAGGGAAAGGGAATACTGTTGATTTCTTTTGAACTGGATGAGATCCTTTCGTTGAGTGATCGCATTGCAGTTATTTATGAAGGAGAAATCATTGGAGAAGTAGATGCTAAAAAAACCACTGAAGAAGAGTTGGGCCTTATGATGGCAGGCCACAAGGGAGGGATAATCGGTGAGGAAAAAAAATCTGTTGGATGAGATATTAATACCTTTTTTAGCGGTTATTACTGCCCTTTTTATTGGAGCCTTTGTTATCCTGTGGTCAGGACAGAGCCCGCTGTTTGCGTACCTGGTATTGTTTAAAGGGAGTCTGGGAAGTTTACGGGGGATTTCTGAAACAATTGTTAACACAACTCCCCTGATTTTTACCGGTCTGGCTGTAGCCTTTGCTTTCAGATGCGGTTTATTCAACATAGGAGGAGAAGGTCAATACATAGTGGGTTTAATGGCTGCAGCGGTAGCAGGCTTTGCAATAAAGGGGCTGCCCTCTTTTCTACACATCATGGTAGTGATTGCTGCGGGAGGACTGGCTGGAGGCTTGTGGGCTTCCATTCCCGGAATTTTAAAAGCCAAACTGGGTGTGCATGAGGTAATAAACACCATAATGATGAATTACATAGCCCTTTATACTACTCATTACCTGGTAAACGGACCTTTCAAAGCAGAGGGGCCGCTCCCGGTTACACCGCGAATTCAACCAACAGCGGAACTTTACAGATTTTCGCCGATTATGCGGGCCAATACAGGGATTTTCATCGCGCTGTTGTGTGCGGTTGTTGCTTACTATCTGCTGTGGGAGACCACCCTCGGTTATGAGATCAGGGCAGTAGGTTTGAACCAATCTGCTGCTGAATATGGTGGTATAAGTGTCCCAAAAAACATGGTGCTTGCTATGATTATCAGTGGAGCTTTTGCGGGGATTGCGGGAAGCGTCCAAGTTGCAGGTGTTCAACACAGGTTTTATGATATTTTTTCTTTTACAGGCTATGGTTTCGATGGGATTGCAGTTGCTCTCCTTGGACGCAATCATCCCCTTGGTGTTGTTTTTGCTGCTCTGCTCTTTGGAATCCTTGCTACAGGTTCAATGCAGATGCAGAGTGTGGCAGGAATTCCCAAAGAAGTTACGGGTCTTATTCAATTTATGATCATAATTTTCGTCATTGCCGATGAACTGATCAGATACATTTACAGAGTTAAAAAGAAGGAGGTTGTGGCAAATGGATGAAAACATCATTGTTCCGGTAATCAGTCTTTTAACATCAACCCTTAGACTAGCCACACCTCTGATATTTGCAGCTCTAGGGGGGACTTTTTCCGAAAGGTCGGGAGTAATAAACATTGCTCTTGAAGGAATAATGCTTGTAGGAGCTTTTGCAGGAATGCTTGCTTCCTATTACACAAAAAATCCATGGCTTGGTGTGCTGGGAGCCATCATTTCAGGGTGTATGATTGCGTGGGTGCATGCTGTGATGAGCATCAAGTATAGGGCAAATCAGGTGGTAAGTGGGGTGGCTATTAACATCTTTGCTGTTAGTTTTACCGCTTTTATGCTGCGCAAGATTTTTAAACACGCAGGTCAATCACCCGGGGTTGAAAAGCTCCCTGATGTTACGATACCCATAATAAACAGGTTCCCTGTGCTGGGAGAAATACTCGGCAGGCATACACCCTTTGTCTATATGGCTTTTATAATGGTGGTAATTTCCCATATAGTATTGTTTAAAACCCCACTAGGCTTGAGAATACGGGCGGTAGGGGAACATCCCAAAGCAGCTGAGACCATGGGTATAAATGTATTCAGAATCAGGTATATGTGTGTCATTATAAGTGGAGCCCTTGCAGGAATCGGCGGAGCCTCCTTATCCCTTGGGCTTCTGAGCTCTTTTGTAGAAAACATGTCAGCGGGCAGAGGATTTATAGCTCTGGCTGCCATGATATTTGGAAAATGGACTCCTGTGGGAGCGATGCTGGCGTGCCTATTGTTCGGCTTTGCTGATTCCCTCCAGATGCTTGCTCAAACCTTTGGGCTGAAGGTGCCCAGGGAGCTTCTGCTTATGGCTCCGTACATTCTGACAATGGCTGCCCTGGCGGGAGTGATCGGAAAATCAACAGCACCGAAAGCAGTAGGAATCCCCTATGAAAAGGGGAAATGAAATGGTAAAGGCTGCGCTCCCGGCACGCAATTAACTTTTGAGTGCCGGACCATTAACATTTGGTTTATCTTACCAAAATATTCTTCTACACGATACGGGAACCATATATTTTGCTGTGATATCAACGTTTATAAGAACTTTCCTCTCCGGAGTTTTTCGAAGGCAACTAATCAACTCAAAAAATATAAATATCAAACAAGAAAGACCAAAATGTTGTATAATAGAGATAACGTGTATGGACCAAATTCTAAAGAAGAAGAACACAGCTGAAACAGGAGGGAATATCATGAAACTATGGGACTATCACATTCATCTGGAAAACGGACCTTTTACTTTGAAGTGGCTGGAGAGATTTCTTGAAACAGCCAGCAAGCGCAATTTAAAAGAAATAGGGATTTCGGAACACGGTTACAGGTTTAAACAGGCTTTGGAGCTTTTATACAGTGATGGTTTCAGGCATGAGTGGATTAAGCAGCAGGCTACTGAAGATATAAATGACTACATAAATTTAATAGAGATGGCGCAGGGAAAAGGGTTTCCCATCAAACTGGGAGTGGAAATGGATTATACCCCTGAAAAGGAAAAAGAGATAAGAGAGTTTATACAGTCATATAAATGGGATTATGTGATTGGTTCAGTGCACTGGATTGAGGACTGGGGGTTCGACCTCCCCGAACAGAAAGAAGAATGGAATCGTAGGGATGTTAATCAGGTTTATGAGGAATACTTTTCACGTTTAAACAGCGCTGTTTTAAGCGGAATCTTCGATATTGTAGGTCACATTGATGTAATCAAGATTTTTGGTTACAAACCCGATGGTGATATTTCGAATCTGCTGGATGAGACCTTGGAAAACATAAAGAAGATGGATATGTGTATAGAAGTAAGTACAGCCGGGCTGAGAAAACCCGTGGGTGAAATGTATCCATCGAAAAATTTATTGCAGACAGCTGCAGAGAAAAACATACCCATTATTATTAATTCTGATGCCCACTTTCCTGAAGATGTTGGCAGGGATTTTGAGTATGCCCTGGAATATGCCAAATCATGCGGATGTAAAACTATTGCAGGCTTTCAGAAAAGGAAAAGAATTGTATACAACCTGGAGGAGGGGGCTTGAAGTGCACGTTGTTTTGGTTGAACCCGAAATTCCTCAGAATACAGGTAATATTGCCAGGACATGTGCAGTCACGGGATGCATCCTGCATCTAGTAAAACCTTTGGGGTTTTCTACGGATGATAAATACCTTAAAAGAGCAGGGCTGGATTACTGGTATCTGGTAGATGTGCATTACCATGACAGTTTTGATGAGCTTAAGCAAAAATATCCCCATGGGAGGTTTTATTTTTCAACAACAAAAGGGAAAAAATGGTATACAGAGATGAAATATGAAAAGGATTGTTTTTTAGTTTTTGGTAAAGAAACAGCTGGTCTGCCTGATAGAATATTAAAGGAAAACGAAGAATGGTGTATAAGGGTACCGATGAAAAAAGGAGCTAGATCTTTAAACCTTTCCAATGCTGTGGCCATTATAGTGTATGAGGCATTAAGACAGCAGAGGTTTGAAGGACTGGTATGATTTCAGGAGGCAGGATATGCTTGTAGATTACCATGTTCATCCCGATTATTCTATAGATGCTGCAGGAAAAATTCTAGATTACTGTAAAAAAGCCGTTGAACTCGGTTTAAAGGAGATATGTTTTACAACTCATCTGGATCTTGATCCTGCGAGAAAAGAAATTGATGATAAAGTAAGAGTAGATGAAAAGATAATGGAAATGAGGTCTGAGTGGCCGGAATATTATTTGGAGGAAATACAAGATGCCCGCAGCATGTTTGCCGGTAAAGGTCTAAAAGTAAAAGCAGGGGTGGAGGTGGATTATCAACCCCATCTGGAGAAGGATATAGGCATCATAATCAACGAGTATGATTTCGATTTCGTTATGGGTTCAGTTCACTGTCTGGAACATATAGCCATATCATCATCCGGGGAAAATGCGAAATATTTTGTTGGCAGGTCTGCTGAACAGGTTCTTGAAGCATATTATCATGTTGTTGATCTCGCCGTTGAGAGTGGTCTATTTGACTGTATTGGTCATCTTGATATATACAAAAGATATGGAAATAAATACATGGATTTTGAAAGTCAAAAACACAGGTTGAATGAGTATCTGGTTAGCATATTAAATAAGATGAAGAATCATAGAATTGCTCTGGAGTTAAACACTTCACCTTTCAGGAATGGAGGGAAGGAGCCTCATCCGGGTTATGATGTATTGAAAACATGTCAGAGGATGGGTTTTGATTTCATAACAATAGGGTCAGATTGTCATTGTGTAAAAAATCTTGCAAAAGATGTTGAGAAAGCATTCAAAATAGCTGCAAAATATAAGTTGAGTGTGTACGGTTTTGAAAAAAGAATTCCATATGTGCTGTGATTCGATTTATTCCTCCCTATAACAAAAAGAATCATCTTTGCGTATAATGTAAAAAGAGGTTATGGGGAGGATTAAAGATGCAGAGTAATAAACATTATAAAATAGAATGGCACTGCAAGGATCTGGGATATGGTTTAAAAGTTGCTGTTGGAGATATTAATGGTGATGGAAGAGAGGAAATCATAGCTGGTACCACCTATCCGGGATATGGCCCAACATATATTTACGTTATGCGCTGGACTGGTAGGACCTTCACTACGGCACACAAGCTTTTTTTGGGTTCTACCCAGGATGCTAATTCTGTTGCTGTAGGTGATGTCGATGGAGATGGTATTGATGAAATAGTTGTAGGTGGTAATGGAAAGGTCTTTGTGTTTAAGATAATTAAAAATGGCTACAAAAAGATTTATTTGGATGAATCATTAAGAGGAAAACTTGATTCTCTAGCGGTGGGAGATATAGATGGAGATGGCAGAGCCGAGATTCTGGCTGCAGCATCTAATTCATCAAGGCTTACTATCATTGATTATGAAAAAGGAACTTACAGGAAGATTCTGCAGCGATTCGATTTCCAAATTCTAAATGTAGCTGTTGGAGATACAGATGGCGATGGAAGGCAAGATGTTGTGGTTTTAACTAAATACACTAGAGGAAGTTATTTGTTCGTGATGCAGTTTACGGAATACGGCTTGAGATCGAAGTACAGCGAACAGGTTCCCCGAAGCCCTGGAAGACTACTTGAAACAGGTGATGCCGATGGAGATGGTGTAGATGAAATATTGTTTGATGTTTACAACAATAGGGTTTATCTCGTCACGATATATGGGAATGCAGTTCATAAGAAGTGGATCAGTCCGGTTTTAGATGATATACCCACAGCTGGCATAATTGCTGATATTGATAATGATGGGGTTAACGAAATCGTAGTTTCAACCCTTGAATCGACATATATATATTCCTGGAGGAATGGAAATGTTCTGATGGAATGGAAACAGGATCTTCCCAATGGAATAATAAGCATCGATACAGGTGATTTGAATGATAACGGTATCAATGAGATTGTAGTGGGAACAGATTACGGGTATGTTTATGTGTTGGAAGCAAGGAGAACCAAAAGAGGAGAAATATGGATAGGGAAAGTTCAGACTATTTTTAAAGAAAGAGCCACTCTTCCTGAAGGCAAACCGGATATACTAAAAGTGGTAGATACCCAGGTGAAGGTTCGATTGACTGATACCGTTGTTTTGAAAGACAAAGTTATTGTTGAGGGGGAAGTAGAAGCCAGGATCCTTTATGCTGCTGATCTACCAGCTCAACCTGTGCACTTTTTCCACCATACATTTTCCTTTTTACAGTTTGTTAAGCTGTATGGGGTTCAACCCGGTATGGAAGCTTGTGTTTACTTTGATGTAGAATATACTGATACAGATGTAATCGATAAACGAAGCATTGAAACAACGGTGTTGATTAAAACCGTCGTTCAACTCATCACTCCCTGGTGGTATTGTGAATAAGGCCTGTGACTCAAAAAGTCATAGGCCTTTTTTAATTTTTAATGAACAGTTAAATCTGGTTGAGTTTGATCAATTTGCTTTAGTGTTTCCTCACACTGATTTAACATACTATATATGTTATTGGCAGTATGGCTTTGCAAAATGAGTTGCTGAGCCTGAGCCATGGATGAAATTGCCTGCTGCAGTGTCTGCACAAGCTGTTTGTTAAATTGTGACATCTGATTGTGGGTATGCTTTTCCAATTGGTCAATTATTTGATAACATTGGTTGATGTTTGCAGAAGTGATGCCCTGCTGGGTAATTTGCTGTAGTTGTTGAGAGAGATTGAAGATTTGTTCGAAGTTGTTAGCATCAGCTAATGAGGTAGAGGCCTGGTTCAGGGTGGATTGTATCTGCTGTTCCGATTGCATTTGCTGCTGTCTGGTCTGGTCCACTATATTATTAACATTGTTTGATAGTTTTTGGTAGGGATTTTGTAGGGCCATTTGAGTTTGCATGACCTGCTGTTGCCTCTGCTGTTGAGTCTGGTTGGCAATTTCCTGCATTTGTTCGATGGCATGGGTTCCCAGTCTTTCGCTTAATTCCTCCATAGATTTTTGCTGCTTGCTTTTTTTGATAGTTTCTTTTTCCTTTTTGTTTTTGTCTTCACTCATTTTTTGCTACGGACCTCCTTTACTTTGGTTTTCTTTATAATTATTCCCTGCAGACAGGATAAAAATGTAACAATTTTGTTGATTTCTTTGTTTTTGCTTTAGAATATTTAAAAATATTAAGGTTAAAATACTAATGTGTAAATATTTTTGTATTAAGGAGGGCTAGCAGTGGAAAAAACAGTATTGGGTTTGTTTAGAACAAAGGAAGATGCGGAAGATGCTGTAAGGGAACTGAGGAATAGTGGCTACAATGAAAATGAAATCTCTATTGTAGCGAGACGAGAGGAAAATGAGGGCATGGGAGCTACCAGGGATGAAGCAGACAATTCCATAGCTGGAGGAACTACAACTGGAGGAATCATTGGAGGGTTGGCTGGTCTGGCCCTGGGAGCCGGGGCATTGACTATTCCAGGTCTTGGCCCCATTATAGCAGCCGGTCCTCTGGCAGGATTGCTATCAGGAACAGCAGCTGGAGGTATTGCAGGTGGGCTAATTGATTGGGGCATACCAGGAGAAAGAGGCAGATATTATGAAACGAAAGTGAGAGAAGGTAGAATTATGGCAGCAGTTAGGACAAGTGATACTAGAATTGAGAATGCAGCGGAAATTTTGAGACGAAACGGAGCTGAAGATGTAGAAACTCATTAAAAAAATCCGGGATTTACCCGGATTTTTTTCAAAAAACGTGCCAGATTAGGAGCTGTTTTTGAAAGGATAGAAGCTATCATCAGCGTGCTACATTAATTTGAGATTGTTAATGACCAAATATTAAATTTATGTTATAATTTTAATAGATACCGATTAAGATTTGGAAATAAGGCATACATGCTGCTAGCAGCACCATCAGAAGAATGAGAATTCATTGAGGGAAATGACCTATTCCGGCGTAGCGACTTGATTCGAGCGGATAACCAGGGTTAGCGAAGCCCGACACTCACTTCAGTAAAGCAAAGCTGCTATCATCATATATTCCCCTAAAGTAGCCTAGTCCTTTCTACTTGTGATAACACCGCACCA
>DFNM01000074.1 GCA_002376045.1 Firmicutes bacterium UBA3567
CAAGTGTCAAAGTCGAGAAATATGTTTGTAATGAAAAATGCTAAATCAATGGGGTAACCATAATAAATAATAAAAAATTAACCCTTTAAAGGGTCCAGCTAAATTCCGAGAATCTCTTTAAGCTTTTTTGCCTTACCTCGACTGACGGGAATTTCAACTTTAGAAGGCTCATCCAAAACCAGCTTCAAACAACCATGGAACCAGTACTCCAACTCCTTTACTCTATCAAGGTTAACGAGATAGCTCCTGTGAGCTCTGAAAAAATTAAACTTATCCTCTAATTCAGAAAGAGTAAAGGGACTTACCATTTTACCCTCTTCGGTCACCACAAAGATCTGACCTTCATTTGCTGTACAGTATATTACATCTTTAGGTTCGATCAGCTTTATCTTGCCGTCTTTTTCACATGGTATTTTTTTGATCTCGGTGCAGGAATGTTTTTCTTGTATATATTTTATCAGGTGATCAATCTTATCCCCGAAATTGCTAACAGAAAGGATGTTTTTTAACAGCCTATTAAGAGTCTTTTTTATCCTTTGTTCATCAAAGGGTTTTAATATATAGTCCAGAGCTTCTATTTCATATGCTGTGATAGCATACTGGTCATATGCCGTTACAAAAATGATCTTTATAGTAGGATTTATTTTTAAAATATTCTGTGCAGCTTCAATACCGCTCAGCCCCGGCATTTGAATATCCAAAAACACCGCATCAAACATTTCATTTTCTACCATTTTTATTGCTATATCACCATTACTCGCTTCTTTTACTCCCTTTACTAAAGGCTGTTTTTTTAACAGGAAGCTTAATTCTTCCCGAGCCGGTGGTTCATCATCCACTACAAGAACCTTTAACCTTTTTGCCATTATCCCCACCCCATTAATTCTTTTCCGCCCTTTTTATCTATTTATATAAGTTCGATAAAAAACAAATTCATTCTTCTGTACATAATATACAAAAAAATTAAAAAATAATGTTAAAGCTTTATATATTTACAGCTCTAAACCATGCCTTTTTTATCACCTGGGGCCCCGTATCGTACTTAAACAATACTGTCGTTGGTTTTTTCTCAGCATAAATTTTCTTAGGGTCTCTATAGATTTGAATGACATCATACTGGAATCCTTCAAAATTAACATTTTTGTATATTTTTTTAGCTGGAAGCCCTATAAATTCCGGTAGGTATTTTCTAATATTTTCCTCTTTTTTTAAAAAATTAAAACAGCGATTTTTAAAATCCTTGATCGGATTTTCATTAAACCAGGTAAAAATTTTTCCATGCCTGTTATGAAGCAAATAGTCAAACTTCAAAACATCCCTGAACAACTCGTGCTTTTCCCCTTTTTCTTGATAAAACTGATACAAAATCTTATACAGGCTTTCATTGCTGTGAGATATATTAAAATAACCTTTTGTTTGCCAGAAGGAAGCAAACTCTTCATAAAAGTCAAAGGGAGTATCAAAACAGTTCACAATCACAAAATTTAGGGAGGTATCAAATCTATGGGTATTGTAATACTTCTCTATCAACTCCGCAATTGATTTGAGTCTTAACAAATCATCATATTCTATGTAATTGTTTTTCAATACCTCATAGGGTGGATTATCTTTAAAAACATATCCGTGTTCAGAAGCAGTTTTTCTCAACCCCGAACCTTTCAACAGCTTTAGAAATCCCAGCTGCAGCATTTCTGGCTGCAAGTTATATACATCATTGAAGGATTTTTTGAATCTGTTGTAACCCTCATAGGGAAGACCCGCAATCAAATCCAGGTGTAGGTGGATGTTATTGTTTTTCCCCAGCTGTTTAACAGCAGCCTTCACTTTATCCAAATCCATTTTTCTTTGAATTGCTTCAAGGGTTTTTTTATGAGTTGATTGAACCCCTATTTCAAACTGAATCAGATCGGTTCTTGCCCGGGATAAAAGCGTCAGCATCTCTTTATCGAGGAGGTCTGCACAAATTTCAAAATGAAAATTGGTTATACCGTTGTCATGTTCCATTATGAATTTCCATATATCCAATGCCCTACTCTTTACACAGTTAAATGTTCTGTCAACAAATTTTACCTGTCTGGGTTTGTATTCAATAAGCTTTAGCAAATCCTCTTTAACCCTCTTAATGGGTAAAAACCTGAGATTTCCGGCTGTTGAAGACAGACAGTACTGGCATCTAAAGGGACAGCCTCTAGAGCTTTCATAATAGAGTATCTTGTTTTCCAGGGTTTTAAACTCATCATAAGGAAAAGGGATTTGTTTAAAATCTATAATGGGCGGCGGAGTATCGTTCTCAATAACCCGGGCTTCATCCCTGTAAACTAAACCCGGAATGTTGTTGTAATCTTTCCTTTCTTTTAAAGCCGTTAAAAATTCTTTGAAAGATCTTTCCCCTTCTCCTTTTATTATAAAATCAACATACTTGTTGTTTAACATCAAATCTTTAGCATCGAAGCTGACCTCTGGACCGCCCAGAACAATCAATAGATCCTTGTTGACTTTTTTTAGAATTTCAACAACTTCAAGAGTCTGAGTAATGTTCCAGATATAGCATGAAAAACCCAATACATCAGGTTTTTGTATGTAAATCTGCCTTACTATATTGTCTGTATGATCATTAATGGTAAATTCCATTGTTTTTATGTTTATTCCAGGACAGATACTTTTTGTATAAGTTTTCAGGTATCTGATAGCCAGGTTCGAGTGAATAAATCTCGCATTAAGCGATGTCAGGATTACCTTCAATCGAATCATCTCCATTTGTTTTTAACGGCTTGAATGGCTCTGTTCACTGCATCTCCGGGACTTTGAGCAATCACCAGGGGACATCCGTCCTCATTTCTAATTTCCCATGTGTTTAGCCCTATGACAGGCTTACCCATTTTAAGGGCAAGACCTATCTCTGACAGTGTTCCAAAACCTCCACAAACGGCTATCACTGCATCTGCAGTCCTGGTTATTATGGCATTCCGTGCATCTCCCAATCCCGTGGGGATTGTGATGCTCAAATACTCGTTTCCTTCCCGACCATCAATTCCTGGAAGTATACCAACAGCAATTCCTCCTGCTTCTCTGGCACCTCTGGCTGCTGCTTCCATAACTCCTCCTCTACCCCCACAGACTAAAACAGCTTCCCGTTCAGCTATCAAACGGCCAACTTCATACGCCTGGTGGGCTACACCTTCATCACAAATTCCAGAGCCGATTACCCCTATATATATCGTTCCTTTTTTATCCATTAATATCACCTGACTCAAAATTCTTTTTCTGTCCTCGTAGAACCGAAGCCTTTAAGTCGTTCTACACCTTGACTCCGCTTTCGTGGGTTATTTAAGGTTTTGTGAACCCGCTGCATTCTGAAGCAGCTTTGTTTTGAGCTTTCATATTCCCATGGAACATGACAAAACCTTACCAGATTCGCAGCACCGGCAAGGGGACAACATTTTTAACGGCCTGCAGCCAGATTCGGCATGGTCATAAAGAGTTTTTAATTCAAATTTTAAAGCATCCAGTCTTTCTTTAAGGGAAAAAGCTCCAATATCACGAAAACCCCGATCATCACCAGTTCATTTTGCTGCCGCTGTGGCAGACCTACGTGTTCTGCCCGGCATTTTGCTGTGTAAGCCACCCGTTTGTGGTGGTTAACAACTGCAGAACTGTCAGGTCCAGGACCTCTGGTTAACACTTGATCAATTAACACCGGAACTTGTAATTCCCTGACAATATTAACTACCCTTCCCCCTCACATTTTAGAATCTCATCCAATTTGCGTTTAAACTTACTTCCACTATATTCTTCCCTCAAAATATCCATATAAACTTCATCATATTTTTTACCGTTTATAATTTTTGCCTGTCTTCTTATTCCAACAACCTTAAAACCACATTTTTCGTAACACCTTCTGGCCCGCTGGTTGTAAGAGTAATACGATAACCAAATGTTGTTTAGATTTAGCACATAGAAAGCGTAATCCAACAGGAGTTTTATTGCTTCAGTCCCATACCCATTATTATGATAGTTTTTGTCTCCTATAAAAATCCCAATACTGGCTTTGCGGTTGATGTTATCTATATTCATTAACCCACAATTGCCAATCAATTTATCATCTTCAATAAGCCTAATTCCAAAAATGTATTCCCCACACTTGGCCGCATTGATCAAAAATTCTCTTTCATTTTCATACGTTACAACCTTGTTTACCGCTTTTAAAAACAAATTTATTTCAATATCATTCAACCATTTAGTATACTTCTGGTAATCTTCAACAACAACAGGTGAGAGATATATTCTCGACCCTTCAATTTTTATTACACCATCCATATCGGTCATCCTGGTTACCAAAATCTACACAACTACTGAAACTGGATAGTCAAGGAGAGCCGCCTTTCAGGGACGGCAGCTTTACAGTAAACCATTTTCCCGTAAATCAGTCTGCTGCAAATGATTTTAGTAACCCTCTGCTCCTCCTTTCTCCCCAGGCATATGTTATACTCTCCATTTAGGAGGTTTACGATTTTAGAGAATTTTTCTTTACCTTTAATCTTTTTATTTCTTTTTTTTGGTTCTTCTCCATT
>DFNM01000112.1 GCA_002376045.1 Firmicutes bacterium UBA3567
ACCTGAATCCGTGATAACAAAACACAAAAAAAACAATAATGCTTGTAAAACCACACTTTCATAGATTTTCAAGCACTCACCCATTTGGTGAAATATATTTTTCCTTCCCACTCTTTTAGTTTTGGACTTGTACTTTTCTTCAGATTGTTGTATGATAAAACCAGGATATATTTAGCAAGTCAGAAAAGAACATATTTAAATATGGAGGAATTTCTATGGTTCGATACATTTTTGAGCAATCTGATGAAGTTATTACAACATTTAGTGGATTATCTGCAGTTGGACAACTATTAGATAAAACTTCTTTATCAAAAAGACTGAACAAAGTAATTGTGCCTGATGTTACCTTTACTAAAATTTCAAACAGTGATATAGCAATATCATACATTGGTCTTTTGTGTCAGGGCAAAAATGATTTTGAGTATATTGAATGTTATCGTGACGATTTCTTCTTTACTCAGTCACTGGGAATCAAAAATGTTCCATTCAGTTCAAGGCTGCGACAACGTCTGGATATAGCTGCTGGCAAATGGGAAAACATCATTCTTGAAGAATCAGCCAAAATGATCAAAGCTGTTGGTGCTACAATTACCCCTTGTTATGAAAATCTGGTTGCTCTCGATATAGATGTATCCCCATTCGACAATTCAAAAACAAAGAAAGAAGGAGTATCCCGCACATACAAGGGTTTTGATGGATACGCTCCGATTTTTGCTTATCTTGGGCAGGAAGGCTACTGTGTAAATGTTGAACTTCGTGCAGGCAAAACCCACTGTCAGAACGGCACGGTAGAATTTTTAAAGCAAAGTATTCTTTATACAAAAAGTATTACCGATGCACCAATACTTGTCAGGATGGATGCAGGTAATGACACTGTTGAAAACATTCGAGTATGTCGTGAAGAAGAAACACGTGCTGATTTTATAATTAAACGAAATTTGCGCCGTGAGAGTCCCGAGTTGTGGTTATATACTGCACAACAACATGGTAAGGCAATTCAAGAACGAGAAGGCAAAACGGTATATTGGGGTGAAGTAAAAACTTTGTATAAAAACCTCGACGAACCTGTTCGTATTGTTTTTAAGGTTACGGAAGAAAGTATCAGGGAAGATGGCCAAATGATGATAGAACCTGATATCAAAGTAGAAACCTGGCTGACTTCACTTTCCTACCCCCCTGAAGTTATTGCAAAACTGTATTGTGACCACGGAACCAGTGAACAGTTTCATAGTGAAATAAAAACCGATATGGATTTAGAGCGTTTACCATCCGGGAAATTTGCAACTAACAACCTGATTCTACACCTTGGCATTCTTGCATATAACATTTTACGAGTTATGGGTCAGGAAAGTCTTCGCAAAAATGATGCTCCTGTCAGGAAAAAAGTCAGCCGCAGGAGAATCCGGACGGTTATTCAAAATTTGATTACTCTGGCTGCAAAACTGGTCCAGCATGGTAGAAGGTATTATTTACGGTTTGGTAGAAGCTGCGCATGGTTTTATACTGCTAAAAGGCTATATACCTCTTTTACATAACATGATGTAATAATACGATAATGATTTTGGTGTAGAAACACCTTTTAGGAGAGATTTGATCTATATGTTGTGGTTGTGATTTCACATTATTACAAGATATAGAGTGATTTTATTGAAACATGGACTTTTAACAGTAGAATCAACAATAATTTCATATGTTTCTAAGTATATACCCCTGGAAAAGTGAAACTTTTGAGGGTTAGTTGGGTATTGCCTAAATATTTGCTTTGTTTTAAGTAAATGTTGATTCTTTGTTTGTTGCTAAACAATGTTTATATGGTTTTGCTGTCAATTCTAAACCAAGTATTATGCTTTTTACTAAAAAGTATTTTTTTAATAAGCCATCACGGATTCAGGTTCTAGTTCGAACCTTGACAAATGTGGGTTGATACTATACTAATAAAGGGGTGATAGATAGGTGTGGACATTGTTAGGGTGGGTCTTTATTATTTTTTATATACTTAAGTCCATAATATCTTTTTTTAAAGATACAGGTTTAGATGGTTTAATAATGGTGTTTTTTTTTATTTTATTTATTAGTGGAGAAGTATTTATATTTTATTATGCTGGGGAGCATTATTTAGACTTAGGTATTACTGCAATTATAAGTTTGTTATATATTATAGGAGCTTTTATAATTATGATGAAAGGGATAGGCTTTTTATATAATATAAGGTCTGGGGGGGATTTAGAAAAAACGGATTTATCAAGAGAAGTAATAAGTAGAGATATTTTATATAAAGGTGAAAAGAAAACCCTATCAAATAGTAAATGTAAAGACATGGTTACTAAATGTGAAATAAAGTATAATGCTGACAATGTTTCCTATAATATTGAAGTGGTTTTTGACGAAGGATTTGAAATAGGTTTTAAAAAAGGTTATCAATTTGGTTTTGTTTATACATTTACTAGTGATGAATTGGAAGAAAACAATTATAATATTGTAGACGACTTTGAAGAAGTAGAAGATTACGGTGACTTTGAAGAAGGATATATAGATGGGTATCTAGATGGATATAAATTTGGTTATAAATCCTGTTACGAAGATGGTGATTATGAAAATTACTATCTAGAAGGTTTTTTAGAAGGTTTTCGGACGGGTTATTATTATGGTTGCATGGATAGCTACAAACATGAAAATAAACAAACTACATTAAATAATTCTGGATATGATTATAACCTGGGTTATGAAAGTGGTTTCAATAAAGGTTATGAAGATTTTTTAAAATAGAAATCGCAATAATAAATGCAACACTTTGTGAGAGACCAGATAATATTGATCTTTGATGTGAGGGCAAGGATGTCTTTAGAGTTTTGGAACAATCTTTATGGAACACAAAACTATTAAACAGTCCAGAACTAACGGAACGGCTGGTACGTTTTGAAAAGGCTATAAGGGATTATTTGAAGAAATATAAAAAGCGATTCCTTTAATATCCTACAAAAATATAACACGAGCGAGAAAATTGGCGAATATCCTTGTGTATTGGATGCAGCTATATTCTCAAGTTATGACAATGAATGGAATGAAAACAAACTAATTTGGTGATGTCAGGAGCGGAGAAAATTGAGGATTGCTTTGATTTCATGCACAAGCAATAAAAAAACATATAAATGTCAGGCAAAAGAATTATATTCGGAAAGCCCGCGGTTTCGACTGGCATATGATTTTGCAAAGCTAGTTGCAGATAAAATATTTATTCTTTCAGCAAAGTATAGTTTGGTGCATGAGAACATGATTATTGAACCTTATAACGAAACATTGAAAGAGAAAAGTGCTCAGGAACGGCGAGAATGGGGAGACATGGTACTAAACGAACTAAACAAGGTTTGCGATGTAGAGCACGATGAGTTTATAGTTTTGGCAGGCGAAGCTTACCATGAAAACCTATTGCCCCATCTAAGTAAATTTTGGCTACCTCTTAAAGGTAAGGCATTGGGCGAGTGGATTCCTGAGTTAGAAAGACTGATTCACCTTGAAAAAGAAACAGATAAAGTAGATGCCCTTCACATACTCTTTAATGGTCTGCCAAGGCTTGATTGGACGATGATAGATCGGATTTCCTATCAAAACGGCATATACATTATGTTTGAAAAAGGTGAAAACTACAACGGCATGGATAGGATAGTTCGCGTAGGTACCCATCGGGGTCAAGACCGCTTGAAGAAAAGGCTAAGAGACCATTTTATGGAAGAGGACGCTGATGGCAGTATTTTCCGCAAAAACATCGGTCGTGCTTTTTTGAATATGACTTCGGATCCGTATTTACAAGTATGGGAAATTGATATGCACCATTCTAAAAATGTAAGAAATTACGGGCATTTAGTCAATGCACGGTTGGAAGCTGAACTTGAGGCAAAAATTAGCCAGTATTTAAGGGATAACATCAATTTTGTTTGTTTTCCAGTTGATGAAGAAGCAGAACGGTTGAGATTGGAAGAAGGTATTATTGCAACACTTAACAGACATCCGTCGTTTGGCCCGAGTAACAATTGGTTGGGCCTGAATAGCCCTGTGCAGGAGATTGCGAGCAGTGGCCTTTGGAATAGACAGGGTTTGGAGGGGCAACCATTATCAGCTGAGGAATTAGAGCGAGTTAAGTGGCTTGCCAGATTTGGAAACGATAGCTACAGAAACAATACGGGTCATAGGGCACGAGTACAAAGAGCGGTGAAGCATGTCAGAACGGTTGGAGAACCTCCTGATTCGGGGCAGAAAACGGCTGATGATGTAAGGCAGTACATAGAAAAATTGTTGCAGGAAGCGAAGATGAGAGGCGAAGATTATATTGATTTGGTTTCAGGGGATATTCATAAGCAGTTGGGTATGAAAAACAGGATGCCACAGGTGTGCAGAATTATGTATGAGAAAATGATGCCAGGTGACGAAGTTTTACATACAACCCCGAGTGGTAAGAGTTCGACTATAAAAATCAGGTATTACCTGAAGCAAAGGGGAGGGGTAATGTAACACAAAAAATGATGTTCACAGTCCACACCTAGATGTTTTTTTGGAATTGGGCTTGGGCGAAAAAAGGAAATGGGCGTGTGCTGACGTTTAAATGGCTTTATTGGTAATAGTACAAGTATTGTAGGTCAAGAGGCAGAATAATTAAAGAAAGGAGTGAGGAAGCATTTTACAAATAATATCCGGCAAATTTTTCAAAAATCCAAATAGGCATACTTTCAGAGCAAAGGGTATTTTATGTTCCAATTATTCATGGAGCAACAGCATTAAAACAAATGTTGCATCACTTGAGCCCGTGGATGTTTACGGTTCTGTATCTTCATATGTGTTAGAATACACAAACCAAATGGAAGTTGATGAAAACCCAAAAGGTTTTTCTTTGATAAGGACAGGAGACCATGAGATAGTAAAGCAGTTTAAACTTTTATGTTCTTTTGGTTTAAAGAGGATGTCCCATAATTCGT
>DFNM01000267.1 GCA_002376045.1 Firmicutes bacterium UBA3567
AAAGTCCATTTTTCAACAAAATTGCTCTATATCTTGGGGTAATATGCAATCGCAACTACAACATATAGATCGGATTTCTTCTAAAAGGTATTTTTACACAAAAATCAATATATTTATTGTAATCAGTACAAGGGTAAAGGCTTCGCTCACTCCATCAAGCGCCCCTGACAGATTCTAAAAAATAGATTTATTAACTGTTACCAGGGAAAAACTTGTTAATAACCCAAGTTTGTATCAAATAATTACCAATTGCCTAGATATCAAGCTTCGCGAGCATATCTCTAAAATTGTAGTCCTAATAGAACATAAATGAACACCTTCTAACTATTGCCACATTAGTGATATTACGGTATAATATAGTAGTCCCAATCACATAGGTGATACATATGTATCTTAAATGTTCTGGCAATAGACCAGGTGATGATTCTATTGGGTATTACAAGGTTGTTGAATCTTACCGCAACAAGAATAATGAAGTCAGGCAGCGTATCTTGTTGAACCTGGGTGCTATCCCCCACGAAAAGGCTGATAAACTGAAAGCTCTTCTTGCTGCTTATCGTAAGCCAGATGTTGTCTGCATTTCACTCGAAGATATTTTAGTTACCGAACATAAAGATTATCTTGATATCAATGTTCTCTACCATTTGTGGCAAAAATGGAAACTAGATAAACTGTTTGCAGATTTCAAATTTGTAGTGCCAATGGTTATTAATAGATGTATTGATCCAAAATCAAAAATAGGTGTTACCAAATGGGTAGGAAAAACTATTCTTCCTGAAATTATGGATATTTCTTATGAGAATATTAATCCCTTTGCTATTTACAATGAATTGGATCAGTTAAACCAAATGGAAGAAAAAATACAAAAACATCTATTTCATCAGCTGGAGAAAAAGACCGATGTCCTGTTTTATGATATCACCTCCACATATTTTGAGGGCGAGAGTTGTATTTTATGTGCCCGTGGTTATTCTAGAGATCATCGGCAAGACAAAAAACAGATAGTAATTGCTCTGGTTATTAATGAAATGGGATACCCCTTTTACTGGAAAGTATTACCCGGCAATACTCAGGATGTAACAACTATGGTTGATCTGGTAGAAACTTTGAAACAAGATTTTAAGATAAACAAATGCACTTTAATCTTTGACCGGGGTATGGTATCTGATGACAACTTAAACTTCTTGCGTGACAAAAACATGCATTTCATAACAGTTCTAGACCGGGACCAGATTAAAACCCTTGGACTTTTTGATTTATCCATTTTTACGGAGTTTGACTTTAGCAAAAATATTGCAGAACAGTTACCCGGTTTTCAAAAATATGATGATAGTCTATACTATCAGGAAAAACAAAAAGGCAACACCCGCTATATTTTAGGTTTTAATCTAGATATGCGAAAGGATCAGATGAAGACCTTTCAGGAAAAACTAAATCGTGTTATGGAATATATCAAAAAGAAGAATAAAGAACTATCTCAGGCTAAAAGAAGCCGGAACCAGGAAAAACTGAGAAAACAACTGGACAAAGAACTTAGGAGCAAGGGCATGCATAAAGTTATCCACTATCAACTAATTGAATATAAAATTCCAGTAGTTAGAAAAAATAATACCACAAGAACTGTCCGGTCTTTTCGAATAAAACCTGAGATAAGAAAAAAGGAAGTTAAGAAGGCTACTGCTTTATTTGGCCTCAGCTGTTTTGTCACTGAGCTTAACAAAGAAGAGCTGAATACTGACAAGGTAATAGCTGCTTACCGTTCTAAGTATCTAATAGAACAAAGTTTTATGGTTATTAAAAACATGATAAAACTCAGACCTGTATATTTAACTATTAGCGAACGTGTTCAGGCCCATGTGACAGTTTGCATTTTATCATACCTCCTGTTAATGACGATGGACAACATATTAAAAAACAGTGAATTAGATTTATCAGTTTCTGATGCATTAGCAGAGCTATCAGGCTGTAAAGCAAATACGATAGAGATTAAAAACCAGGATAAACTGATAAGAAATATAACTGAGCCTACATTTATTCAAAAGAAGTTGGTTGAAACCTTTGGCTGCAAGAAAGTTCTAAGAAAGAGTTTCTACAAAAAGTTCCTCGAAAAGATGGAGGTTAAGACAATGCAGTGCCAAAAATGAAACTAAAATTTTTAAAGGTTGTTGATATATCAACGTTTCTTTAACTTTATACTACAAACTTGGGTTAATAAAGGAAAAAAGGAATTGACACCGAATTACTCTAATCCCTTCGCAGAAAGGAGTAATAATAATGGCACCAATCTCAAGTACCATTATAAACCTTCCCCGGATGAAATTCAACAGTCTGGAATATGATAATGATGAAATAGTATTTTATATGAGCCACCGGCTATGCCGGTGGTATTTGACTAAAAGGTGATGACAATATATAAGCAACACACAAGAACCGTCCCTTTGTGCTTCATTCGAGCCATTTCGATGGAGTTACCTTTCGACATAACGGCTATGAAGGGATACCCCTTGAAGGCACATGCAATAGCCAGAATCAGAAAACGATTACTGTTAGCAAGCTGGGGTAAATGCTTCTTTCTTTGCACTGCTGACCAGCCGATAAAACTATCCCTTGCCTCGACCTTTAAGGCCACAGAGCTAAAACCAACAGCAGCTACAGGTCGACTACCCAAAAATGCAAGATGCTTGAGATTTGCTCCCAGCATCTTGCGATAGTCAAGGTAATGATACTGCCTTACCACATCATCCCATAGAGGCTCCACGGGAGTCTTATGAACCATGATGAACTTAACAGGTGTAATATCTTTTACGGTTCCCTCTATTGGAGTATTATCTGAAGGATGCGATGGTTTCATTTAAACACAGCCTCTGCAGGATTTCTTTGAGAGTTTTTCAGAGCTCGCTTAAAGGGCAAACCCACCCCTGCTCGCGATTGCTGGTTTTTAAAGGAGTCAACTCAAATGTTATCAAGACAACCTCCAAAAGCCCTCAAGCATTACTATATCATAAAGGCTCAAAATCGGCCATTGCTAATTTGCGCTGTAGTGATAAGTATAATGCTTTTTTGCTAAAAATGTTTTTTGGTAAGTTGTCTCACGCATTCAGGAAAATGTATCAGCTCCAATTATTTGGATAACTTGTGCGAATTTTATTCTTGCCAACTAATAAAATGTTCGTCGAATAACGAACTAAAAACCACTTTTTTAAGGCTGAAATAATTTTTTATTTTTTTATTTTTTTTTCAAGTTTAAAGAAGGAATTTTTGAGTTTTTATAGAAAAAAACAATAAACAGGTATACAGGAGGAATCCTGCTTGTATTCCTTACAAACCGAGATAAAGGAGTTGAAAGGATGAAGACCAGTATAGAGAACAAATCGTATACAGCGTATGAGTTTATAAAAAATAAAATATTAAACAATGAATATGAATGTGGAGAAATAATTTCAGAAAAACAAGTGGCAAGAGATCTGCAAATGAGCAGAACTCCTGTAAGGAGTGCATTTCAAAAATTAGAATCAGAAGGGTTTCTTAGAATCGTTCCAGCTCGTGGTGCGATTGTCCAAGAAATGTCAATAAAAGAGGCTAAAGAAATTTACGATTTGAGAATAGCGGTAGAAACCTTTGTGATGAAAAAAGCCTTTAGCCTGATATCTCAAAAAGATATAGATAATCTTAGAAATATAATCATTAAACAAAAATGCGCTTTTCAAAACGATGATATGAAAAACTGCATAAAACATGATATTGAATTTCATGCTTATTTTCTAAACTTATATAGAAATGACAAAATAAAAGAAATTGTTCGCAATTTTAGAGAAAGATTTTCTGCGTATGGTTATATTGCGCTAATAAAACCAGGTAGAATTTATACTACCTTAAAGGAACATGAAGAAATCGTGAAAGCTTTAGAAAAAAAAGATCTGGAATTAACCATACAAAAATTAGAAAACCATTTAGAAAATGGTAAGAAGCATATTTTGTTACAATCAACTTAAACACTGTTTTTTAACTAAACACAAATGCTGCAATTGCAGCACCATCAGAAAAATGAAAATATATGCCAGTGACAACCGATTCTTGTATGCTGCCTCGATTTTAGCCAAGATTAGTAAAACCAAAGGCAAAGTTAGATTCGGGAATAGACCATCCAGATCACTCTTTGACGTATGTACGCACAGCAGCTAGAAGGTCTGCAGAGCTTGAACGGTAACCTGACCAGCCAATTTGGAAACCAAGTGAAACGATTAGCTTTGTTAGGTGAATTATTTTCAGGGTAGATAGCAAGGTTATAAAATTGCGAGCATCGGAAGAAAATGGGTAAAAATTATGAGAATATTTTGTAAAGACTTTGACAGAAGACAGAGGATGAGGCCTTAATAAGATTCAGGTCAAATCAAAGTCTTTGATAAATATAACCTGTCGAAGGAAAAGAAAAAAATGAGAATGAAGGAATGAGTTGTCCTCTAAAAAGATTAATCGACAAGAGACATACTAAATCCCGTCTGATTTGTTATGCAAAAGACTTTTTGTTCTGAGTCCAGTATTCAATTCACTTATGATGTCTCATGAATAGAATAACGATTTCTGTATAACATACTACCTGTATTTTCTAACTTTGAGTCAGCAAAGCGAATTAAAATAAAGAATTAAAGAATAATGAATAAAGAATAATGAAGAAAAGGAGTGATACCATGTAATAATAGTTTCAGATTGGATTTAAATAGGGTTAGCTAGAAAAAAGGATGTTAGAAGTTTTTTAAAACCTTCCACCAGCAGTCCAAATTGAACAAAGAGCTTTCACTACATAGTTTGTAGTATTTTCTGATGAAGTAAGTAGCAGGCTTGTTTCTTTAGCCTATGATAAACGATACCCATAGCTTTGCTGAGTGCTGATCTACCATGAATTAGAGTGGCGATTGTAAATGTTTAGCCCGGGATAGAGTTAAAAATCAAAGAAAAAAAGTCATGATCATTCGTAAACAACCCAATTTAGTAATCCTATGGCAGACCTAACTTATATTGCGAAGCCTGTTGCACAAAATTATATGGGGATTGGTTTATTCGTTGTAGTGTTGGAATTCTTGAGTAATAAGGGGTGTTTATCGATGAAAAAAATAAATGAAATGAGCTGGATTGAGTTTGATAAAAAAAGAAAAGAGACTAATATAGTAATAATACCAACTGGTGCTATAGAAGTATATGGACCACATTTGCCATTGGGAACAGACACAATCGTTGCTGAAGAAATTGCCCGAAGAGTAGCAGAAAAGGTTGATGTTTTAGTGGGACCAACTATAGAAGTTGGTGATTCTGCTGCACTGAATGTTTTCCCCGGAACACTAACTATTCAACCAGAAAACTTTAAAGGCTATTTGTATGATATATGTATGAGTTTAATAAACTGGGGATTCAAGAATTTTCTTTTTATTAATACCCACCTAGGTAATGTTCCGATAATTAATCAAATCTGTGAAAGATTACAAAAAGAACAGGGAGTGGTGTGTTCTCAAATTGATTGGTGGAGGTTTGTTCAACCTCATTGTGAAGGAATCACGCAGTATTCAGGAATTATGGCCCACGGCCATGCGGCTGAGACGGGCACCTCAGTAATGCTTTACCTTAGGAAAGATTTAGTAGATACAACAAAACTTGAAGCCGTAACACCGAAGCAAGAAGATAAATTCCCTGAAATTATAAAATATCCTGCTCTTAACGAGATAACAGATTCTGGTGTAATTGGAGATCCAACAGTAGCTTCAGAAGAAAAAGGAAAAAAGATTGTGGAGAAAAGCATAAACAGAATCATAGAGTATATAAATTCTAAATTCAAGTAACATACAGCACAAAACTATGATGAGAAGGTTAAACTGGTATACCTATACATACTAAAGTGGGAATTAGCTGTTAAATTTTTAAGGCTTAGAATATTGAATGATGAAGCGATGCGGCATAATAATTAAAAATAATGTCTTGGCATCACGGATTAGCTTTTGTGGAGTGTGGTTTGATGATTAACCAATTAATTAACTGTTTAGTAAAATTGCTAAAAGGCCTGCTCGTAGTAGTAGTTATAATAATGGTGTTTTTAGTTACACTTCAGGTTGTTTCGCGTTATGTTTTTCAAAATCCTACTGCATGGAGTGAAGAAGCAGCAAGGTATTCACTTATATACTTTACTTTTATCGGTGCTGCGCTTGCAGTCCACAAAAAAGAAACTTTAAAAATAACGATATTCATTACCAAAATACCACTAAGAATCCGTATATTTATAGAATTGTTTATTAGGATTTTGATAATAATCTTTTTATTGATAACGCTCTATTACAGTTTTCCGGTATTTTCAAGGTTAAGAAATCAGCTAACCCCTGCACTACGATGGTCTAAGAGTATTGTATTTATGTCAGTACCATTAGGTAGTCTGGTGATGTTGCTTTGCATTATGCAGGAATCTTGGCAATTGGTTGTTAAGTTGAAAAGTACATTTAAGGGGGGATCATCAGCAAAATGATTGGTTTAATATTTGGAATAATGCTGTTGCTAATTTTTTTAGGAATGGATATAGCATTTGCGATGGGATTGAGTGCATTAGCATACATCTCTGTAACGCAAATTTTCGGCAGGCCTTTACCATTTACTCTTATTCCTCAAAAATTTATGGAAGGAGTTGATTCTTTTGCATTAGTTGCAATTCCTCTGTTTATATTAGCGGGAGGGTTGATAAACCGGGGAGGTATTACTAAAAAACTTGTTGATTTCGCAAACAGTATAGTTGGACATTTAAGAGGGGGCCTAGGTCTTACTTGTATTGTAGTTAATATGATTACAGCTGGGATGTCGGGCTCGGCAATAGCTGATGCTTCATCAATAGGTTCGATACTTATTCCGGCTATGAAAGAAGAAAAATATAAACCCAGTTTTAGCGCAGCTTTAGTAGCGAGTGGTTCAACCATAGGACCAATCATTCCTCCTAGTATTCCTATGATAATGATTGGTGCAATAACAGGTGTTTCAGTAGGGAGGTTGTTTTTGGGAGGAGCAATTCCTGGTTTTGTAATGGGTTTTGCATTAATGGTATACACTTACATTTATGCTGTAAAAAGTGGTTTTGCCCGAAAGGATAAACCGAATCTTAAAAAGATAATAGAAAGCACAAAAGGGGCTTTGATTCCATTAGGTATACCTGTTATCATTCTGGGTGCTATAGTAACAGGTATAGCTACACCTACGGAAGCAGCAGTGATAGCGGTTTGGTACTCTTTTATTGTGATAACCTTAGTATACAAATCAGTGAAGTTAAAGGATGTCTATCAGGTAATAATAGATTCAATGACCTCAGCAGCAGGAGTACTGTTTACAGTGGCGGCAGGAGTAATATTTGGATGGGTAGCTACGGTAGAGCAGCTAGGTCCGAAACTGACTGATTTGTTTTTCAGCATAAGTTCGAGCCATATCGTGATTTTGTTTTTACTGAATGTATTACTTTTGTTGATGGGAATGGTAATGTCTACTATTCCAATAATCTTAATGATGACACCTATCTTGTTTCCGTTGATACAGCAGATAGGCCTAGATCCGGTTCACTTTGGAGTGGTTATGTGTTTGAATTTAATGCTGGGCTTATTAACTCCACCAATAGGTTTTAACTTGTTCATCACTTCGGCAATAGCAAAAGTGTCAGTTGAAGAAGTAGTAAAAGATGTTTTGCCATTTTTGCTAGTTTTATTGATGGTCCTAGGTTTGATAACATATATACCTCAAATTGTTTTATGGCTGCCCAATTTAGTAATGAAATGAATTAAATTAAATAAGGACATTTGTCCTCC
>DFNM01000266.1 GCA_002376045.1 Firmicutes bacterium UBA3567
CCGGTTAGCTTGTATCTACACCAGGTAATGAGGCAGTTAAGGCCGCTGTAAGGCACCCTTAAGGGTTGTCTTGACTGCCGAAGCTGGCCGGTGTAGAAATTCTTGAGCCAGGCAAGGCTATCTAACCAACTCACGTTTCTCTCTAGATAAAGTTTGTTAGGTAATATTAGTTCAACCCTTAACCAACTGTTTTGGAGAAGAACCTATTTTTATAAATAGGAGTGTTGGCGCATTGGATTTAAGACAACTGGAGGTTTTTATCAGTGTTGTTAAGTTTGGGAATTTCTCTACTGCTGCAAAGGAACTCTTCTTAACCCAGCCTACTGTAAGTTCCCACATTGATTCCCTTGAAAAGGAGCTGGGAGTCAAGCTTTTTGAAAGAAGAAGCCGAAAAGCGGTTTTGACCCAGGCAGGAAAAATCTTTTATCCCTATGCAATTGATATTTTAAGGCTTAAACAGAAGGGCATAGAAAGCATAGGCAGGTTTAAAACTACCATACAGGGCAAAATAAACATAGCTGCCAGTTCCACTCCAGGAATCTATCTTTTGCCTTTTTTGATAAAACCCTTTATGAAGTTGTATCCACGGGTCCGATTTGATGTTTCAATTTCCAACACCGCAGATGTAATTAATAAAATCATTGATTACAAAGCGGATCTCGGGTTTGTGGGATCGGTATATAAAGACAGGCAGCTTGAATACATACCTGTCTTCGAAGATGAAATGGTTGTTATTACACCACCGGGATACAGAACATTTAAGGGTTGTGTAGGAGAAATATCTTTTGAAGAAATTGCTGAAGAAAAGTTTATAGTGAGAGGAAAGGGTTCGGCGACGAGAAAGGTTTTTGAAAATGCTCTTAAAAAAAACAACAGAAAAATGGATGAATTAAACATAATTTTAGAAATAGACAGTGTAGAAGGGGTTAAGAATTTCGTAGAAGAGGGATTTGGGATTTCAGTTTTACCGAGGATATGTATTAAGCAGGAGGATAATATGGACGTGTTTTGCCTTAAAGACCTGAATTTGAAAAGAAGATTTTATGTGGTTGTTCACAAAAACAGAGTGTTAACACCAGCAATAGAAAAATTAATTGCGATTCTTAGAAGGGAGAAGTGATTTTATGAGATGTGTGTATCTGGATAATGCAGCCACTTCCAGACACAAACCGAATTCAGTAATAGAAGCCGTGAATAATTATTTAAAAAACATAGGATGCAGTCCGGGGCGAGGTGGGTATGAATGTTCTTTAAAAGCCGGCAGGATAGTACTGGAGACAAGGCTTGCTGTTGCAGAGTTTTTTAATGTCCCGAATCCTGAGCAGGTAATCTTTACCCATAATATAACCCATTCCCTGAATTATGCGATAAAGGGATTGTTAAAAAAAGGAGACCATGTTGTAACAACTTCAATGGAACACAACTCTGTTGTAAGGCCTTTAAGAAGCCTGGAAAAAAGGGGTATAATAGGCGTTGATTTCATTTCCTGTGATGATACGGGAATGCTGAACCCGGAAGATGTAAGCAGAGCTATAAGGGATGATACCAGAATGATAGTCATTACACATGCCTCCAATGTTGCGGGAACATTGATGCCCGTAAGGGAGGTGGCACAAATAGCTCAAAAACACAACCTGTTTTTCGTGCTGGATACTGCCCAGACTGCGGGAGTCTATGACATAGATTTTCAAGAGCTCAATCTGGATGTCCTGGCCTTTACGGGCCACAAAAGCCTGATGGGGCCTCCGGGGACAGGAGGGTTTGCCATAAGTAAAAGGGCAGCCCGGGAAATGGTTCCATTGATTGAAGGAGGTACGGGGAGCATCTCTGATAGAGAATACCAGCCGGATTTTCTGCCTGATAGATTTGAGAGCGGTACAATGAACACACCAGGCCTTGCGGGATTAAAAGCAGGAATAGATTTTATAAAGGAAGTGGGTTTGAATGAGATTAGAGGGCATGAGCTGGCATTGGCAAAAAAATTGATTGAGGGATTGGAACAAATAAAGGGAGTTAGAATTTATGGCCCAAGGAACATCAACTTACAGACCCCCACGATATCCATTACTGTTGAAGGTTTTGATACGGGAGAACTCAGCTTTGTGCTGGATAATGAATACGGAATCATGACCCGCTCGGGGCTGCACTGCGCTCCGCTTGCTCATAGAACCATCGGCAGCTTTCCTGAAGGTACATTGAGGTTCAGTATTGGGTATTTCAATACAGAGGAAGAGATTGATTATACACTTGAGTGTATGGAGAGGATCGTGGGCAGGTGATGTATTGATTCGAATCAGGGCTTTGTGTGGCAATAACAAGCATCTGTTCCTGTGCTCCACTGACAAGCAGAAAGAACAGTAATTCTAATTCATCCCACAAATCGCTTCATTGTTTGTTGTTGCCGCTTTGAAAGATACCACAGGTGTTGATACCACAATACATTATTTGATTAAGGGAGTAAAGCCGGTACCGGATATGACGATTTGAATATTCTGAGAAATAAAAGAATAGAAAGCAGAAGAATCAGGAACAATACCTCTGAGGTGATGCAAATTGCGTATAAGAAAAGTTAGAAAAAACGAAGATGGAGATATCATTGCTGTTATGCTGGAAAACGGCCAGATGATGGATATAGAGCAGGCCATACAGCAGGCGGAAATAGGCAATATTGAAGGTGTTAATGTGGGAACAGCCAAAAACGGTCGAAAATTCTTGAGAGCAAATCCTGATGGTAATGAAGAGAACAACCTGGATAACCTGCCGCAGTTTTAGAATGATTTAAGCCCTATGATGGGGGGCTTTTTTATTTTTGATTAAACCCCCTAACCAAAGGGGCAAAAACAGCATAATATAATGTTAAGCAGAGTGTTCAGAACAAAAGTGAGGTGTTGTTTCTTATGGAAGATTTGAATGTAAAATTTTCCCTGTTTTTGATGAATTATGCCCTGGGAATCGCAATCGTAGGTTTTACTATATATGGTTTAAGCACCAAAGAAACAAAAATACCCCTTTACATTACTGCAGCAATAATAACAGCGGGCCCTCTGGAGAGCATCCTGTGCTACATTGTGAAAAGGTCTGATAAGATACCCCCTTACAAAAAAGAGGATTATCTGATTTTGATAGATTACATCACGAGCCTTGTTTTTATGGTATTCCTGCTGCTGGTAGTAATCGAATCCACATAAAAAAATGGTTAATAAAATTTATCAGGCAGGAATTTTTGATTGATTAAAGAAATCTATCTAAAAAGGCATAACCTGGATGGAAGGATGATTTTTTTGAAGAAATTTTTTGTATTCTTGTTTATAGGAATATTGCTGCTGGTGGGCGTATTCGAGTTTGCTGCACCGCGTATAATGTCCAGAGGAATTGAAATGGCTCTTTCAAAAATGGCTGATGGAAAATATGAAGTTGATCTCAGGTCACACCCTTCATTAAAGATGCTTCTGGGGCGTTTTGATTCCATAGAAGTAACTGTCTACGGAATAGAAGTTGCTGGCGTTCGGATTGATGAGCTTGCCACAAAGATCAATGATGTAAAACTGGACATACAAAAGCTTGTTTTCAATAGAACCCTCGATTTTCAAGGGAAAAAGGATATACAGGGGAGTATAAGAATCTCTGAGAAAAACCTATCAGAGGCTTTAGTGAAGAAGGGATTTAAAGATTTTACCGTCATCATTAACCCCGGAAAGGCAACAGTCAAGGGTGGGATGAAGCTCATAAACAAACCTTTTGACATTGTAGTGGAGGGCAGATTTGTTCCGCGGGATAAAACAAAGGTTGCTTTTTTAGTGGACAGGGTTAAAATAGGAGAGGTTTCTCTACCCGAAAAGCTCCAGGAAAATCTCCTTTCAGGAACCATATTCTACATAGACCTGGGGGAAGCTCCCATTCCTGTTAAAATAGATGATGTTTTGATGCAGCAGGGTGAATTGCTGCTTAAGGTTTCAGACTGAGGAGGTGTAAGGCGGGGTGTTAGAAATGAAAAAAAGGTTTTTTGTTTTTATAACAGCAGTGATAGTGATCACATGTGTGTTGGTTGGCTTGACCAACTGGAGCCGGGCTGATGGGAGCGGAGCCCTTCCCGGATCTGAACTGGATCCCATTGTGACGAAATCATATGTTGATTACATAGCTGCAACCCTCAGGACATATTTTGAGGAGGCGATTTCCCGGAAAGCTGAATCACAGTTTAGGGTTGTGTCTCTTCACCCCGGCCAGAGGCTTGTTGGGAATCAGGGAACTGAAATTATTCTCAGAAGCGGCAGAGCTATAGCAGTAACATCCTCTTCCGGAGGGTTATCCGATATTACCAGGGGAGCAGATATTAAGGAAAATGAACCAATTCCGACCAACCACCTGCTGATTATCCCCAGGAGTGACGGCCGGGGTTTAAAAGCTGAAACAGAGGTTATAATTATGATAAGAGGAGAGTTCAGTGTTGAATAATGAGGCTGTGGAAATGGCCACAGTTTTTTTAATGATACAAAGAGATTAGTAGATAGAGGAAGGGATGGAAATGAAAAACAAAACAATTTATATACTCATTATTCTTGCTTTGATCTCCAGTTTGATTATAGGAATACAGCGACACATAGCGGAAAATCAATACAGGCGTGTTGACCTCACTATTGATCTGGATGAGCTGATGGAAAGTGCACAGGGGATGGACTTAAAAGAGGTTTTGACAGATCTCAAGAAAGCAGGGATACATTCGGTGGCCGTCAAAGAAATCACCCTTAACAAAGCCCGAGCTATGGGGCTGTTAGGGGTTTACAGTCCTTCAGAATTGAGGTTTCTGCCCGGTGGCTGGATGGATGTGCTGGAAACTGAAAAACTTAACACCACAGATAATATGACCCTGATAATAACTGACAGTGACCGTGTGTTTGAAATGATTAAGGAGCAGCTGACAGCCCGGTTCGGGAAAGAGAAAGTTGCTGGATATCACACCCGGGACTTTAAAATCATATCTCTGGCCTTTCCTAAAACAGCAGAGCTTATGAACCTGGAACTGGGTTTTGATTTTAACCAGTTTGATTTTGTCCGGGAATTAGGTTTGAAAATAATACCCAGGATTAAAAACCACCCAAATCTCGATGAAACCTACATCATACAGCTTTTTGAAAGGCTGTCAGAGTATCCTGTTTCGGCGATAGTTTTCGAAGGAGATGAAATACTGGGTTTTCCTAAGGAGAACAGGCTGAGCCTGGTAAGTCAGTATTTGAGGAATTACCCCTTTGGTTTGATAGAAACTGTTACGGGTCCTGCCCCCAACTTCCATCAAAAGGGGATGGAGAAGGTTGCCAGGTTGTCAGGGTATAATATCACCAGGGTCTTCAGCCTTTCCAGGAAGGAAATGAAACAGCTTGATCCAGAGAGCATTTTGGGTAAATGGAGCCGTTCCGTTGAAAGAAACAACAGGATTATTTACATTAAACCCATTTTTAAGGGTCATTTTGCGAGTGAAAGAAATGTTGCCTTGACAATAGAATATGTAAACAAACTTAAAACCGAATTAACGGAAAAAGGTTTTATCATAGAAGATGTGAAGACTATACCCTTTAAAACTGCCAGTAAATTTCTGCTGGTTTTAATTGTGGCTGGTGCAACAGCAGCTGGGGTACAGATGATTGACCTTATATTACCAGCCCTTAAAAGATACCGTAGCATTCTCTTCGTGGTGTTTTTTATTCCCCTCGGTATCATGCTGTTTACTCCCATGTGGATATTGGATATCCTCCTGGTGGCATTAGCCATATCTATAATATTTCCTTCTGTGGCTTTGATCTGGTTTATTAGGGAAGCCTGTATTCGCAAGGAGACCGGAGCATCCATGAACATAAAAGAAGGTTGTGTTGTATTTTGTAAAGTGGTTGGTATAGCATTAGCAGGTGCACTGCTGCTCGCGGGTGTCCTTTCAGATATAAGGTTTTTTATGAAACTGGAGTTCTTCAGAGGTGTTAAACTCGCATTTGTAGTTCCCCTTGTAATGATCTGGGCTGGTTTCATGGCCTATTGGGGAAAAGAGACGGCAGCAAAGGATAGTGGAGCTCTTGTTAAGAATATGCACCACTTCCTGCATCAGCACATTTTGGTAAAACATCTCGCAATTATGGGAATAGGTGGAGCGGTACTGCTTATTTATCTCCTTCGTTCAGGCAATCTGCCGGGTTTCAGCGTGCCGGTGTTTGAACAGGAGATGAGGAATCTGCTGGAAACTCTACTTTTGGTGAGGCCGCGCACCAAAGAGTTTTTAATAGGATATCCTGCTTTGGTCTTGCTGATATGGGCTGCAGCAAATGGAAGATTTAATTTTTTGCTGCCCTTGGCTCTTTTGGCTGGAGTGGGGTTGATTTCCCTGACAAACACTTTCAGTCATCTGCACATACCCATTTTCATTTCCCTTTTAAGGACTTTATATGGTATAATCCTTGGTGTAGTGGTTGGAATAGTGGCAGTTGTGATGATATGGAGTGTTGCTCGCTGTCTTGAAAAAATTCAGGAGGTTCTTGTAGATGAGTAACATTGTGATTTCCGGGTACTATGGGTTCTCTAATACTGGGGATGAATCAATTCTGTGGTCCATTATAAAGGAACTGAAAAAAAACGTAGAAGAGGTTAACATAACGGTGCTATCCAACACCCCCCGGGAGACTGCTGCCAGATATGGGGTTAATGCGGTAAACAGATACAGTTTCTGGGAAATAGTAAGGACAATGAAAAAAGCGGATCTTTTTATAAGCGGAGGAGGAAGCCTGCTGCAGGATGTTACAAGCATAAGGAGCCTGTTTTACTATCTCAGCCTGATTTTTCTGGCGAGGAGGGTGGGTGTTCCGGTAGCAGTGTACTCCAACGGTGTTGGCCCTTTGAGATTTGTGATAAGCAGATGGGTAACAGCCCTGGTTTTGAACAAAGTGCAGCACATAAGTGTCAGGGATGCAGCATCCAGAAGGCTTCTAGAGCGAATAGGAGTAAAGCTGCCTGTACATACTGCTGCTGATCCCGCCTTTATGTTAAAACCCCGGGATTCAGACCAGGGGATTGAGATTTTGAAAAAGCACAAATTAGAGTTAAAAGCAAAACAGATCCTGATGGGGATCTCAGTAAGACCCTGGGCCAACCAGACGGCCTACAGGGAAAAGATAGCAAAAGCCGCGGATTTTACAGCCAGAGAATTGGATGCAAAAATTGTATTCCTTCCTTTTAATAGAAAAAAGGATGTAAAAGAGAGTCTAAATATTGTGGAGTTGATGGAACAGGAGGCTGTTGTGATAGATGAAGAATTGGATCCTGAAGAAATACTGAATCTTGTCAGCTGTATGGATTTGCTGCTGGGTGTCAGACTTCATTCCCTGATTTTTGCTGCCGTGGCAGGTGTCCCCTTTATCGGGATATCGTATGATCCTAAAATCGATAGTTTTATGGAGATGTTTGATATGCAGCCCATCGGAAACCTGGATGGTTTTGAATTGAATGATCTTCTTATAGAAATAGAGAGTGTGTTGAGAAGCAGGGAAAGCATTAAACGAAAACTTGAAGAAAAGACCAGGGAGATGTATCAACTGGTGGACAAAAACAACAAAAGGATTCTTAATATTATGAAAAACAAGGAGAGAGACAGAAACGGGTGAGGGGTTTTGAAAAGAGTAAAAATAATGGGGGTTTTTTTTCACAGTGTAACCCTGGAACAGGCTTGCATGAAAATTAAACAATTTTTACTGGACAGGGGAAATCATGTGGTTGTTACACCCAATACAGAAATAGTGATGATGGCTCAAAAGGACAGTGAGCTGAGGAAGATAATTAATCAATCACATCTTGCTGTTGCTGATGGTATTGGGGTTGTGTGGGCCTCAAAGCATCTGGGCCAACCTCTTCCTGAAAGAGTTGCCGGGTTCGATCTCATGGACTACATCTTAAGACAGGGCAAGGATAAGGGCTACAGGATTTATTTGCTCGGGGGAAAGCCGGGTGTAGCTGAAAAGGCAGCGAAAAATATACACAGCAGGTATCCCGGAATTCAGGTGGTGGGATGTCATCATGGCTACTTTTCTAAAGAGGAGGAACAGCAGGTGATCGATGATATAAATTTAAGGAAACCCCAGTTTTTGTTTGTGGCAATGGGGGCTCCCAAACAGGAAAAATGGATTTTTAAACACAAAGACGAATTAGAAGTCAAGGTATCCATGGGTGTTGGTGGAAGTCTGGATGTGTTATCAGGAGAAGTGAAAAGAGCTCCAAAAACCTTTAGAAACCTGGGGCTTGAGTGGCTGTATAGGCTGGTTACCCAGCCGAGCCGAATTGTGAGAATGATGGCGCTGCCAGTGTTTGTGTTGAAGGTTTTAATCACTAACAAAAACAGAGAAAGGGTGAACAACAGGTGAGCAGTATAGAGGAAACCATAAAAAAACTGGAACAAAAAACCAAAATCATAAGAAGCTACATTATAAAAATGCTGGCTGAAGCGGGTTCCGGTCATCCCGGAGGTTCCCTGTCGGCAGTTGAAATTGTTACTGCTCTGTATTTTCATGTAATGAATATAAAGCCTGAGGAACCCTACTGGCCTGACAGAGATAGGTTTGTGTTGAGCAAAGGCCATGCAGCACCGGTGCTGTATGCAGCCCTGGCTGAGAAAGGGTTTTTCCCGGTAGAAGAATTGTGGAAACTGAGAAAAACCGGTGCCATGCTTCAGGGGCATCCAGATATGAAGGGAACCCCGGGGGTGGAAATATCAACGGGTTCCCTGGGTCAGGGCCTTTCTGCAGCAAACGGTATGGCCCTGGCAGCCAGGCTTGACGGCCGAAAGAGCAGAATATATGTTTTGCTGGGGGATGGCGAAGTAGAAGAGGGGCAGGTGTGGGAAGCCGCCATGGCTGCTGCTTACTACAAACTGGATAACCTTATGGTTTTCGTTGACCACAACCACCTTCAGATTGACGGTCATGTGGAGGAGGTCATGTCTCCGGAACCGCTGAAGGATAAATTTAATGCCTTCGGATGGCACGTAGTTGAAATAGACGGTCATAATTTAGAAGAAATCATACAGGCTGTGGAGACAGCCAAAGGGATTAAAGGCAAGCCTACGGTAGCAATTGCTGAGACGATTAAGGGAAAAGGAGTTTCTTTTATGGAAAATCAGGTGGATTGGCACGGGAAAGCCCCGAGTCGCGAACAGATGAAAAAAGCTCTGGAAGAGTTAGGAGGGGTTCTTGATGCGTAAAGAAAAAATGGCTACAAGGGATGCCTATGGTAAAACCCTTATTGAACTGGGTAGACAAAACAGGGATATTGTTGTGCTTGATGCAGACCTGTCGAAATCCACAAGAACAGAGTACTTTGCAAAAGAGTTTCCCGAACGTTTTTTTAATGTGGGAATTGCAGAACAAAACCTTATGGGTATAGCTGCAGGCCTTGCAGCATCGGGTAAAATTCCTTTTGCCAGCACCTTTGCGGTTTTTGCTACAGGCAGGGCATATGACCAGGTCAGGAACACAATAGCCTACCCGGGTCTAAACGTGAAGATAGCAGCCAGTCATGCGGGAATTACGGTGGGAGAGGATGGAGCATCTCACCAAACCTTTGAGGACATCTCCCTTATGAGGGGCCTTCCGGGTATGACGGTGATAGTGCCGGCAGATGCAGTAGAAACGCGGTTTGCTGTTAAGAAGGCGGCCGAGGTAAAAGGCCCTGTATACATTCGATTGGGCAGACCCAAAGTTCCCGTTATTTTTGATGAAACTGATTACAGCTTTGAATTGGGTAAAGGGATCATATTAAGAGAAGGAAAGGATGCCACGATATTTGCTACTGGCATAATGGTATCCAGAGCTCTGGAAGCTGCGGATGTTTTAGCAGATAAAGATGTTGATGTTAAGGTTGTGAACATACACACCATCAAACCTATCGATGAAGACCTTATAATCAGGTGTGCCAAACAGACTGGAGCAGTTGTAACAGCAGAAGAACACAGCATTATCGGTGGCCTTGGCAGTGCAGTGTCAGAAGTGCTGGCTGAGAACTATCCTGTAGTGATAAAGCGAATTGGAATACAGGATGAATTTGGTATGTCTGGTGATGCAGGCGAACTTCTGGTTCATTATAAGCTTACTTCCAAAGATATAGTTGAGGGTGTTGAGAGCTGCTTAAAAATGAAAAAAGCACTTTGAGGTTACCGGGGATTTGGCCCCGGTATTTTTTTAACAAAATTTGATAACACAATGGAAAGGTTGAGAATAAGATAGAGTAGAGGGAAGGATGGACCAGGATGATGACCTATGTGGTGCAGCCAGGAGATACTCTCTACACTATTGTCGACAAATTTGGTAGCACAGTATCTGCCATTGTTGAAGCAAACAACATCATAGACCCCGATGTGTTGTTTATAGGTCAGGTTTTAAGGATTCCCGTTGAGGGAGAAGATATTTATCAGGGTCCCATACCACGGCCAGGGCCTGAAGAAACAGTGTATGTTGTTCAACCAGGTGACACATTAGCATTGATTGCGGAAAAATTCGGCACAAGTGTTCAGGCCGTAGTTAGACGGAACAGCATTGCTGATCCCAATTTTATGCTCCCAGGTCAGGTTCTAATCATACCATTACGAGTAGCAGGACCTCCCGAACAACCGCCCAGACCACCCGCCCCACCAATAGGCCGCAGAATAGCCAGCAGGGAGATTGATGGCCTGCAATATATACTCTACGTAAACAAATCTGTTTACGATAGAGGCGAACCTGTAAAGGTTACACTGATAAAAAGAAACACAACTACTCAGAGGACTTTTTTGCTGGAGTATCCTTCATCAAAAAGATACGATTTTGTTATAAGGTATGAACAGCAAGTTGTGTGGCGCTGGTCAAAAGGAAAAATATTCACACCAGCGGTCCAGAGAAAAAGACTTGGGCCTGGTGAAACTTTAATATACAGAGAAACATGGAATCAAGAAATAGATGGCCAGGAGGCTAAACCAGGCGTATACCGGCTCATAGGCTGGAATACAGCCACCCCCAATGTCCGCCTCGTGGTTCAGTTCAGAATAACATGATTAAGCCGGAGAACACATCTCCGGTTCTTTTATATTTATTTATAACTCGTCATTCCAGGGCTATGTATTCTTTTCTGACATCATCCAAAAACTTTTCATACTCTTCCTTGTTGTCTTTAAGTCTATTTAACAGGATGTTAAGGGATATATCGTGAAGAACGTCTTGACTCATTTTTACAAAACCCTTATCATTCGTCCAGTTAATATAAAACTCCTCCTGAGATTATGCTGAGTTAAATCTTTTACTCGAACAAATCGGTGCTCATGTATTTAAGGCCGGAATCGTTGATAAGCACAGCTATGTTTTTCCCCTGTTCCTTTTCCCTTAACAGTTTTAAAGCAGCGGCTACATTTGCCCCGGAGGAATAACCGCCGAATATGGCTTCTTCCCTGGCAAGCCTCCGTGCAGTTTGTATTGCCTCTTCATCGCTAATTAAAACATAATCTTCCACCAGAGATTTATCCAATAGCGGAAGGTCCATACAATATCCTCCACCCTGTATCTTGTGGTGCGGATTTGAAACATCGTGACCGGATAAATAGGCGGCGTTTTTGGGTTCTGCAAGATAACACCTGATGTTCGGATTGTGTTTTTTGAGGGCCCTGGCACAACCCACAAAACTGCCTGCTGTTCCGACAAAATCTACGAATACATCCACTTTCCCTTCGCTTTGTTCCCATATTTCTTCACCCGTGTAGTATTCATGGGCATAAACATTGCTCGGGTTGTTGAACTGATCTGCCCTGAATGCATTTAATTCCTTTACAAGACGCTGTGTTTCCTTTTCCACAAGGGCCAGGTCCTCTCCCGTTACATGTCCAGGAATGGAGTTTTCTGCCTGGTCTACCAGCACAACCCTGGCACCCAAGGCCTTCATCATTCGGGCCCTTTCGATGGAGTTACCTTTCGACATAACGGCTATGAAGGGATACCCCTTGATGGCACATGCAATAGCCAGACCGGTGCCTGTGTTGCCGCTTGTTAGCTCCACCACAGGCTGGCCCTTCTTGAGTTTTCCCTGTTTTTCTGCATCTTCAATAATCTGTAATCCGATCCTGTCTTTTTTGCTGAAGCCGGGATTGTAGTACTCGATCTTTGCGAAGATTTCGCCATCCAGTTCCCTGGTTAATCTTGACAGCTTAACCATGGGAGTATTCCCTATGGTTTCCAGCATGCTGGATAAAGCTTTTCGGTAATTCACTTTACCCCCTCCTTTAAAGCAACAGCTGTTTAGTAGTTATTATAGTATTACCAGAGAAAATGTCAATTCCAAAACTAAAGATTTATTAAACAGGAGTATTTTAAAAAACCTGATAAAAAGGTATAAAAGCCCTTTTATCAGGTATCTTTGTTATAATCTTCAATAATTACCATTGTGTAACGCAAATTTAAATTGTTTTTTTTGAAGGAATTCGATTTATTTTGTCGAAATAATTAATAACATTCGACTTACAGTATATGTAAAAGGGCATGATTTTGGCATAATACATCACAAATTGTTGTAGAGCTCGAAAAAGGAGTGGGAAAGTTTGATAAGGGCATACAATGTGAGCAAGGTTTACGAGAATGGCGTGGTAGCTTTAAAGAATGTCTCGTTTAAGATAGATAAAGGAGATTTTGTGTTTGTTGTAGGCCCAAGCGGGGCCGGGAAGACCACGTTGATTAAACTCATTTTTAAAGAAGAAGAACCTACAGAGGGGTATCTGGTTGTAGCGGGGAGAAATCTGTCCCGCTTAAAGAGAAGGGATGTTCCCTTTTATAGAAGGAAAATAGGGGTGGTGTTTCAGGATTTCAGACTTCTTCCCCAAAAAACTGTTTTTGAAAATGTGGCCTTTGCCATGGAAGTGGTGGAAGCAAGTAAAAAGGAAATACACAGGAAAGTGCCTCTTGTTTTGGAGCTTGTGGGTTTGCTAGACAGGCAGAAAGCCTTTCCATCGGAACTCTCCGGTGGAGAGAAACAGCGGGTTGCTCTGGCCAGGGCCATTGTTAACAATCCAGAAATCATCATTGCCGATGAACCGACGGGAAACCTGGATCCCGATACTGCGTGGGATATTATAGATCTTTTAAAAGAAATCAATTTAAGAGGGACAACGGTTGTTGTGGCGACCCATGCCAGCCAGATAGTCAATACAATGAAGCAGCGGGTTATAGCCCTCCGGAAGGGTCTGGTTGTGAAAGACCAGGAGAGAGGGGGCTATAGAATTGAAAATTAGGACCTTTGCGTATTTTGTAAAAGAAGCCGTTAAGAGCATGTTCCGGAACGGATTGATGACCCTTGCATCCATTGGTGCAGTTGCAGCAGCTTTGTTGGTTTTGGGGTGTTTTATAATTATAACTTTAAACATTAATTATATAGTTTCAGATATTGAGTCACAAGTAGAAATAACAGCTTATTTGAATGACTCCCTGGAGAATGATCAGATAAACGACATTGGTAGAGAAATAATACAGATCAAAGGTGTTAAGGAAGTTGTGTTTGTTTCCAAAGCTCAAGCTCTGGAAGAATTTAAAGAAAGGCTTAAAGAACACAAGAACATCCTGATCGGTTTGGAAGAGGACAATCCTTTACCTGATTCATACAGAATAAAAGCATTAACCCCGGAAGATGTGGGTTTTGTTGCCGAAAAAGTGAGCAGTATAAAAGGTGTTGCGGAAGTAAAATACGCAAAAGAGGTTGTGGATAAACTTTTTACCATTACCAGATGGATAAGGATAATAGCCCTTGGCTTTATGGCGATTTTTGCTCTTGTTGCAGTATTTATCATTTCAAATACCATAAAGATAACGGTGTTTGCTCGGCGCAAGGAAATAAACATCATGAAGTACATCGGTGCTACCGATTGGTTTATAAGATGGCCGTTTTTTATCGAAGGTATGCTAATGGGGCTCATCGGGGCAAGCATAGCCATCGGCATCCTGATGGGGGGCTATTATTATCTTCTTAAGGTCCTTTACACCCATATTCGTATCATCAAACTGCTCCCGATAAAATATTTTTATGATTATGCAGGGTATATGGCTCTTGCGGGAGCGATTATAGGTTCATTGGGAAGCACGATATCTATCAGAAAGTTTCTTAAAGTCTAAACTTTGTAGATTTGAAGGATCACCATGAGGGGAGGGGAGAGCTTTATGCTGTATCTGTTGAAAAAGTACGGGAAGTTTGTAGCAGGTGCTACTGCTTTGATATTCATATTAAGCATTGCTGCAGCAACAGTGTTTGCTTCTGACCTGGACGAGCTTCTACAAAAACAGAAGGAATTAAACAGGAGGATAAAGGAGAATAAGGAGAAGATTGAGCAGACTAGGAAACGAGAAAAGAGCGTGTTAAGTGAGCTGAATTTGATAGAAACCCAATTAGAAGAAGCCAAACTGGAATTAGAGAAAGTAACGCAAAAATTGATCGATACGGAAAACAAATTGAAGGTTACTGAAAGGGAGTTGAAGGAAGCAGAACAGGAAGTTCGGGAGCAGACGGGCATTTTTAGAAGCAGGATTAAAAGCATGTACAAATATGGGGCGATAGATTATTTAGAGGTTTTGCTATCAGCTACCAGCTTCTCCGACCTGGTGGTCCGATTTGATCTGATTAAAAGGATCCTTGATTATGACAAACAGGTCTTACAGAAATTTGAGCATCACAGAGCAGTAGTTCAACAAAAGAAAATCCAGCTGGAAGACCAGAGGTTAGAGATCTTGGCCTTAAAAAACAAGATTACACTACAAAAAAATAAAATCGCTGCGAGAGCTGCTTCAAGAGAAAGGCTTTTACAGCAGCTGAGAAATGACAGAAAAGCATATGAACGTGCTCTGGACGAAATGGAGGAAGCCCAAGAAGAGTTAAACAGAATGATTGCCGAGCTTCAGGCTCGTCAAAAGAAGGGGTATATTGGTACCGCTAAATTTGCATGGCCGGTTCCCGGGTATCACAGGATTACTTCGGGTTACGGCTGGCGGATACATCCTATAATCAGAACCAGAAGGATGCATACCGGTATAGATATAGCTGCACCCATAGGGATAAAAATTGTCGCCGCCACTCACGGTGATGTTATATATGCTGGGTGGATACGGGGGTATGGTTACACTGTGATTCTTGACCATGGTGGGGGAATCGCTACAATGTATGCCCATTGCTCAAAACTCCTGGCAAGGGCAGGTCAGAGGGTTTACAAAGGTCAGACAATAGCCCTTATTGGGAGTACAGGGTTGAGTACAGGGCCTCACCTGCACTTTGAGGTGAAGATCAATGGCAGACACACAAATCCTTGGAAGTGGCTCAAATAAGTGATATAATATTTGACGTAGCATAAAATCCAACATGAAGGGATGAATTGGTTTAATGCTGAACTTTAGCAAAAGAACTCTTTTTGCAGTGGTTCTTATTATCATACTGACATCATCATTAACCTATGCCATAGCAGTGCATTTTAATCCCAAGCTTGTTGTAACTACCTCTGAAGACGGTTCGAAAAGCATTCATGTTTTAAGTGAAAAAGATTATAGAATTTTTAGGGAATTACGTCCTTTAATAAAAATTATAAAGATTATAGAAACCCGATATGTGGAAGATGTTAAAATAAAAAAACTCGTAGAAGGTGCCATTAGAGGTGCCATTAATGCCCTGGGAGATCCCCATACTGCTTATTTTACTCCTCAGGACTTTGAGAATCTGAAAATATCCCTACATGGTTCATACGAAGGAATAGGTATTACTGTGACTCTTGATGAGGAGGGCTGGGTGACCGTAATTTCCCCCATAGAGGACAGTCCTGCAGCAAGAGCAGGCATTCGTCCGGAAGACAGGATAATTCGGGTCAATGATACGGATCTCAAAGGATTAACCCTTAATGAAGCCGTTCAGTTGATGAGGGGGCCCAAAGGAACACATGTTACTCTTTTTATTCGACGGAAAGGCCATGAAGAACTCTTGAAGTTTGATATTGTAAGGGATGCTGTAAAGCTTAAAACCGTTAAATCAAAAATTTTAAATGGCAACATCGGTTATGTAAAAATAACTTCCTTTGATGAAAACACCGGTAGCGATTTTAAAAAGGTGCTGCATAGGTTTAAGAATAAAGGAATTAAGGGGTTAATTCTGGATCTTAGAAACAACCCTGGTGGAGCACTGGCTGAGTGTGTTAAAGTGGCAGATGAGTTGATAGGGAAAAGCCTTATAGTCTACACAAAAGACCGATATGGAAACATCATTGAAGAATTCAGATCTGATGCGCAAAAAATAGCTATTCCTCTGGTGGTGCTGATAAACAAATACAGTGCGAGTGCATCTGAAATTGTTGCCGGAGCAGCTAAAGATACCAATTCAGGAATACTGATTGGCAGTAAAACCTTCGGGAAGGGATCGGTTCAGGAACTGGTTTCTTTTGAAGATGGTTCGGGTTTAAAGATAACCATTGCAAAGTATTATCTGCCGAAGGGCAGCAGTATTGATGGAATAGGGATTGAACCTCATATTGAAGTGGAATTGCCAGAAGGAACAGATGTGTTCAATGTAGGTGAATCAAAAGATCTACAACTAAAAAAAGCCATTGAAGTTATCGAAGAATCGAGTAGGAGGTAGGTGATTAATTCACCTACCGTCCTCTCACACCACCGCACGTACCGTTCGGTATACGGCG
>DFNM01000068.1 GCA_002376045.1 Firmicutes bacterium UBA3567
AAGAATCACCGGAGCCAAGCCGAAATGATCAGCTCGGTACATGAGTTATTTTCAGGGTAGGGCGAGCAAGGGCTTACACCTGTTTCACACCCCAACCTGAAAACAGTTCACCTCCTGCCTGCGGGGCAACTTTCCTGGCATTCTTTTAAGATTTGTTCTTTGACAGCTGTTGAGAAACAACCGGTTGTATATGGGGACAAATATCCTAAATGTGAATAATAGAACAAATTACAATACTATCGAGCTATTATTTTAAAACAGCACCTAGTTTATTATCATAGACCATATCACAAAAAAGCAATCCACTTAGCTGCTTCTTGTTTTTTATAAAATACCGGTAAGGAATTTTATCTTACATAAAGCAACAGAAGATGTTGTGGTACGTCATACTTATTCATCTGGAAAACCCTGTTATTCCGGGAAACTTTAATCTCCAGGTCAAACTCGAGTTTTAAATTGTAGGAAGGTATTTGTAGGTGGTTTTTGAAGGATAGGATTTCGATAAATAAAAAGAAAATCTCGTGGTTATATAATAAAAGCTTCACCTGTCATATCAATGAATCCTGTCTCTACATCATAATATCGTTCTAGCTGATCCGGTGAAATCCAAAATAGCGTAGATTCTACTCCATTTCTATTACTAAACTTAAGAGGCAAATTATTCTTTAACTTTGATACTCTGATTTGGATAATATAATTGCTCATCTGAATCAAAATCATTTTTAAAATTGCTTTACGCGTAAAAGGCGATAACTTACCTTTATATTCTTTAAAATCCATTTTGGGAATTACATCAGCTAACAACTCAACATCTAATTTGTCTTTGCTCTTTAAAACATGCTCATAAGCATCAGCCAATTTGGAAACATATTCATCACATTCTACTAGAACATCTACTATCTCACCCCTTTTTTCTATTAGTTCGAATTCTTTCAATTTTTCGAAGTCTAAATCAATAATGCCTTGTGTCCACAGTTTCCTAGATTCGTCTGGAATACCTTCAGCTAGAATTCTTGAATAATATTCTTCTATTACTCTTCGATATTCTGGTTCATACAATATGGGGCTTTCTTCCAATATCTTTCTGGTGCGTTCGAGATTATGAAGTTTATAGACATATTGACTATCTTTTTCCATCTCAACTATGTAAACAGGTAAAAAATTCCCCTTTTTACCTTCTCTATTAACTCGCCCTGCAGTTTGCACTAAAGATTCAATTGGAGCTATATCTCTAAAAGCCATGTCAAAATCAAGGTCTACACCAGCTTCTATGGTTTGTGTTGAAACCATAATTATCGGAGAATTCTTTTTAAGTAACTCTCGTGCTTGCATTATTACTTCATTCCTTTTTTTGGGGATAATATTAGTAGAAAGGTACAATATAGGCACGTTATATTTTGATTCTCCACATAATTCTTTTAATTTTTTAAATATTTCTATACTCCGCTTAATCGTATTTACAACAATTAAAGCAGATTTATTATGCTTCCATTTTTCTAAAAATAAAGTTGTAAACTGCTGTGTATCAAGTTTAGTATTGAGCATAGAAACAAATTTGGTTCTCTTCATATTTTTGAAATAACTCTCATGATCAGGTAATAATTCTACTGATTTAATCTTCTCAAAACTATCTTTTGAAGTTTGAGAAATAAGCAAATTTCCTAAATCTAGGAGTCTCGGCTGCGTCGCAGTCATTAAAATAAATCTTGTCCCAAAATATTGAACAATTTTTGACATAACAGCAGCAACTAATGGCATGTACTTTTCCGGTAAAGATTGCACCTCATCTAAAATCACAATACTTCCTGCAAGTTTATTAATTTTTTTAAGAGCTCTATTTTTTCCAGTAAAAATTGAGTGAAATAACTGCACAAATGTTGTTAAAATTATATCTCCTTCCCAAGCTTCAACTTCTAATAAGGAAAGTTCAATAGGTATTACCTCTTCCGAATCTCTTGCGTTTGTATCTGTCAAATCAGCAAGGCGATGATTTACGATTAATTTTGCTTTGTCCTTCAATATTTCCTCATAATCTTTTCGTGTCTGTTCAATAATATTAATAAAAGGTATTGCTGTTATTATTCTAGAAGTATAACCAAATATCTTTTCAATTCTTTCTTGCAAAAGTAATGCAGCCTGTAATGAAGCTAGTGTTTTTCCAATTCCTGTTGGTGCAGTTATTGTAAAAAACCTCGTTGAAATTAGCTCTTCTGTAGTTAAACCAGCAATTCTTCCAACAATCGTCTGCCTAGCTCTTTCCCTTTTACTATTAATATCAACATTTTTTTGTGATTCATGTTTTCTTTTTATAAATTCTAGTACTTCATCAGGAGAAATCCTTTTTTTATTCAAAAACTTTATACCCGCAGAATTAAGTTTATCTGCATCAATTAACAATGAGAAAAGAAAAATTAAAAGAAAATACCACTTTTCATGTCTTAAACGCCCTCCCCCCAAAAGTTGAGGCATTAGTGTGAAAAATTTGTCATCTAACAATTTATTAACTTCACAGCAATCTGCATACTCTTTCATAGTAAATTCATTACCTAATTTTATATCTTTCAAAATCTCTAATGCCTTATGTTTCAAATGGTCAGATTGTTTATTGAGTATATTCTTAACTTGACTCAAACCATCAAAGAGACCAGCCAGCGTTAACGAACGATGATGCATTCTTACACTAAAATAAGCAAGAAATAGCACGCCTAACTTATCATTTTTATCTAAATGTTCCATAATCCCTTTATTAGCTAAAAAATTATATAGAAAACAAGCAGAAATATGTGCGTGAGCTTTACAATCTGAACTTTCACCGTTAAGTAAATACTTTTGAAAAAAATCCGTATATTTACCGTAGTCATGAAGATAACCCATCCAGTAACCAACACTTTTCAGAATCTCGTTAGGAATACCAGGAAATTTTACTTCTGGAGTAATTCTTTCCCTTATCTCATCTGCAACTAAATTAAGATGGTCATGCAACAACTGCTTTATTCCCATATGCTTATCAAAATGAGCATAATATTCCATACGAACCTCCTCCAGCAAAAGAGCACCTTAGCATGTATATAAGTAAACGCTAAGGTGCCTTGATTATTTTATTCCGTCCACATAATTGTTTTGTCATTATCAAGTTTAACACAGGAAACAACCGAAGCAGGAATAGGTTTACCGTTAATATCAAAAATTATATCTCCTATACCTTTACTAGTTATCTTTCTATCTTTATCAAATTCAAGAGGAAGTTCTTCCTTTACAACAGCATATCTACCATCAGTCATCTTTTCGGTATAGATCCTTTTTAACTTTGCTATCGGAATCACTGAAGAAATAAGTTCTAAGTTAGTTCCTTCGTAATCTTGAGCTTCAAATATGCCGTCATATTCAATCCAGCCAACATTGTATGCAGTTCCCAACCCCATTGAAATCCGTTTACTACAATAAGCATGAGGAAAAACATTTAATAGTTGTTCTAGTTTATTCATTATCTCTTTGGCCTCATGGTTAAGCCAAATCTGATAGTCTAGACAACCTGTCCTAATGTCCTGAGGAATAATTAATTCTGTCGCAGTTTGGCTATGATGCTCTTTTGACCCATTCAAGTCATTTTTTGATTCAACCTTTAAAAGGTTTAATTTTTGAACGATTTTTTTTATTGAGCTGCACAAGGCTACACTAATTCGACATCTCTCCAAAGAAAATTCTTCATAATAGCTATCCCTTTCATAACCTAAAATCCCAGCGATTATTCCAATAATAGTAGTCCTTGGTGGAATAGTATAGGTCAATGCAGAGGAATTGGAGTAATATCTTCTAAAATGGGCCATTTTGCCCTTTAAGTGGAAAGAAATGACTTTCATATTTTAACCCTCCGTTATCTCTTCCAAAAGTGCCCACAAGTCTACTGCTTCGTATTCGGGAAGATTTTTTAAAATGCCATCTTCAATAAACGGATACTGCCATCCTATAATTTTATCTATATAGTTTCTCTGCTTCATCTCATTTATAACATCAGCTAGTTTCTTAAAGTCAATATTTAAGTCAGATAGCGAACGAATAGGTTTATTTTTATCGTACGTAACACTTATAAAACGCCGCAAGTCACCTAAATATCCGTCAAAATTTTCTTTATATATAATTTCTATATAAAATAGAGGGATTTGTCCTTGTTTACTATCTGTTTGGTTTGCAGCCATTCCTTGAATTAAGGCTTTCCTGAAAATATCTCGGTCTTTTTCGGTCATACCTGTTAGCATAGCATTATATTTATTAATACTCCCATGGTGGGCAATTAAAGCATAATATAATTTATATTTCTTGCCAAATGTAGAATTATCTTCATTCATGATTGAAGTAATAGTATTTGATTTAATCATTTCCACCGGATGCAGAGAATAGCCCCAGTTAATCTGGACTGGCCCTGTATATGTTTTGGATACATTGTCTATAGCCATAGCGCTGCCAAACAAACGAATGTCAATTAATTCTCTTTTAATAATCTCAGTTAGAAATAAATTATTAAACATCTTTTTAATATCTTTCTGCTTCTTATTGCTTTTTAATTTCTGGTACTCATCCCAATAATTAGTAGAATCCGAATTAAATAGCCACGCTTTAGATAGATTAGGACTTTCATCGTATAGCTTATCAATTTTGTTTTTATCCTGTAACCATGCTTTTATGATATGATTAAACATTTCTTCCATGGTTACTTTATTGTCTTCTAACGTATTTACAAAAATAGAAAAGCCCTTTTTCTTTAGAAAATCACGGCAATCTCTCTTTCTTCTGGCATCGCTCACTAAGACAGTTCCTGTCTCATAATCCATACGAGGCTTGTTTTCCTGATCGGGGTCTCCATTGGGATTAGTCATTATTGCCTCAAAACCAAAAATGAAATCACTGTTTTGCTTAATTATTTGATTATTTGACATTTTAACGCCCTCCTTCTCATTCTTGTTCTTCATTTTGATTAATTTGCTCCTCTTGTAAAACCTGTTCTTCTTCTCTAGTCATGTCTGGAGTTTTATTGCCCACCATATACGAATATCCAGCCATAATATAAAATACATTCGCATGTTCATCGAGATAACCCTTTTTATCAAGAGAACCATAATAGTGATGAAACTTATTCATTAGGTGTTCATTATACAATGTCATCTTATTGTACTGTCTCAGCTTCTCAACTACCTCTTCATAAAGACGCAAAACATCTCTTTGGGTCATACCTTGGAAATTGATCTTTTTAAGAACGGGCTTTGTTTTATGATTTTTTACATACTGGACAACTGCTACTCTATTGACCAAGGCGCCAAGGTAAAACAAAGCTCTAGCTTCAGTATTGAAACCTTGTTCGTCTAAAAATAATTCCATTTTATTGATGATACTACTAGTGTTATTAGTGTTATATTCTGTATCTCCATTTTTAGCATTCATACTACCATCAACCTCCTTTTCCTGAAATATCGGAAAATCTAACAGGCCCAACTGCTGACATGTTTTAAACAAAACTAGATAGCTCATAACAATCTTTTTTATGTAAAAATCCTCCTTGCCATTGATAAAATCATATAAACCAAGATTAGTATAATTATCAATTTTCTTTTTAGAAAGCTGTTTTAACCCCTTATCCAGCGCTTCTAAAGCATAGGAAAAAAGAATTCTAGATTCAATCTTAGTCCCTGAAAAAAGCGCTTTATATAGTGAAAGTACTCTACCTATGTCTACCTGAATATTGTTCTTGTTCTTTTTCACTGGGATCATTCGATATATATTGCTAATAGACATTCCTTTTAAATGTCCTTTGAGTTTTTCTATATTTTTATCCAATTTAGCCATTATTTCGGTAAATCTAAGAGTAGGAATATCTTCAATAACTTCTAAAACAGTTATTGAATTGCCATCGCTTCTATAAATAACTATGTTCACAGTGTACATACTATATTGTAAAAATAACGCATCTGCTTTTATCCTCTTTAGCCATTCCCCCACTTCTCTACTGTTAAAGGCAAAATCAATATTTTCCTTTATGCTATAAATACATGTATAGTCAAAGTTATCCAAAATACCTTCCGGAATAATAAATGCGTTTTCCTCTGCAATTTTCCCAGAAAATTTGTCTTTAATTATTTTTTCACCTTTTTTAAGATTTTGGTAACAATTTATACATATAGCATAATTATCCTTATAACCTGTCTTATTTATTCCTCTGGCTGAATTTATTGTAGTAGTTGTAAATATTTTATTTATACCATTACGGTCAAACTTTTTCGAATAGTCACTTGAAACCTTCGTTTTAGGTTTATGGCACACATGACAAATACGCTTATCTGATTTTATACTGTTTTCGTCTACTTCTTTTAAATCTAGGTTGTTCTCTATTTTAACAAGTTTTATATAATCTGGATGGGTTGATAAAATTATCTTTTCGCCTTTACTATTTTTTACTGCAGGTACAATCAATACAAATCTATTGCTCTTATTCGTACTTCCAAGTGAACGTCGTATAATCTCCTCAAATTTTAATGTAATTTTTTTCTCTTTATCCAATGATTCTGCTTTTACAGCTTTTTTCTTTTTATCAACTGCAAAAAAGTTAAAGTTTCTAAATTCTTTTTCGCTAAACAAAGCAATCTTCTCTAGAGCAACAGTTCCCTCATGTATATTCACTCCTGTTAAAATCAATCCTGATTTACTAATATCACGAATAATATCTGCAAGGTCTGACGCAGCCAAGCCATTATGTTCTAAACAAGCCAGCAAATCATTCCATACCGTAGTTAGTAAATAACCAAGACCATCTACTTCTCTAACTAAATAATATTGAGCACTTGCTGCACTATTGTTACCAAAATAGTTATATCTATAGCATAGTTCATCAGTATATGGTACAGGATCTTCAAAGACAATTTGGTTATTATTTAAATCAAAAGTCATATAAACAGCATAAAAACTTTTATTCTTCCTCGACTTTTTTTTAACAGTTTTAACAAGCAAAGTTATTTCATCTTGATTATCTTTTTCTGCACTACCTATATACGCAGTTATTTTCGGCAAATTCACCCTTCTCACCTCCTTACCTACTCAATAACTCCACACATCCAAAACCCTGGCTATTTTTATTTCCAAGTCCCGCATCTACAGCCATTTGTAAAAGCTCTTTTGGTCCGGTCAGCTCTAATTTACCCGAATATCCCTTAATAACAGTATTTTTATAATAAACCACGTTTAATTTTATCCTCCCCAGTTTCTTTACCTTCACCTCCCCTGCCGGAGCTTTCTGCCCATAAAAAGCTTTATACTTTTTACGAAGATTATTTTCTATGAGAAAATCATAGTCTGGTTCACCCGGTTGGAAGTAACAAGTATACTTTCGTCCATCAGGTCTCAACAAAGTACTATACACAACAATTGGAGATAGTGTCCTTACTATTATCTTTTCCTTCTCTACTTTAAACTGCTGAACCATCATTTTTTCCACTTCAGTATTGCCGTTGCCAAGACAAATATTACTCCTGTCAACATACCATTGGCTATTGATTGGCAAAAATAGTCCACAGGAGAAGATATCATTAACTGTAAATTGTCTATAAACCTTATAGTACTTTTTTCTCTATTAAGCTGAAATCTTCCTAACAATCTCGAAAAGGTAAACAATTTGAATTTACGGTTTTCATTTTCATACCCTTTCTCATGCAGAAAAGTCGCCAGTTCATGGTCAATGGAATCATAAATAACACCTTGAATTATATGGTTATAGTGTTGCTGTATCTCTAAACCACCACACGTTCTCAGCGATAAATAGATATGCATTTAACCACCCCTGTAATTTCCTTACTTTTCTTATTTTTATACTACTACATTGCCTCCGTCAGAGAGTGTCGGAGACATATATTTTTTTATAAAAATTAACTTTATAGTTTACAAATTATAAATAGATGCTAATTTTTTCGCTTCTTCTGCAATTTCCTGCCTCAAGCTTTCGGGCCGTATAACCTCTGCATGACTTCCAAATCCCATTATCCAACGTTTTACTTCTCCCAGACCGCTAACAGTCATTTTGAGAATAAGAGAACCATCGGATTGAACCTCAAGTTTTTGGGTGTGATGCCAACAACGCTCACGTATCCAACGAGCCTGATGAGGGTCAAATTTTATAATTACCTCCTGCGGTTTACCGCCAAGTTCAATACCCAGGGCACTGCACAAGTAATCTTCCAGTGAAAAGTCTGGAAGCATAGTAAAAGTTTGATTTGTTTCTGAAATTTTCTGTATGCGGTCCAGAGCAAAAATCCTTAAGTCCCGGCGTAAATGACAGTAAGCTATAAGATACCATGCACCCTGATGGTACCGTAAATGATAAGGATCCACATACCGCTCACTTATCTTGTTCCTGGTAGCACCATAATATTTTATCCATACTGTAGTTTTGTTTTCTATTGCAATAGCTAAACGATGATAAATTTCTGCAATTTTTTGCTCATTACCCCGGAGAGGTTCCACACCGAAAGAAATAACGTGATCCAAAGCAGTTAAATCAATAGAAATTCCCTCTGGCATTAAAGATATAATCTTTTCAAAAGCACTATAAATAGATGCTTCGAGAGGTGTACCTGCACATTGAGATAGTAATTTCTGTCCTAAAAATATAGCAACTAACTCTCCCTTTGTAAGCCTTAGAGGCAATAATTGAAAATCATTATTCTTATAGTAATAGCCTCTATTCCGGTGGCAATAAAGGATAGGTGCACCAAGTCGATCTCTCATATATTCGATATCCCGTTCTACCGTTCGTCGACTAACCTCAAGATCCTGGGCCAATGTTAGTGTATTAGGATATTTGCCGGAAACTAACTGTTGATGTATATAATAAAGTCGAGCAAATTGAGCTCTTCTAAAAGCAGGCACTCTGGAAACGTTATCTTGTAAAATATATATCACCCTTCCTTAGTGGAATCAAGTTATCTTCGGAATCAAGCATTTTGGTTTGTAAATGTTCATAATTTGGTTTGAACATGAATTATCATATCACCTTAAATTGCATTTTTACTTCTATTATACATGAAATATACGTAAAATTTGTCGTTTTTAGTAGAATTATCCAAATAACTTGACTCTTTTTGCAGTAATATTAAATTTTTAGGCATAGATAGAGTGTAGGAATGCGTTAGGAGGTCTAAATGTAATTGACATTTAATAATTGAAGAAATTAACGCCGAAAGTCAGAAATTTAATTTTTTGATATTTTGAATTTAAAAGAAATGATGATTTTTTATGTTCATTTACTTAAGGGAATAGTCAAACTTTCTCTGTTCTTGGTTGGTATGCTTTTTATGAACCTGGAGGTAGGAAGGGGGGGGGTATACAAAAAACCTGCCGGCCTGAGGGTAGAGGAAATTCGTTTAACTTCGATGCATTAGCTGAAATGTGGTTATTTCAGAGAGCTATATCAGTTTAACAATTGGCCGGATTGGCCTTGTATGATTTCAACTCAACTGAAATTGAGAAAAATCAAAAAAGAAGGTTCCTGGTGAGCAGGCTACCTTCTTTTTGTATTGGAATTTACTCATCATCTATACTTTTTGCTTTTGAAAGAATTCCTGGTGTTTCCAGTAGCTTGAGGAAAGACCTCCATAATCATGAAAACCAGGAAAAAGGTTTTTATACCCTGGGAAACCAGGGAAATACCTTGGGAAACCTGGAAAGAAGTCTCCATAGCCCGGGAATCCAGGGCGAAAAACTTCCATAACATAGAAAAACAGGGAAAAATCCCCTATAACCGGGAAAGCCGGGGAAGAAAATTTAACAATTAGGAAATCCGGGGAATAAATCATTATAATGGTCTAAGCATGAATTTAATTTCCAAAACTGCCGAACATTGTATATACATTTTTTTCCTAGTTTATCATATGCCCAGGAATCTAATGAGGTTAGATTTAAATGTTAAAGATGTTGAGGTTAGGATTTCTATTTTTGTTTTTTGAGAAAATAGTTTAATAGAGGCATTCCCAGACCGTAGCAGGCGATGGTTTGACCTAGGCCTACGTAAAACATAGTGGTTAGCAGGGGGAAACCAAAAAGTTTATGCAGCATAAAACCGATAATTAAGGCATTGATAACTACAGGAGGTAAAGGAGCCAGGTATTTGTTTTTTGTTTTTGCTGTTAGATAACCAGCGATTAGTGTCGCTAAACTTCCAAATATAATATCATATATTCCATTCCCACCATAGATGTTCGCTATAAAACATCCTATGAACAAACCGATTACTGCTTCGGGATAGATAAAAGGCAGTACTGTTAATGCTTCAGATATTCTGACCTGAATCATACCATAACTGAGAGGAGCAAGGATAATAGTAACTACGGCATATACTGCACCGATCAAAGCTATTCTCGTTAGTTTGTTTACATCGATGTTTTTCATATGGTCTTCCCTCCATTTTTAAATTTTTCTTTCATTATTATACATTATAAGTATGTGTTTATAAAAGCTATATTAACAACAATGTGCACATTTTTTTGGACATTGATAATTTTTTCTTGTATAATTATAGTTGCATAGTTAATAATTTGCATACCTGGGAGGTAATTGCGAGTGGAAAAAAGTTTGTATACTGTTACAGATGTATTGAACTTAACAAGGAATGAAGTTAAAAGAAACTGTTATGAATATTTCAATCCCGGCTTGATAAAACAGATGAGTTTGATCGGGCTTGATAGAATTTTTGTAAAGGCAGAAGGCTCATATCTGTGGAATGACAAAGGAGATCGTTACATTGATTTTTATGGAGGAATAGGGTCATTAAATTTGGGCCACAATCATCCCGAGGTCATTGCTGCATTGCAAAAGGTGTCAACAAGACCCAATATACTTCATTCTGCTCCAAATGTCTTTGCATCGGCCCTGGCACATAATCTCGCCAAAATAACGCCTGGGGACTTACAATACACCTTTTTCTGTAACAGCGGAGCAGAAGCCGTTGAAGGGGCTTTGAAAACTGCCAAATTAGTTACTGGAAAGAAAAAAATAGTTTACTGTGATGGTTCCTTTCACGGGAAAACAATAGGTGCCTTATCTGTAACGGGTAGGAAGAAATATCAGGAGCCATTCAAACCACTGGTTCCTGAATGTGTTTCCATAAAATATGGAGATTTAGATAGCTTGGAAAAAGCTCTCTATAAAAAAGATGTTGCTGCTTTCATAGTTGAACCAATCCAGGGAGAGGGCGGTATAATCGTCCCGCCCCCGGGGTATTTAAAAGAAGCCAAAAAGCTGTGCCGCAAATACGATGCTTTAATGATAGCTGATGAGGTGCAGACAGGATTTGGACGGACAGGAAGAATGTTTGCTGTTGAATGGGAAGAAGTTGAACCGGATTTTATGTGTTTCGCCAAAGCGTTGAGCGGTGGAGTAGTACCAATAGGGGCATTTATTACAACCAAGCAAATATGGGAAAAAGCCTACGGACCAATGGATCGATGCCTTCTACATTCTTCAACTTTTGGAGGCAACACCTGGGCTACGGCTGCAGGTATTGCGGTAATAAACGTTTTGCTGAAAGAGGGACTTGTGGAAGAGGCAGATAAAAAAGGTAGCTATATGCTGAAAAAGCTGTTGGAAAGAAAGGAAAAATACAAACTTGTTAAAGATGTTAGGGGTAGAGGGCTTTTGATAGGGCTGGAAATTAAAGAAATTAAAGGGGGGCTAATTGATAAAGTATCAGGCTACACGTTGAACAAATTAACCAGGGAGTATCTGACATCTATAATAGTAAGCGAATTATTTAATAAATACAAAATACTAACTATTTATACCATTAACAACCCTAAAATTATACGGCTGGAACCACCCCTGACTATCGGGTATGACGATATAGATAGAGTTTTGGCTGCCCTTGATGAAATCTTTGAAAAGCACAGTAAACTCCTTGATGTTGCATTGATGGGAGCTAAAAACGTGTTGAAATCTCTTTTGAGCAAAAAGCACTGACACAATGCATTGTCAGTGCTTTGTGTGTACTGAGGATAAAAATTATCCTTTTCTTGTCAAGAACCTCTGATTTATTATATACTAATGGTTGAAATAAACTTCTCAGAAAAACCTTAATTTCCCGGGTAATATCAGGAATAACCATAAAATTAATGAAAGGAGAATAAAGAGTGAAAAAGGGCAATCAAAAAGATAGGGGTATTGTGATGGTATATACAGGAAATGGCAAAGGAAAAACTACTGCTGCTCTAGGAATGGCTTTAAGAGCTTCCGGTCACGGCCAAAAAATAAAGATGATACAGTTTATGAAGGGCAGTCAGAATTATGGAGAAATCAAGGCAGCTAAAAAGTACATACCAAATTTTGAAATAGAGCAGTTTGGCCTTGATAAATTTGTGAATAAAAACAATCCTGCTCAAGAGGATATTGAATTGGCCCGAAAAGGTTTCGAAGAAGCACGCAAAGCAATAATCAGTGATGAATATGATTTGATCGTTCTGGATGAAATCAGTGTGGCTGTAGACTACAATTTGATAAAAGAGGAAGATGTCATCAAATTAATACAATCAAAACCTTTAAGATTAAATCTTGTTTTGACTGGAAGGTATGCCAGTAAAAAAATCGTGGAGCTGGCAGACATGGTGAGTGAAGTCAGAGAGATAAAACACCATTATAAAAAAGGTATAAAGGCAAAACCAGGAGTAGAGTTTTAGATTTTTGATTAATTTTTATCCTTTTCTTTTTTTGGTTCTTCCCCATTTTAGTTGAGTTAAATGTCATGCAACCCCAATCCGGTAATTGTTAAACTATTATAGCTTTTAGTTCACGAGTGTCCGAGACTTTAATGTGCATGGAAAAGGAAAGAACCGTTTTTTCTAGGACCGCGACATAGGTTTTCGGGGAAGCAGAGCAACTTGCTTTAATCAATTGCAACTTGATTGCCAAATATATGTAAACTTCTTTGCCCGGTTAACTCGTATCCAAACCGGACAATGAGGCAGTCAAGGCCGCCGTGAGGCATCCCTAAGGGTTGCCTTGATTGCCGAAGCTGGCCGGTGTAAAATATTTCAAGCTGGGTAAGGCTATCTAACCAGCCGAGGTGTTTCTCTGGATAAAGTTGGTCAGATATATTGGCTGTTATTTTAACTCTTAACCAACTGTTTTGGAGAAGAACCAAAAAATAAAGCACCCAGTATTGTATAAGGGTGCAAATTTTTTTGATTATCTTTTTGAAAATTGTGGTGCTTTTCGGGCTTTTTTCAAACCGTATTTTCTTCGTTCTTTCATCCTTGGGTCTCGAGTTAACAGCCCGGCTTTTTTCAGCACGGGTCTGAGTTCCCCATCGGCTTTCAAGAGAGCTCTTGTAATGCCGTGTCTGATAGCACCAGCCTGGCCTGTAAAACCACCACCTTCAACTTTGGCTACAACATCAAATTTGTTCAGTGTATCCGTTAATTCAAGGGGTTGTTTCACAATCACCTTTAAGGTGTCATAATCGAAGTAATCATCCAGGTCTCGTCCATTAACTGTTATTTTACCATTGCCTGGAAGCAATCTCACTCTGGCAACAGATGTTTTTCTTCTACCTGTACCATAATAGTGAACTTTTTCCAATCCTTATCCTCCTTTCCTAAACTATTTCTCTCCCCACACTTCAGGCTGCTGGGCCTGATGAGGATGGGATTCTCCTCTGTAAACTCTCAGTTTCTTGATCATCTTTCTCCCCAGTCTGTTGTGAGGCAGCATTCCTTTAACAGCTTTTTCAACGGCCAGTTCTGGATTTTCCTGCATCAGTTTTTCATAGGTGGTTTCCTTCAAGCCTCCTGGATATCCGGTGTGTCGATAGTATTTCTTTTGATTCAGCTTTTTACCTGTCAATACCACTTTATCAGCATTGATAATGATTACATGATCTCCTGTATCTACATGGGGTGTATAGATGGGTTTGTGTTTTCCCCTTAAGATTTTTGCTGCTAAAGAAGCGAGTCTTCCAAGGGGTTTGCCTTTACCATCTAGAATATACCATTTTCTATCCACTTCTTCCCGTTTGAACATGCGGGTGGTGTTGTTCACTTGTATCCCTCCTTTAACAAAGGCATTTTGCTAATTTATGTTAAGAGTATCGGGGCTGTCATTATCACATAAGGATATTGTAATACATAAAATTTTTAGTGTCAAGATGCCTAATATTCAACGTGTTCCAGGCACAGGCCCTTCGGTGGAGCAGTTGGACCGGCAAGGTTTCTGTCTTTTGCTTGGATAATCCTGGGGATTGAATGGGGCGGCATTTTCTCCAAGCCTATTTCTACCAGAGTGCCTATGATAATCCTTACCATGTTGTATAAAAAACCGTTTCCTTTGATTCTAAAAATCAATATATCTCCATGTTTTTCCAGGTATAGATCCTGTATTGTTCTCACTGTGTTTTTTACACAATTACCTGATGCCTGAAATGACGCGAAATCGTGTTCTCCCAAAAAATACTTCATAGCTGCTTTTATTTTTTCAATGTCCAGGGGCTGGTTGACATGCCATGAATAATTCCTCAGGAGAGGTGAAGGATATTTCCTGTTTAGAATTTTGTAACTGTAAACCTTGGACTTAACATCATACCTCGCATGGAAATCCAGAGGTTTTTCTTCCGCATGCACAGCAGCTATGTCAGAGGGTAAGAGACTGTTCACAGCCAGGGGCAAGCGGTTTACAGGTATCGGGTTGTCTTGTACTTTGAAGTTTATGCTTTGGCCTTTTGCATGAACTCCCCTATCTGTTCTCCCGGCTGCGATGACCCTTATTTTCCGCTTGTAAAGTTTTTCAAGGGTTTCTTCTACAACCTGTTGAACAGCAAGGGCATTCTTTTGCCTCTGCCAGCCATGATAATTGCTGCCATCATATTCCAGCACCATTCTTATGTTGTGCACAACCATCACCCCATCAATGGAAGAAAAACCGGGTGTAAACCACTCCTGCACTCAACAAAGCTGTAAAAGCAAAAGCCGCATAATCTACCGCTGACATCTTTAATTGCTTCATCCTTGTGCGGTTCTCTCCTCCTCTGTAACACCTGGCTTCCATGGCCATGGCCAGGTCATCAGCTCTTCTAAAAGCACTTATGAAAAGGGGTACAAGGAGGGGAACCATGTTTTTGGCTCTGTTTATAAAATTACCGCTCTCAAAATCCGCACCCCGCGCCATCTGTGCTTTCATAATCTTTTCCGTCTCCTCCAGGAGGGTGGGAATAAATCGTAGGGCAATGGTCATCATCATCGCAAGCTCATGAGCAGGGACACCTATTCTTTTAAAGGGATTCAGCAGTCTTTCAATACCATCTGTTAAATCTATGGGTGACGTTGTAAGGGTCAGTAATGTGGTCCCTGTAATCAAAAAAATTAATCTCAGAGCCATAAAAGCCGCCATCCTGATTCCTTCTTTGGTTATGCTGAAACTGCCAATCCTATACACTACTTCTCCTTCTGTAAGGAAAAGATTAAACAGAACGGTAATCAGGATAATAATCAATATGGGCCTGAGCCCTTTAAAAAGATACCTTATGGATATTTTTGACAGCACAACGGGTAAAATTATAAACACAGAACTGATGGCGTATCCGTAAAAATTGTTGATCACAAACAGTAACACCACATATATTATCGTGAGTATAATCTTTACCCTGGGATCCATTCTGTGGACGGGTGAATCCCCGGGAATGTATTGACCAATGTTAATATCCTTTAGCATGCTTATTACCCCTCAAAATCTTTTCCAGCTCTCTTTCCGCTTCTTCTACCGTGAAAACGTCTGTTTTGACATTTTTTCCTTTGGCTTTCAATTGTATCATGAGTTCAGTCACCTGTGGAACGCCCAGCCCGAGCTTTTTTAGAGTATCAGCCTGCTGGAAGATGTATTTCGGTGGACCTACAAGCACAAGTCTGCCTTTATACATAACTGCTATGCGGTCCGCCAGTTTTGCGATGTCTTCCAT
>DFNM01000078.1 GCA_002376045.1 Firmicutes bacterium UBA3567
GCTGCCCTTGTAACTACAATACCTGTAGCAGTAGAAATCAATAGAGCAGGAATTTGGCTCACCAGACCGTCTCCTACAGTTAGGAGAGTGTACTGGGAGACAGCTGAGGCAAAATCCATCCCCCGTAATATCATCCCTGTGATTAATCCTCCTATTATGTTAATAACCGTTATAATAATGGCTGCAATAGCATCTCCTTTTACAAACTTGCTGGCCCCATCCATGGCTCCATAAAAATCTGCTTCCCTTTGTATTTCCAACCTTCGTTTTCTTGCTTCTGCTTCAGTTATTAATCCCGCGTTCAAGTCGGCATCTATGCTCATCTGTTTTCCCGGCATACCATCAAGAGTGAACCTGGCAGCCACTTCTGCTACCCTTTCTGCCCCTTTGGTAATAACTATGAACTGAATAACTACCAGGATCAGAAATATTATAAACCCAACAAGGGCGTTGTTACCCACAACAAATTGCCCAAAGGATTCAATGACTTTACCTGCATACCCTTTTAGAAGAATCAAACGGGTTGATGAAACGTTTAAAGCCAGTCGGAATAGAGTCGTCAGCAGCAGCATAGAAGGAAAAATAGAAAACTGCAGGGCATTTTGGGTATACATTGAAACCAGTAGAATCACCAGTGCCGTTGTAATATTGAATGTCAATAACACATCTAAAATCAGTGGATGTAGGGGTACAATCATCATTACAATAGTCGCTATGACAGCTATAACCACAAAAATGTCTCCAAATTTCACATTTGTGACCTCCTGTCAGATCGCAAATTGTATACAAAGGCAAGGATCTCCGCCACAGCTCTATAGAGTTCCTCCGGAATGACCTCTCCAATATCCACACTTTTATACAGCAGTTGTGCCAGAGGCTTATCTTCTACAATGGCTACATTGTGTTCAATGGCTACCTGTTTGATTCGTTCGGCAAGCAAGTTGGCACCTTTAGCAACAACCATTGGTGCAGGCATTTCTTTCTCATCGTATTTTAGAACAACAGCCAAATGGGTTGGGTTCGTTATAACAACATCAGCTTTAGGTATTTCCTGCATCATCCTGCGCTGAGCCATTTGCCTTTGAATGCTTCTAATTCTAGACTTTATTTGGGGATTCCCTTCAGTTTGTTTGTGTTCTTCTTTAATATCCTGTTTAGACATCTTGATGCTTTGTTCGTATTCCCACCATTGGTACAAATAATCAAAACCTGATAAAATCAGCAATGCGAGAGCAGCTTTGATCCCCACCTCAATAGTCATACTGCTTAAAATTTCAACAATTTCCTTTATTTCCATGTCTACAAGTTTAGGAATATAAATCCATTTGGACTGTAGTGTTTTAACAACAATATAACCAACAAAAACCAGCTTGATTAAGCTTTTAAAGAACTCTACAATGGATCGCTTGGATAACAACCTTTTAAAGCCCTCAATAGGATTCAGTCTATCCAGTTTTAGCTTTACGTTTTCTGTGGTAAACAGAAATCCTGTTTGTAAAACATTGGAAAAAAAACCGATCAAAACAGTTACCAGGATGACAGGAAAAATAAATTCAAAATACTTATACAGAATATATACTGTATAAGAATGAAAGCTGTCATCATCAAAGAAGTTTGCGGTAATCCCCGTTTGCAAAAAATTCTGTGTAAACTCTATGTAATTACCGAAAGCTCTGTTATAGGTTGATTTCATTGCCAGAAAAACAAATAACAGTATCAAGGCTGAAGATATTTCCCTGCTTTTAATTACCTGCCCCTTTTCCCTGGCTTCTTTTCGTTTGTGGGGTGTAGCTTTTTCAGTTTTTTCTTCGGCAAAAAGCTGCAAATCAAAACAAACATGTTTTACCATCGTGGCAACATCGCCTTTAAAACCATCAGAAAATTTTTGTATGTTCCACTGAAAATTCCATCCAAAACAATCAAATACATCGGTAATACAAACATGATAACTATAATCCCCATTAAGATTTTTAGAGGTAATCCCACAATGAAAACATTCATCTGGGGTACAGTTCTCGCAGTAATACCCAGTGCAACATCTGTTAAATAAACAGCGCCAACAACCGGCATGGCAATCTTAAATCCTATAAGAAACATCTGACCAAAAATCTTAACAACGCTCCACAAGAGTGCTTCGTTAAAAATACCTTCTCCAGGGGAAATCACCCTGTAGCTTTCTATTATTTGCAATAACAGAATATGATGACCGTTAATGGTTAAAAATATTAATAGAGTCAGTATGTAATAAAAATTTCCCATAATCGGAACCTGGATGTTTGTTTGAGGATCCAGCACGTTCACTATTCCAAACCCCATCTGCATATCTATCATCTGCCCTGCAATGTATATAGAAACAAACATAATATAAACAGCAAATCCCAAAACAAATCCTATGGCTATTTCATGGAAAACAAGCGCTGTATACAACCATAGATTATCAACCCGTATGTTTACAGCATCATTTACCATCGGCAGCAAAATAAGGGATGTAAAAAAAGCAAGCACTATCTTGCCCATTGCAGGATACGTTCTTCTGCCAAAAATGGGAAGTATGGAAAAAAAACCCGATATGCGGCAAAAAACAATGAAAATTAAATGTATATTATCTATTACCCTTTCAATAACATCCATTCACATCCCTCTAATAAATATAAGTATGGAGGTTCAAAAACAAATTGGAAGCAAATTCTAACATGGTATTTAACATCCATGGGCCGAAGATTACGATTGAGCCAAGCACAACAATGATTTTCGGTACAAAGGTTAATGTCTGTTCCTGGATTTGGGTGGTAGCCTGGAAAATGCTAACTGCTAGACCAACCAGAAGGCCTAAACCCAGCATTGGACCAGCAGTTAAAAGCAAAGTTAATAAGGCCTTTTGAGCCAATTGAATGATAAATTCCTCCGTCATTAACCTGCCTCCTCATTTTAATTGAATCCAAGCAAAAGAGATCTAACCACCAGGTTCCAACCATCTACCATAATAAAAAGCAAGACTTTAAATGGCAGTGAAATCATTGCAGGGGGCAGCATAAGCATTCCCATAGACATCAAAGTGCTGGCAACAATCATATCTATTACCAAAAAAGGTATATAAATGATAAATCCCATTTGAAAGGCGGTCTTCAATTCACTGATGATAAACCCCGGAATCAGAACATGAGTTGGAATGTCGTCAAGGCTGTTTACTCTATTTAATTGAGCATACTTTACAAAAAGGGCTAGATCTTTTTCCCTGGTTTGTTTAAACATAAATTCTCTTAAATATGTTAATGCATTAGAAAGAGCTTCCTGCTGATTTATGTTTCCATTCAAATAGGGCTGGAGAGCATGTTCATTGATGTTGGATAGAACCGGAGACATAACAAAAAAGGTTAAAAACAAAGCCAAACCAATCAAAACTTGATTAGGAGGCATTTGATGGGTACCAAGGGCATTTCTTACAAAAGCCAATACAACAATTATTCTTGTAAAAGAAGTCATCATGATCAGAATAGCTGGTGCAAGAGCTATTATTGTAATTAAAAACAGTATTTGCAGACTGTAGACAACATCTTCAGGTGCTTCTGATTCCTGTATATTTATATTCAAGCTGGGCAGGGGAATGGCTGCTTTAGTTGTTCCAGTAAAAACTACCAACAGCATCAAAAATACTACTATAACTTTCGTACTAATTCCTGAATTCATCTTCATCCTCTCCAAGAAGGCCATTTTTTTTAAATAGATCCTTTCTTTTCTGAAGGTTAACTACTTGGCTATTCAATTGTGTATCATTCCTGTGTTCAGACTTTTTACCAAAAATTTTCTTTAAGCTATTGAAATAATCTTTAAAATCAATGGGCTTTTTTTCAATTACTTCTTCCTCTATATCAAAATCTCCTTCAAGGTCTTTTATCTTGTGGATTAATCGAATATCCTTTTCTCCTACTCCAATTAAAATGATTTCATCCAGGAACTTTAACGCAACCAGCATTTTATTGCTACCAAAGGAAATTGTATCAATGACCTTTATAAACCTGCTGCCCTCGATCATGAAACTCCTTGCTTTTTTACCGTAAAATCTTGAAGTCAGGTAGGCTAAAAAGGCCACTGCTCCAAACACCATTAAAAAAAAGAGTATTCTTATTAAAAGGGATGGAAAATTAAAACTGGAATTTTCAATCTTCTCTATATCATATTGCTGCAGTTCTTTTAAATCAGGTTGGCCCATAAAGCCGCTTAATACTAATCCTGAAATTATAACTGAAACAAGCAACAATACTTTAAAAGCATTAAAGATGTTTATCAACTTTACCATCTTCCTTTAGCCCAAAACCTTTTTTACGGCTTCCAGCACTCTGTCAGGTTGGAAAGGTTTTACTACAAAATCTTTTGCACCGGCCTGAATTGCATCGATCACCATGGCCTGCTGACCCATTGCAGAACACATTACTATGTTGGCATCCGGGTCCTTTTTTTTGATCTTTTTTACTGCTTCAATGCCGTCCATCTCGGGCATTGTTATATCCATTATAACAAGGTCGGGTTTCAATTCCTCGTACTTTTCAACAGCTACAGTCCCATCATCGGCTTCTCCAACAACTTCATAACCATTTTTAGTTAGAATATCCTTAATCATCATTCGCATAAAGGCTGCATCATCAACTATTAATATTTTTTTACTCAATTTTTATCCCCCTTTTCATTGCAAATTATTTAATCTCTCAATGGGTGTAATAATTTCAGTTATCCTAACACCAAAATTCTCGTCTATAACTACGACCTCGCCCTTTGCAATAAACTTGCCATTAACAAGGATATCTACAGGTTCACCGGCCATTTTGTCCAGTTCGATGATTGATCCCGGGCCAAATTCCAGGATATCCTTTATTTTTTTTGATGTTCTACCCAGCTCTACTGTAACTTCCAGAGGCACATCCAAAATCAAATCGATTTTGTTTGCAGCTTTTCTAGAAGGAGATTTTTCAAGATGATCAAACTTTACCGTTTTTATGGGAATACCCATTTCCTCTTGAGGTTCAGCTTTTTCTTCTTGTTTGACTTCCCGTTCAACAGCTGCTTCGGTCTTTCCCTGAAGGGAATCTATAGCTGCTTGCTGAGTATCCATCAATTCCTGAACAACACCCTTGACAAACGGTAGCGGACTGAGTTGCATAATCTCACTGCTTATTAGGCCTTCTACTTCCATTTTAAATGATACTTTTACAATTTTATCGGATTCCCCTACCTCAAAAAATGGCAGTTTGTCTTTTGCGAGATTCACAAGCCTTGTCAAAGGAGGAGATATATTTATATCTCTGTTAAGGACTTGAGACATTGAAGTGGCTGCACTTCCCATCATCTGGTTCATTGCTTCCCCTACAGCACTCAATCTTATTTCATCCAGTTCTCCCTCTGCTTTCCCTTCTCCCCCCATCATCAAGTCAGCTATTATCTTGGCATCCCGCTCTCTTATTACAAAAACATTTGTACCTTCCAAACCCTTAGTATACTTGACTTCTACTATGACAAAAGGAACGGGATGTTCATTTCTCAACTCTTCTACTGTTGTAACGGATACTCTGGGTGTTGTGATTTTTACTTTCTTCCCCAAAAGCGTATAGAGGGTTGTGGCTGAAGTCCCCATAGAAATATTCCCTAGTTCACCAAATGTATCCTTTTCTTCTGGTGTTAATTCTTGGTCATCTTGATCCCTTATTTTTTGATTTAACAAGGCATCTATTTCTTCCTGGGATAAAATATTCTCATCACTCATAAGAGCTATTCCTCCTCCTCAACAATATCCGTTATCTGTACAGCCATTTTGTTACCATAAATTCCCGGTTGGCCATAAAACTTCAGTTTGTTGTGTATCCAGATTTCAACGCTTTCATCTGCTTTTTTTTCCAACTGGATCACATCATTTGGTTCTAAACTCAAAAAATCTCGTATAGTAATAACCGCTTTCCCCAGCTTTGTTACGACAGGCAGTTCTGCTCTTTTCAATCTCTTTTTCAGTTCCTCTGTGTTATAGGAATCTCTTTCTTTCTTTGTGTTTGAAAACCAGTACCTGGTAGAAAGCTTGTGTAAAATTGGCTCCAACACTATATGGGGAAGACACAGGTTGATCATACCTTCAGTTTTACCAATTACACCATTAAGGGTTACTACTACAACCGTTTCATTGGGTGAAATCAATTGTATGAATTGGGAATTGGTTTCTATGCCTTCAAGAGTGGGTTCTAGTTCGATTAGAGTTTCCCACGATTCTTTGAGTGACGCAAGAATATTTCTTAAAACTTTTTGTATGATTATCCTCTCAATTTCTGTTAATCCCCTCGGCTTATCGTGGAATTCTCCTGGACCACCCAAAAGTCTATCGATAATAGAAAAGGATATGCTGGGATTAATTTCCAGTAAACATGATCCTTTTAATGGCGACATATCAATGGTTGCTATGATGGAAGGATTGGGTATGGAATTGATGAACTCGTAAAACGACATCTGTTCAACTGCAAAAACATCCAGTTTTACAAGAGCCCTCAAATAACCGGATAACTGGGTGGTCAACAACCTGGCAAATTTTTCATGGATCATGTTTAATGTCCTTAATTGTTCTTTAGAAAACTTGTTTGGTCTTTTGAAATCATATACTTTTACTTTTGTAGCCTCATCTTCTTTTTTTATGTCCTCTACATTAATCTTTCCGGTAGACAAAGCATTGAGAAGCAAGTCTATCTCGCTTTGAGATAGAATATTTGACAAACTTCCATTCCTCCTTTAAAAAACAATAATATCAGTTATGTAGACTTCCATCAGTTTGCCTTTTTGCAATATTTTATTTAGTTCCTGCTTTATGCTTGAACGCAGGTTTTCCATTCCCATGTATCCATTCACCTCGTCATATTTCTGACTTCTAAGCACTGAAATAACTTTATCTTTTATTATGGGACTTTTTTCTTCAACTTCTTCCTTTACTTTTTCATTTTCAACTTCATACTCAAGTGTGATCTTAATAATGCCTTTATCCTTCAGGTTTGTAGTGAATTCCCCTCCCGATACCAGAATACCTCTTTCCTCTACTTCGCTGTTTTTGGGATTTTCTGTTTTGTTTTCATCCACTACCACCTTTACAGCCACCATGTATGCAACACCAACTGTTACAACCAAAAACAACCCAAAAACCAGAACCAGTATCAATACTTTTTTTGTGTTAAATCCGCTTTTCTTTGCTTCTTCAGCCACAATCATCCCTCCAAGCTCATCAATCAATCTGATTCCCTAGATTTTAATATAACAATATCTACTCTTCTGTTCAATGCTCTGTTCTCCGCACTTGTATTCGGTACCAGAGGCCGGTACTTGCTGTAACCCACCGCTACCAATCTATATGGTGTTATTCCGTGTTTTTCTATAAAATACCTTACAACATTAACAGCCCTAGCTGCAGATAATTCCCAATTGGTTGGATATTTGGGATTGATAACCGGAACATTATCAGTATGACCTTCGACCTTGATAATTTTATCTACTTTTTTTAATTTTTGCGCTATATCATCAAGAAGTTCCTGAGCATCTTGACGTATGTAAGCCCATCCACTATCAAAAAGGGCACCCTCCATTATATGTATAACAATGCCTCGCTCCTGCATATCTATTTTAACTTTGCCCTCAAGGTTTTTTATTTCTACATATTCAGCAAAATCATTAAATATCTTTCTAAACTCCAATTCTTCCCGGGACTGTTTACTTATATAAATGCTTTGAGAACCAGCAGAAATAAGCTCAGAAGTATCGAACGTCTGACCCCCTTCCAGCACACCAAAGGTGTTTTGAAGAGAAGATATAATCATCTTGAACTTCTCCACATCCAGGGTAGAAAAGGAATACAGTAGCACGAAAAAAGCAAGTATGAGAGTAACCATGTCACCATAGGTCATCATCCAAGCTGGGCTGCCTTTAGCAGAGCTTTCTTCAGAATTTCTTCTCCGCCTCACTCCATTTCACCGCCCTGAACCAAACCTTTTTCATCTTGAAGGGATTCCCTGATTTTGGGAGCCAGGAAAGCTTTCAATTTTTCTTCTATTATCCTGGGGTTTTCTCCTGCCTGAATGGATAACATTCCTTCAATCATAACTTCTTTATTAAGAATCTCTTCATTGCTTCTTATCTTTAATTTTCCAGCTACAGGTATAAACACCAAATTCGCAAGCAGAGCTCCGTAAAAGGTTGTAAGCAGGGCTACAGCCATTCCTGGGCCTATAGCTTCTGGATTGTTTAAGTTCCTGAGCATCCTTATAAGACCGATCAGGGTTCCAATCATTCCAAAAGCAGGAGCCAGAGCACCCATGGTCTCAAAAATGCTCTGACCCGTTTTGTGTCTGTCCTCAAGAAAAGCCAGTTCTGTTTCCAGTATATTCCTTACAAGTTCGGGATCTGTTCCATCCACAATTAACAAAATACCTTTTTTTAAAAAATCATCCTCAACTTGATAAGCTGCATCCTCCAAGGCCAGAAGACCTTCACGCCTGGCAATTTCTGCGAAGTTAACTATTTTTTTTATGATCTCCGTCGGTGAAATTGTGTTTTTCGTAAAAACTACCCTTAATATCCTTATTACTTCTAATACCTTATAGATAGGATAATTTATTAGTGTGCCGGCTACCGTGCCTCCCAGGACAATTAGAAAAGAAGGAAAATCTACAAAATCCAATATCGAGCCATTGGTAGACATTGCAACAGCAAAAAGTATTACTCCGCTTACGATCCCAGCTACAGTAGCTATATCCACAGACTACACTCCCCTCGCCCTTTAGTGAGTATCCAGATAGATTCTCTTTTTATATTCTATAACCCTGTCGATAATGGTTTCAATGGACTGCTTGACAACAAACTTTTTAGAATTCGTCAGGGTTATTACGGTATCAGGAGTCGATTCTACAGTTTCTATAAGCTCACAATTCAAAACAAACTCTTTGCCATTCAACTTTGTTAGTTTAATCATCCTCGAATACTCCTTGAAAGGGGAGGGTATTATGAAATACCCTCCTTATTTTATTTGCCATCAATATTACCTCTTCAAATTAATCAATTCCTGGAGCATCTCATCAGAAGTTGTAATTATTCTGGAATTTGCCTGAAAACCGCGCTGGGTGATAATCATGTTGACAAACTCCTCTGAAATATCCACATTTGACATCTCCAGGGATCCGGGGGATATGGTGCCTCTGCCCCCTGTACCCGCTGTTCCTATTCTTGGCATTCCCGAGTTGTTTGAATTCTTGTAAAGGTTCTGCCCCATTTTCAGCAGGCCACCTGGGTTATCAAAAACTGCCATAGCTACCTGGGCCAGTTTCTTGTTGATTCCATTGCTAAACACTCCTGTAATGGTACCCGTCGTATCAACTGAAATTGTTTTTAAAGTTCCTGCAGGATAACCATCCTGGCTGTAAGGTGTAACGGTTGTATCTGAAGCAAACTGGGTTACCTTATCGAAATTAAAATCAATGGTAATGTTGGCTGCTCCATTGGCGGGATCGTACTCAAAAGTTGGTGTATTAGTATGGGGATGGTCGCTATCGAATTTTCCTTCAGTGAACCCCAGACCTCCAGTGTCACCACTCACAATACTACCGCTTCCCCCGGGTACACTCACAGTATAGTCCCACTCATTGGGGTTAGCGCCTTTAGTAAAATCTATTTGCAGTTCATGTTCATGCCCCAGGGAATCATAAACAGTAACAAAAGTAGTATAAGTATCACCGGTAGATGCTCCTGCATCCAGATTGTTCATGATTTTCACATTATCCGTAGCCTTGGGACTAATGGGTTCACCTTTATTGATTTCAATGGACTGCAGATTCTGGGCAGTCCTCTCTATGTTCACATTGTCTCTTAAATCCCACCCCAAGACTTTCAAACCAGTGGCAGGATTCACGAGGTTCCCTTCTTCATCAAAATCGAAGTTACCAGCCCTGGTATAATACTTGTCCTCACCATCAGCCAGTATGAAAAAACCATCTCCTTCTATTGCCATGTCCGTAATCTTGCCTGTAGTCTGAATACTACCAGGAGTATGAATTGTATCAATGCTCCCTATAGTCATTCCCAGTCCAACCTGTTGGGGATTTGTTCCTCCTCTGTTTCCCTGACTGGAAGATGCTCCCCTTATGGTCTGATTCAAGGCTTCCTGAAAGGTTACTCTGCTCTTTTTAAACCCAATTGTATTAACATTGGCAACGTTATTTCCAATTATATCCATCCTGATCTGGTGGTTTCTCAAACCCGATACTCCTGCAAACATTGAACGCAACATACCTAAAATGACCTCCTTTTTAAGAGTGAAGTAATCCCATCTGTCGTTCAGGGATTAGAGGGCTTCCTCTCAGAGGTCCAGCCCTTTAAAGGATTACCGCTCCATCAATATTTGTAAACACATTGTTTTTTATGTTTGTCTTGTCAACAGCCGTGACAACGGTTCTGTTTTGTATGCTTACTATCAACGCCGCTTTTGAAGTTAAAATCAATGAATCTCTGATCCCTTTTTTTTCTGCCTTGTCAACAGCATCGTAGATGTTTTTCAGATCATCTTTATCAAAATATATATTCCTCGATTGCAATCTCTGCAAAGCATGTTTTGAAAACTTCAACTTATCAAGCTGAGTGTTTAAGATATCCTTAAAAGAATCTCCTGGAACCTTTTCTGTCTCTGTTTTTTGAGGCCTCTGTGGAACAACTTCACTTATCGGCTGCTTGTTGACCTGGATTTTCCTGACCAGTTTCCACTACCTCCTCTTGCTTTTTTACTGAAACAATATCCGCAAGTTGAATTTCTCCATCCTCAACCATTAAAATCAGGTTGCTTTCATCAAACTTGACTCCTGTTACCACACCTTCCTTAACAGTGCCGCCATCGCCCGTCTTGAACTCCACTTTCTTCCCTATGAAGCTCAAAGACTGCAGTTTAGAAAGGGAATTATTAATGGAATTATTAAAGGCAACAAAAGTTTTATTGAAACTATCAAAAGATTCATTTAGATTCTGAATCTGTTCCAGCGCAGAAAACTGGGCCATTTGTGAGATGAATTCCTTGTCTTCCAAAGGTTCTAAAGGATCCTGCATTCTCAGTTGAGTAATAAGCAGTTTTAAGAAGTCATCTTTTCCCAGGTTTTGTAAACTGTATGAAGTGACATTGTTGTTTGCTGCAGTGCTGTCGGAACCTATGTTTTGAATTTCAGACATCCCGCCACCCCCTTACACAAACAGATTAACAGAACTGTTTTCCTCCATTAATACATTTAAGCTTATGTTGTTCAGGGTTTCTTCTGTAAGCTTCTTACTGTATCTAACATTATACTTATGGGATTTTTGCAGTTCCCACATCCAATTGTCCTGACCGCTATCCACCTCAACACTGAACTCTTGAACAGCAACTCCCTGGTTCTGAAGGTTGTGCTTTAAATGGTCCAAATTGTTTTCTATAATGTCTTTCACAAGCTTGTTTTCCACAAAGAAGCTCGCCTTTACAATACCATTTTCAGAAACTATGTTCATCCTAACATTACCTAAAGTTTCAGGTTTTAGATTTATCCTGATCTGGGTTGTATTTTTATCGATATGAACTTTTTTAACAATCTGATTCATGATGCTTTTGTCCAGCTTGTCTATCGTGTTTTCATTAAAAGCTTCAGCACCAGAGTTCTTTAAGATTCTTATTGTTTTGACATCAAATAAATTGTTGTTCTGGTTAACCATATTTTTAAATGTGTTGTGGTGAGTTTCAAGACTCTCTATCCTGTTTTCCAGTTTTTTGCTGTAAAATTCGTCTAAAAGTTTTGCATCACTGACCAGCCCGTTATTTATGCCGTTTTTGGGGACAAGCCGCTTATTCGAAGAAGTTTCCTTAAAGGATCTTGGTGGGTTTTTAAAGTTCGTGGATTTTTTCATGCTGTCTCTGTTTATAACAAGATCTGATTCAACATGTTTTTGTTTAATTGTTTTCTCTGAATCTGAGATTCGGATTTTAAAGTTCTTTTTCTCCTTTAAAAATTCATTGCATTTGTATTTCAGCAGTTGGAGTTGTTTCTTAAATTCCTCAGGCACATCCCTTTCCAGCATTTTCACGTTTTCAAGCTTTAGAATTTTCCTCAAGACTTCTTCTACAGCTCTCTTATGACTTGGGTGCGTCAGTTCCTGTTTTATCCAATTCAACAGCTTGACAAGCACTAAATTATCACTCTTTCCCTGTAAATCAATGACTTCATTAGACACCCCGGTTCCCTTCTGTGTTTCAGCCTTCATGAGCTGGCCCTGATCCATCAGCATCAGGTTTGCAAGGGTTTGAAGGATATAAAGGATATCTTTTTCCAGTTGTTTGATGTTTTTTAAGTTTGATTCTGTTTTAAGAATTTCTGCTGCAAACATTTCTTTTTTCGATGATTTGGTTTCTTCCTTTTTTGCTGCTTTGCTGTTTATTTGAACTTCTTCAACAACCTCCTTTACAACCAAAGCTTCACCTCCTTTCTACTGATTTTGTGCTGACTGTTCCCTGCTGTTCATTAAACGAGTAATTTCGGCAGCCTGTTCTGATTCCATGTTATTGAAAATCTCCGCTGCATACTCTGTATCCATGTTCCTTAAAATTTTTACAACTAGCTCATTATCCAAATGCTTGAATATTTGTGCTGCTTTAGAAGGTTTCACCTCCTCATACATTTTAGTTAATTCTTCGATTCTTTCTACTGCAACCTTCAATTTATCCTGTAAAACCTTGATTTCCCTTTCCTTTTCATTAAGTGCCTTTTCTTTTTCATCTAAAAGTTTTTGGCGATAATCCAGTTCTTGAAGCTTTTTATTGAGTTCCTGCCATTTTTCTTCTAATAACTTTTTTTCTTGCTGTAATTTTAATTTTTCCCTTTCAAGCTCACTCAGTTCTCCATTTTCCACTGGTTTTAATATTTTTCCAATTACGGGCACTGTATGCATTCTCTCTCTAAAACTGTTAAGAAGAGTGTTATCTATAACTCCTGTATACACCAGAACAAATCCCAACAGCAAAAATATTATCAGGATTATTACCATCGAGGCTATTATCTTCCATTTTGTCATTCTCCATCATTCCTTCCGGTTATCTAAGAAATACCGAAACGAAACTTTATCATCTATTATCAACTGGTTTTGTTTTATGACTTCTCGTTTAAAAGATGCCAAATGCTTTTTCTTTAGTTTTTCAAGGGTTTTTCTCTCCCTCATCAGCTTGAACATTTCCTTTTTTGTTGCATAAAGATGATTTTCAGCTTCTTCGACCTTTTTTTTGTGGTCCCTTATCTTCTTTCTCATACCATCAAGCCAAAAGTTCATCTGAATCAACTGGTTCCCTCTAATCTTTTTGTTTTTAGCAAAAAAATCCTCCTGTTTTGATTGAACCTGGGTTTTCAGAGTGTGCAGGATTTCTTTTTGAAGAGTGTATTCCTTTAAAGCCCTGCTGAACTCCTGTTTTTGTTTATTCTCTAATGAAGTTTTGTAATCCAGCAAACTCTCTAGCCTGAATCCATACTTTTTCATTTCTCACCTCTGTAATCATAATCATTGCAGAATAGAAAACATTTTGTCAAGGGTTTCATCAAAGGAAACCTTTTGTTTTGTTTTTTGCCTTAAAAAATCATTTATTAAATCGATTTTTTCGATGGCATAATCAATATCTTTATTGCTCCCTTTGGAATATGCTCCGATATTTATCAAATCCTCAGCTTCATTATATTGAGCAAGGATTTTTTTAATGTTTGAAGCGGCTTCCATGTGCTGCTGCGTTACAATGTCAGGCATCAATCTGCTTACACTCTTGAGCACATCTATCGCTGGATAATGATTCTTGTTGGCTAGGCTTCTAGATAATACAATGTGGCCATCCAGAATTCCTCTAACAGAATCAGATATGGGCTCATCAAGGTCATCTCCATCAACCAATACAGAATACAAACCCGTTATTGAACCTCTGTTTGAAGTACCAGTTCTCTCAAGAAGTTTGGGCAAAACAGCAAAAACTGAAGGAGTATAACCCCGGGCAACGGGTGGTTCTCCTGCAGCAAGCCCTACTTCTCTCTGGGCCATGGCAAACCTTGTGAGAGAATCCATCAATAACAAAACATCTTTGCCCTTCTCTCGAAAATACTCGGCTATAGCGGTAGCAACAAAAGCTCCTTTGGTTCTAATCAGGGCAGGTTTATCAGATGTGGCAACGATTACAACGGATTTTTTCAAACCTTCTTCTCCTAAATCATCTTCTATAAACTCCCTGACCTCCCTGCCTCGTTCACCTATTAAAGCAATAACATTTACATCCACCTCAGCATTACGGGCTATCATGCCCAAAAGAGTGCTTTTACCAACCCCACTTCCCGAGAAGATTCCCATTCTCTGACCCTTACCACAAGTAATCAGCCCATCAACAGCCTTGATTCCCAGGGAAATAACCTCTCTGATCTTCTCCCTTTTCAAAGGATGAGGTGGGTTGTTGATTACGGGGTAGTAGTCCTCGGCTTCAACAGGCCCTTTGCCATCCATCGGCCTCCCTAAACCATCCAGTATTCTTCCCAAAAGCTTATTACCTACTGGTAGTTTGAACTTTTCTCCTTTATCAACAACTTCACTTCCTGAACCTATGCCTTCCATGCTTCCCAGAGGCATCAAAACCAATCTATCATCTTTAAAACCAACTACTTCGGCAAGGATGTCTTCTTTTTTATCAAAACGCTTTATGCAGCATAACTGGCCGATTTCCAGCGATGGACCGTGAGATTCAATCGTTAAGCCTATAACCTGTTTAACTTTGCCATACCTTTTTACAGGATTGATAGATTCTACTTTTTTTATGTGCTTGCTTAAATCGATATAGTCTTTTTTTTTCATTGAAAATCCTCCAGAAGTTTTGCCTTTAAAATGTCCAATTGTTGTTTTATGCTGGCATTTACATTTCCAGAGGGGGCTTCCATTATACACGAGCCTTTTTCCAGAGTAATGTCCCTTATGAATTCCACCTCATTAATACTGGGTAGTTCTTTCAAAATCTTTTGAGCATTCTGCCGTGCTGTATCATAATCTTTATCGGAAACTCTTATCAGGACCTTCGTGTTGTTATAATACCTCTGCAAATTGTCCTTAATTAGTCTCAAAATATACTGGTCATCCCTGTCTATTTCTTTTTGAATAATCTTTTCGGCAATTTTCACAGCCAGAAGTACTAAGTCTTTTTCGGTGTTTTTTATCATCTCCTCTTTTTCCATATACACATCTTTTTTCAATTCTACCAGTGATTTTATTTCGGCTTCATACCTTTGAATGCCTTTTTTTATTCCTTCATCAAAACCAGCTTTGAAACCCTCATCATAAGCCTGGGTTTTAATGGTATGCAGCTTCTCTTCAATCTGTTTTATTTTTTTCTCTGCCTGCTTTTCTGCATCTTTTATTATCTTTTCTGCTTTTTTATATGCCTCCTGTACCAACCTTTCACTCCGATGTTTGAAATCAAAGTAATCGTTATCAACAGCCAACACCGTGTTGTTCACACCTTTGGTTTCTTTGGCTTTTGAGACTGTGAGCTTGAAAGTTTTCTTATTATCTATGTAAACTTTTCTTATAATTCTAGACAACTATTTCATCACCTCCACCCCGGGAAATAATTATTTCTCCTGTCTCCTCTAATTTACGGATTATATTAACGATTTTCTGTTGGGCTTCCTCCACATCCTTCAGGCGTACAGGTCCCATGTATTCCATGTCTTCCTGTATCATTTCCCTCAATCTTTTAGATACATTGTTGAAAATGATTTTCTTCACTTCTTCACTGGAACCTTTTAAAGCAAGAGCCAGATCCTTGTTGTCTATTTCTCTTAATACTCGCTGTATGGAACGGTTGTCCAACAGCACGATATCTTCAAACACAAACATCCTCTGCTTAATCTCTTCAGCCAGCTCGGGATCCTGATTTTCAAGGGCTTCGATAATATTCTTCTCTGTTCCTCTATCAACGGTATTCAATATATCAACAACTGTTTGGATACCTCCCACTGCGGTATAATCCTGAGTAACAAGGGATGCCAGCTGTTTTTCCAAAACCCTCTCAACCTCCTGGATGATTTCTGGGGAAGTTCTATCCATTGTTGCAATCCTTTTAGCGATATCAATCTGCTTTTCAGGAGGCAGGGCTGACAACAGCTGAGAAGCCTGCTCTGGCCGTAAAAAAGCCATAATCAGAGCAATGGTTTGAGGGTGTTCGTTCTGTATAAAATTAATCAACTGACTTGGTTCAGCCTTCCTTATAAAATCAAATGGCCTAACCTGCAGGGATGCAGTCAATCTGTTTATAATATCCATAGCCTTTTGAGACCCTAAAGCCTTTTCCAGGATTTCTTTGGCGTAATCTATACCGCCCTGGGCAATG
>DFNM01000104.1 GCA_002376045.1 Firmicutes bacterium UBA3567
GTTAGATAATATTAGTTCAACTTTTAACTAACTGTTTTGGAGAAGAACCATGAAATTAATGTTAGCAAAATTGATGCCAGTAATACCTCCAGGCAAGGTGTGTTTTTAAGAGTTTTTCGTTTAACACTATTGACATTTTAATATATATATGATAAAATATGCTATTCTTGACATGTACTTTTAAGTGTGTTATCCTAATATAGTAGGTATTTTTTTCTAACAGGAGGTTGATGTATGTTTAATATCGGTGACAAAATAGTCTACCCCATGCATGGGGCAGGCGTTATTGAAGCCATTGAAGAGAAAGAAATATTGGGGGAAACTCATAAATATTATATATTAAAGATGCCCATAGGTGATATGAAAGTAATGATCCCCCTTGAAAATGTTGAAAAAATAGGTCTTAGAGAAGTGATTAAAAAAAATGAAATAATTGATGTTTTAACGGTTTTAAAGGGTAAGAAGAGCAAGATGTCCAGTAACTGGAACAAAAGATACAGAGCCAATATGGAAAAAATCAAGAGCGGAGATATATATGAAGTAGCTGAAGTCGTAAGGAATTTGATGTTAAGAGACAAGGAGAAGGGATTGTCAACAGGAGAAAGGAAGATGCTTCAGAATGCTAAGCAGATTCTCATAAGCGAGCTGATTTTGGTGCAGAACATCGATGAAGCAGAGGCTGAAAACATGATAAATAGCATTTTTAATTAAGCGTCTTAGGACGCAGTTTTTTTTGTTAGCAATAAATACCAGATATGCATGTTGATCTGTTGGAATTTATAATAAAAATGTTGTATAATGAAGAAAATAAAGTATGAGCTAAGAAACGGGAGGTGAAGAAGATGGTGCAGAAAATAGTAAGAGGAATTTTAGTAATTATTGGAATAGCTATATTTTATCAGTTAACCTCTATCGGCTTGAGCCAGGAGGTGTTCAAAAGTTATATAACGATAGAATCAAATTCTCTTATGCCTCTCATCATCTCAGCAATTGGAGGGCTTATTGGTGGTGCTTTGGTGTTTATTATCAGTCCCTGGATTATTAAGTGGGGAAAACAGACGACTTCTTGGATTGAATGCAGACTGCAGAAGACTCCCCTTAATGATATTATATACGGTTTTTTAGGCCTTATAATGGGTCTGATCATAGCTAACATGCTGGTTAGGGCTTTTGTTACAATCCCGTGGATAGGCAGTTATCTTCCTATTTTAGCAAATGTAATTCTGGGTTACCTGGGTATGAGCATAGCAATCAAGAAAAAAGATGAGTTATCAAGGGCAATACCCAACCTGCCTAAGTTTATGACAAAGTTTTCCAAACAATCCAGCGATATTGCTGAAGACGCCAAGCCCAAAATACTGGATACCAGTGTTATCATAGATGGCAGGATCGCTGACATCTGTAAAAGTGGTTTTATTGAAGGTAAGTTGATTATTCCTGCTTTTGTATTAGAGGAATTACGGCACATAGCTGATTCCTCTGATCTCCTTAAAAGGAATAGAGGGCGTAGGGGTCTTGATGTGTTAAAAAAAATTCAAAAGGAACTTGATGTTGAAGTTGAAATTTACGAAGGAGATTTTGAAGAAATATCTGAAGTTGACAGCAAATTGGTGAAACTGGCCCAGATGGTGGGCGGCAAAATCTTAACAAATGATTTCAACCTGAACAAGGTAGCAGAACTTCAGGGTGTTCCTGTACTTAATATTAATGAGCTGGCAAATGCCGTTAAACCCGTAGTGCTGCCGGGTGAAGAAATGAATGTTCAGGTAATAAAGGACGGCAAAGAAATGGGCCAGGGTGTTGCCTATCTAGATGATGGAACAATGATCGTAATAGATGGCGGTAAAAAATACATTGGCAAGAAAATTGATGTAATCGTTACAAGCGTACTCCAGACAGCTGCCGGTAGAATGATCTTTGCGAAACCAAAAGAAAACCACAAACAAAAAAATGAGCAAAAGCAAAAAGCCCTTTAATTAAAAGACAGAGGCTCTTTTGAGCCGCTGTTTTTTTACGTGAAAATTGGGGGTGGAATGTGTGAGCAACATTTGTGCTGTTATACCCGCTGCTGGAAAGGGCTCCAGAATGGGATGCAACTTAAACAAACAATTTATAGAACTAAAGGGTAAACCCATCATCCTGCGGACCATTGATGTATTTTGCAGCATGAACTTGTTTAACAGGATAGTTGTTGTTTTAAGAGAAGAAGAAATATTATATTTTGAGCACAGGGTTTTGAGGGGACCAAAGTATAAATACAAAAGTGTTTGTATTGCAAAAGGAGGAGAAACGAGACAGGATTCAGTTTTAAACGGTTTGTTAAGATGTCCTGAACACACCGACATAGTAGTTATACACGATGGCGCAAGACCCCTTATAACTCCGGACATTATTTGTTCTACTGTTGAAATGGCAAAAAAACATAAAGCGGTAATCACGGCGGTACCTGTCACAGATACTGTGAAGGAAGCGTGTGAAAAGGGAGTTGTTAAAAAAACCCTGGATAGGGACAGGTTATGGGCTGTTCAGACACCTCAGGTCTTTGATTATGCTTTGATTTTAAAGGCACACGAGGTAGCCCGACAGAACAAATTAATAGCAACAGATGATTCAAGACTGGTGGAGGAACTGGGTGTTGAGGTAAAAATACACAAGGGGTCATATCATAACATTAAAATAACCACCCAGGAAGACCTGATAATAGCAGAACAGCTTCTCTCCAGAAGGGGGTTCTAAAAAAATGAGAATTGGGATTGGTTACGATGTGCACAAACTGGTGGAAAACAGACCACTGATATTGGGGGGGGTTCATATTCCCCATGATAAAGGCCTGGAAGGGCATTCTGATGCAGATGTGTTAATACATGCCATCATGGACTCCATCCTGGGTGCATGTGGAGAAGGGGATATAGGCAGACATTTTCCCAATACAGATGAAAAATACCTTGGGATTTCAAGTCTCAAACTGTTGGCCAGCACAAAAAGGATTATGGAATCAAAGTGTTTTCAAATACAGAACATCGATGCTGTAATAATAGCACAAAAACCCAGGTTATCTCCCTTTCTGAACACCATGAAAAACAATATTGCTCTGGTTCTGGGGAGCTTACCGGATCAAATCAATATCAAAGCCACAACCACGGAGACACTTGGATTTGAAGGCCGGGAGGAAGGGATTGCTGCTCAGGCTGTTTGCCTTTTAATGAAAAAATGAAAAAATTGGATATATATTTTTTAAAAATAGGAACATACTTTAATGTGAGATTACTATCTCACATTTTTTAATAAAAATATCTTTTATCACCGAATTCCTTTGATAAAGGATACGGGGGAACCATTAAATAGGGGTGAATCCTATAATGTTAATAGGTAGGGCTAATCCTTTCGGTCCGAATCCGTCAGCTAACCCCGGAGGTGTTGAAAGGAGTAAAGAAAAGATGAAAACAAGGATAGTTATCCTGTTAATGGTGTTTTTGGCAGTATCTGGGTGTTTGTTTTTGCAGGATATAACAAAACCTGATACAACTACTGCTTTTTCCATAATCAAGGTTGAAAGCCTGCATAAACCCGTCACAATGGTCTTCAAAGGTATGGCTTCATGGTATGGCCCCGGCTTCCACGGGAAAAAGACAGCCAATGGAGAAATCTTCAATCAATATGAATTGACAGCTGCCCACAAAACGCTGCCCTATAATACGACCATAAGGGTAACAAACCTTTTGAACAACAGGAGTGTAGTGGTAAAAATAAACGATAGAGGTCCCTTCGTAAAGGGAAGGGACCTGGATCTATCAAAAGAAGCAGCGAGGAAGCTGGGAATGATAGAAAAAGGTGTGGTTCCCGTAAAAATTGAAATATTGAATTCAAAACACATGCCGTGAGGCATGTGTTTTAATGCCTAAACGGCAGTTGCGGTAGAATATATTTGGTATACGCTAAAAGGGTTTTTGAACTTGCAGTGCGACTTTATTGTTTTGCTTTAAAAAAATTGTTGGGTTTGGCTCAAAATGCCAGAGTGTTCCGAGGCAAAATATGTTCTGAAAGCCGATGGTTACGAACATTTTAATTATTGTATCAGATATATTGTTGAACCCTTATTGAATATAATGATATAATTAGGAACAAGATATGGACAAAGCTTAAAAGGGAGGAAAAATCATGGAAAGAGTTAGATTTGCTCCTAGTCCCACGGGGTATTTACATATTGGTGGTGCCAGAACGGCATTATTCAACTTTCTGTATGCCAGACAAAAGCAGGGTACATTTATTTTGCGAATTGAGGATACCGATCTTCAGAGGTCATCGAAGGAATCCGAGGAAGTTATAATAAGGGACTTGCAGTGGCTGAGTATTGAATGGGATGAAGGAGTGGGAAAAGGCGGGGATTACGGTCCTTATCGTTCCACCGAGAGACTTCATATATATAAAGAATATGTGGAAAAGCTGCTGGAGGAAGGCAAAGCGTATTACTGTTACTGCACTCCTGAAGAACTAGAACAACAAAGAAAGCAGCTCCTTGAAAAGGGAGAAATGCCCAGATACACCGGCAAATGCAGGGAAATGACCCGGAAAGAACGGGAAGCTTTGGAAGCCAGGGGTTTAAAACCCGTGATAAGGTTTAAAGTGCCACAAAACCAAACCATTAGTGTGAATGACCTGATTCGGGGAAAGGTAGAGTTTGACAGCAGTGGGATAGGGGATTTTGTAATTGTAAAATCCAACGGAATTCCAGTATACAATTTCGCGGTAGTAATCGATGACCACCTTATGAAAATCACCAATGTTATAAGGGGAGAAGAACACCTTTCAAACACACCAAGGCAGATACTTATTTATAAAGCCCTGGGATTTGAGCTTCCAAAGTTTGCCCATGTACCTCTTATATTGGGGAAAGATCGAACCAAGATGAGCAAACGTCATGGTTCTACATGGGTTGAACACTACAGAGATCAGGGATATTTACCTGATGCTATCGTAAATTTTCTTGCCCTCTTGGGGTGGTCTCCTGAAGGAGAACAGGAATTTTTTACCATAGAGGAACTCGTGGAGCAGTTTTCCTTTGATAGAGTTGCCAAAAATCCCGCCATTTTTGATATTGATAAACTGAACTGGATGAATTCCCATTACATCAAAAAATCACCCCTTGACAAAATTACCCGGCTGTGTGTGCCTTATCTGATTGATGCCGGATTTATTCAGGAAGATGAAGTGGAGGCAAAGTTTGAGTGGTTAAAGCAGGTTGTTGAAACTGTCAGGGAAAGCCTGACGGTGCTGTCTGAGATTCCGGCAAAAACAGAGATCTTTTTCAAGGATAAAATATCTTTAGAAGAGGAAAATGTCCATATTTTGAAACGGGAGCATGTTAAAGAGCTGATAAATGCTTTTTTGAAACTCCTTGATGAAACAGATCGGCATATCGATGACAACCTTGCGAAACAAATCTTCAAAAAAGTGCAGAAGACGACGGGTGTAAAAGGGAAAAATTTGTACATGCCCATGCGGATAATGCTAACCGGTAAAACCCACGGGCCGGAACTTTTTAAAGTGTGTTCTATAATGGGGAAAGAAAGGCTGATTAAACGACTTGAGTATGTCAAACAAAATATGATACAGTAATAATGGTACTACAATAGGGCAAAAGGTTCTGTGCTTTTGAGGGAGGTTAATGTTGATGAAAATTTACAATACCCTAACCAGGAAAAAAGAAGAATTCAAGCCCCTGGAAGGCAAAAAGGTTAGAATGTACGTATGCGGGCCCACTGTCTACAACTATTTTCATATAGGTAATGCCAGGGCGTTTTTGGTGTTTGACGCTTTCAGGCGCTACCTGGAGTACAGAGGGTATGAAGTAACGTATGTTCAGAATTTTACCGACATAGATGACAAAATGATCAAAAGAGCTGAAAAAGAAGGCATTACAGTTAAAGAACTGGCTGACAGGTTCATTCAGGAATATTTTAAAGATGCTGATGCCCTGGGTATTAAAAGGGCGGATTATCACCCCAGAGCGACGGAAGTTATTCTGGACATAATAGAAATGATTAAGACTCTGATGGATAAGGGTTACGCGTATGAAGTTGATGGAGATGTTTATTTTAAAACCAGGAAGTTCAAGGAGTACGGCAAACTGTCTCACCAAAACCTGGAAGAGCTGGAAGCTGGAGCACGCATAAAAGTCGAAGACAAAAAGCAGAACCCTATGGATTTTGCTCTGTGGAAGAAGAAAAAACCCGGGGAACCGTCATGGCTGAGTCCGTGGGGTGAGGGCAGGCCTGGGTGGCATATCGAGTGTTCCGTTATGGCCAGGAAATTTTTGGGAGACACTATTGACATCCATGCCGGTGGGCCGGATCTGATTTTTCCCCATCACGAAAACGAAATAGCTCAGAGTGAGGGAGCTACGGGTAAGCCTTTTGCCAGGTACTGGATGCATATCGGTTATTTGAACATCAATGATGAGAAGATGTCCAAATCCCTTGGTAATTTCTATACAGCAAGGGAAGTTATCCAAAAACACGATCCGGAAGCAGTGCGATTGTTCCTGCTCTCGGCCCATTATAGAAACCCCATCAATTTTAGTTATGAATTGATTCAGCAGGCAGAAAAAGGACTTGAAAGACTTTATAATGCCCTTGAGAATTTAAAACATCTGGAAAGTGTGGCTGAAGAAAGGGAGCTTACACCTCAGGATAAACAACTTTTGAACAAATTTAATGCCTATAAAGAAGAATTTATTAAGGTTATGGATGATGATTTCAATACTGCCGATGGAGTTGCTGTGCTGTTTGAGCTGGTAAAAGAGTTCAATACAAATATCGATGAAAAGGCCTCCCGGAAAGTAATTACAGCCGCTAAAAACCTTTTGCTTGAGTTGGGTGGTGTGCTGGGTATAATTCAGCAGAGGGGAGAGGAGAAACTGGAAGAAGAAATCGAGAAACTGATCAAAAAACGGGAGGAAGCAAGGCAGAATAAAAACTGGGAGTTAGCAGACAGGATCAGAGACGAACTGAAAGAGAAAGGTATAATTCTAGAAGATACTCCCCATGGAACCAGGTGGAAAAAAATATAAGAATCAGGGAAGGAAAATGATGCTGAAAACAATTTTCAACAAAAACAACCATCCTTTAGGCACTCCTTTAAAACAATTTTCTGTAAAGGAACTTTCTCCATTGGTGTGGGCATATGTAGGTGATGCTGTTTACGAACTTTTTGTAAGGACAAGCTTTGTTGTGTCTCAGCGCAGTAAGCTGCATGAGCTGCACAAAACAACCACTAGTTTAGTAAAAGCGGAAAGCCAGGCAGAAATATTAAGAAAGCTCACACCTTTTTTAAAGGAAGAAGAAAAAGAAATAGTTAATCGGGGAAGGAATACCAAATCTAAAACTACTCCCCAGAATGTTGATGCCATCACCTACAGATACAGCACCGGTTTTGAAGCACTGCTAGGTTATTTGTATTTGACACAGCAGGAAGACAGGCTTGTAGAAATCATTTCCAGGGCACTGGATGTTTTTAAGAATGACTGTTAGAAACTTAAACAAGCTACCCTGAAGATAACTCACTCAACTTTTGCATACCGAAGGTTGTAGTCGAACCTTTAAAGACACTGACAATCCGGCTATAAAGTAGTTGAGCAGCTTGTTTGTTTCAATACCAGATAGGAGCAGGCATTTTTGCGAATAATTTTTTAACAGCTTCATCAAGAGATCAAACGTTCAACAAGCTTGGTATCTTGATGATTTTTTGGCAAAATAGGATTCATAAACATCCTACATTTCCCCTCCCCTTGGTAATTTCGGGTTTTTGTGGTTGTTAATCTTAGTTTATAAAGCGAGGCGTGTTTTTGTTATTCAAGCACTGGTTTTGTCAGTATTTTCGGATACTCAAAGCCCGTTTATTGATGCGAAAGTTGAGCAACTCACATACCGGGCTGTTCATTCCAGCTTGGCTCCGGTGATTCTTGCGAATCGAGTTGCTACGCTGGAATAGGTCGTCTCCCTCAATGAATTTTTATTCTTCTGATGGTGTTGTTAGCAGCATGTATGTCTTGACAAACTTTATCGAAAAGTAATAATTTACAATTTTGTACACTATATTAAAGAATGGAGTGAATGTGTTGCTTGTCAAATTAATAAGCTACACACCTGACCCTGAAAGAGTGGTAGCTGCTGCGGCACGAATGTGTTATTCACCGGTAGGTGCAGAACAGATTTTGCAGGACATCTCTGATGAATACGCAGAAAAAATAATTCGAAAAATCATAAGAATGGGTCATCTATCACCTATTGAACATGCTTCCTTTACTTTCAGTATATCGGGAAGCCGTGTGATGAGCCACCAGCTGGTAAGGCACAGGATAGCAAGTTATTCACAAAAATCTCAGCGGTACGTCAAAGAAACGGGTTTTAAGTATATAATCCCCCCTTCCATAAAATCCAATCCAGAGGCTTTAAAAACGTATGAAGCTCAGATGATGCAGCTGCAACAGACTTACAGCAAACTGCTGGAACTGGGGATACATGAACAGGATGCGCGCTTTGTGCTTCCTAATGCCTGCCAGACCAACATAATCTGCAGCTTCAATGCAAGGTCACTGTACAACTTCTTCAAGTTGCGGTGCTGTCAGCGGGCTCAATGGGAAATAAGGGAAATAGCCAATGAGATGCTTAGACAGGTAAAGCAAGTTGCCCCTGTTTTGTTTGAAAAAGCGGGCCCAAGCTGTATAAGGGATGGTTACTGTCCTGAAGGGGAGATGAGTTGCGGTAGGATTCATACTTTAAATAAAAAATCGGGAGAGCAACACAATGGATGAAAAAATAGCAGGAAGACGGCCTGTAATGGAAGCCCTTAATTCAGATATGACATTGAACAAGATAATAATATCTAAGGGAGAAAAACACGGCTTAATCAACCGCATTATCAAAGTGGCGAAACAAAGAAAAATTCCGCTTCAGTTCGTGGAAAAACGGGTTTTGGATGCTCTGACTGATACAAATCATCAGGGTGTAATTGCTTATGTAACATCCTTTAAATATTGTGATGTAGAAGATATACTGCTAAAAGCCAGAGAAAAAGCCGAACCGCCCTTCCTGATCCTCCTTGATGAAGTAAAAGACCCCCACAACCTGGGGGCGATTATAAGGAGTGCCGAAGCCATGGGTGTTCACGGCCTGATAATTCCGAAACGCCAGGCAGCCCAGGTGAATTCCACCGTTATCAAAACCTCTTCTGGCGCCTCCCATCACCTGCTAATATCAAGGGTTTCCAATCTGGTATACACAATAAGATATTTGAAGGGAAAAGGTGTATGGATTGCGGGAGCGGATATGCAGGGTAAAACGTGTTATAATCAAGATTTAAAAGGCCCCATTGGTCTTGTTATAGGAAGTGAAGGAGAAGGTCTGGGCAGACTGACAAGAGAAAACTGCGATTTTTTAATATCAATTCCTATGACGGGTAAAATCCAGTCTCTGAATGCATCGGTTGCTGCAGCAATATTGATGTATGAAATAAAAAGACAGAGGGAAGCTTGAAGGGGAAATGAATTTGAAACAATATCTGATAATCGATGGGTACAACATAATAAACTCATGGCCGGAACTGAATGAACTTAAAGATTTCAGCCTGGAAATAGCAAGAATAAAGTTAATAGAAATTATGACAGATTACCAGGCAGTTACCAGCTATAAGGTGGTAGTTGTTTATGATGCTCATCATGTAACAGGAGGTGTTGGCAGCAAACAGATAATAAACGGGGTAGAAGTGGTCTATACCAAGGAAGGAGAAAGTGCTGACAGTTATATAGAGAGACTGGTGAAAACTCTTGTACTGCAGGATGCGGTTGTAAAAGTAGCAACTTCTGACTGGACACAACAGAGGGTTGTAATGGGGCAGGGCGCATTGCGTATTTCTGCCAGAGAACTTTTGTACGAAGTAGAAAAAGTGCTGAAAGATCTGGAACGCTACAAGTCCAGTCCTGGAGGGCACAGGCCTTCCACAGTTGAAAGCCGGTTAAAAGATGATATCAGGAAAGCTTTGGAGAAATGGCGCAGCCAGAGGGAATAAAGCTTGACTACTTTTTGTGATTTAAGTTATAATAATACTATGCTGGCCCTTAATTCTCGGGGATGGAGGCGATGTGAGTGTCTGTAAGTTTACAAAAAGATCCCTATCACCAGTACGATGTAATGCTGGATGAAGAAATTGTAGAGGATGCCAAGAAAGGAAACATTGAGGCGCAGGAATACCTGATCAACAAGTACAAGAATTTTGTAAGAGCCAAAGCCAGATCATATTTTCTGATTGGTGCTGATAGGGAAGACATCGTTCAAGAGGGCATGATCGGACTTTATAAAGCCATCAGGGATTTTAAACGAGATAAACTTTCTTCCTTCAGAGCTTTTGCAGAGATGTGCATTACCCGCCAGATTATAACAGCCATAAAAACAGCTACACGCCAAAAGCACATTCCCCTTAATTCCTATGTATCGTTGAATAAACCAATTTATGATGAAGATTCTGATAGAACTCTGCTGGATGTGCTCACCGGTTCCAAAGTAACGGACCCGGAACACCTGATTATAAGCAGAGAAGAGTTCTATGCCATAGAGGAAAAAATGGGAGAAGTCCTCAGCAAACTGGAATGGAAAGTTTTAATGGCCTATTTAGAGGGGAAATCATATCAGGAGATAGCCAAGGAACTGAACAGACATGTAAAATCTATCGACAATGCTTTACAGAGGGTTAAGAGAAAGCTTGAAAGGTTTTTAGAGGTAAGGGAATCATAAGTATAGGTGTTTGAGATACTAAGGGTCAAAACCTGCCCGGTGTATCAACAGTTAAGCCGATATATAACCTCTTTTTTTGAGGAAAAACCTGATTGCTAACTCAAACTGGATAAGAAATTGAATATCAATATACAAGAGTGTTGTTGCCTGTAAGTGAATATTGAGTTGAGTGCCGGAGACGTTGATTAAGGCATGCCTCAATGTATAAAAAAGTTGCTGATTAAAAGATATAACCATATATAATAATAAAAAACAGCGAATAATTGAGATAACCACTGAAATAATAAAAATTAGAGAAATAACAAAAGTTTAGTGAACATAAAAAACATTGACTAAACTGTTAATTCTTCATATAATTCTCTATGTGTCTATGTGGAGAGGTTCCCGAGTTGGCCAAAGGGGGCAGACTGTAAATCTGCTGGTGATTGCCTTCGCTGGTTCGAATCCAGCCCTCTCCACCATTTTTATGCGGGAGTAGCTCAGCTGGCTAGAGCACCAGCCTTCCAAGCTGGGGGTCGCGGGTTCAAATCCCGTTTCCCGCTCCATTTCAATTACGGAGCTTTAGCTTTAATGCTTTTTGCCAGTGTGATGTAATAAACTCGGTAATGCAACATTATGGCTACCGAGAGTAGTGTTAGAAACTGTAAAAACAATCTATGGAGCGGTAAGAATCTTTTTTTATTAACCCAAGTTTGGAGCAAAAATTTACCAGTCATTATCCAGCAAGAGTTTCGGTGATTGTTAACGAAAAGTGGTAGCGAAATCAAATTTGACTCTTAAACCCTTGATTTTATAGGACCTTCAACGAGCAAAAAAATTTTTCGCTACTATGTTTTCAAGGGAGAAAACTTGCAGCCCCTAGTATAACTGGCGTTAAAAAAATGTCGCTAAACTTGGGTATTAAATTGGTAACTATTCAGCATACGTAAAAATGCACAACCCCCAAAAAGGGCATAAAAACCCCTTACTAGCAACTTGAAAATCAAATTTCCATACCAGTTCCATATCTGGCATAGTTCCTATGATAATTTAGTACGGCCTTAGGATGGATTTCAGCAATCAGCCTGTTGATTAACTCTATTTTTTCTGTTATATTTGGCTTTTAAAAGACTCTTTTCATCTCTATGGCTGTACTTTGCTACGGAATTTGGCGAAGGGTTCGGGTTTATTTTTTTATGCTGAATAGTTACTTAAATTGTTTTTCAAGAAAATGTTCCCATCAATCAGCGGTGGTTTGTAAGATATTTGTAAGATAATAGAGAGAATTGTTTAAGACTACCGGGAGGGAACAGAAAATTTAATTAAAGTTTGGGCTTCTTACAACACAATTCTTAATTAGATATAATATTAGATATAATGAATTGATTGGGTTACCTGCTTCCAGAACTGAAGCATGAATTTTGAAACGTAGAACTATCAAGGCCTGCAGGAATAGTAAAGCAAAAACTTTTCGCGGTATTTTCCGCATAAAATCGCGAAAGATAAAGGATTTTGAGCATT
>DFNM01000131.1 GCA_002376045.1 Firmicutes bacterium UBA3567
GCAGACATGCCGGGCGAACATATTAGAAACTACCTTCAGGTAGTTTTTTTATTTGGGAAACAAGGGGAAACAAGGGGACGGTTCTGCTGTATCCGTTGTATCGCAAAAAGTTTAATAATAACGCTTGAAGAAACAAGAGAACCGTCCCTTTGTATCCCTTTATCCCTTTATCCCTTAAAAGATGCAGGCATAAAAATTAAAAGCTCGGAAGAGCAAAAACGCATCATCCAGGCTTATGTTCAAAAGGTAATTGTATATGATGATAGAGTAGAAATATGTATGATTGTGGATTTTAATGGTGGAGGCGACGGGATTCGAACCCGCGTCCGGAAGCAAAGCAACGAAAGCTTCTACGAACATAGCCCTTATTTTAGCATTCACCCCATGCAACTCCTAAGGGCGGGATTTGCAAGGAGCTAACCCCATTGTTTTCTCCCCTACACCGGGGTCATGCAGGGGAAAAGCCCGATTTTATGACGCCTTATTCAATCCCTCGGGCAGGAATCGGTAAGGCGTGCTGCTTTTTAATTAAGCAGCAAGAGCGTAGTTTCTGTCTGCAACTAATTTTAGGGTTCCAGTTTTACGAGGTGGAAGCTCGGTTCGCTACTTTCGTTCCTTTTACCCCCGTCGAAGCCAAATCGCCCCCATATCTTTAAAATTTTATTAACTTGTGTTTATATATTGTACACACATTTTACAAAAAATCAATGATTTTAAAACAAATTTTTAGTATTTATACCTTTCTTTTAATGCTTTTTCCATTTGTCTTTCGGCATCCCTTTTGGCTATTTCTCTGCGCTTGTCATACATTCTTTTGCCTTTAGCCAGGGCCAGTTCTACTTTTATCAGCCCCTTTTCATTTAAATACAACCTTAAGGGTACAAGGGTATAACTTTTTTCCCTGACATAACCATAAAGCCTCATTATTTCCCTTTTATGCATTAAAAGTTTTCTTGGTCTTTTTGGGTCATGATTAAACTGGTTTCCCTTTTCATATGGACTGATATGCATGTCATACAGGTAGAGTTCACCATTCTCTACTCTAGCATAACTGTCCCTCAAACTGGCCTTGCCTGACCTTAGAGATTTGACCTCTGTCCCCTCTAAAGCTATTCCTGCTTCAAAGGTTTCTTCTATATGAAAATCATGTTTCGCTTTTTTGTTTTTAACCAAATCTCGCTGCTGGATCAAAAGTTTCACCACCAATTAATTAACCCTACAGAACAAGCTGCCGTAGGGTTTTTTTCATAAAATACTGCAATTGCTTTCTAATTAAGATTATATCATTAAATCCAAAGGATTTCAAGGCGCTCTAAACACGGAAAACACGGAGCTTTTACCCTCAGATAAGTGCCTTGCTAGAATTGCTCCAAACTGCATTAAACCCACCAAAAGAACACAAACATCATGCTTGACCATGTAAATCGTAAAAGGATATACAGCAAAGCCTATAATTGTAGCAATATCCGTATTTTTTACTACCAGTGCTGCAATTCCAATAACAGCAAAAACAATTAAACCCGCTTTTATGTCTATGAATGCCAGAGCCCCTGCTGTAACAGCTAAACCCTTTCCTCCTTTAAACTTTAATACAACAGGCCAGCTGTGGCCTATCAGCAATCCGAGTATCACCGCATACAAAATCCATTGTTCCACACCTGAAGATAGAGCAACATAGGCTGCAGCAGCTCCTTTGCCAAAATCCACACAAAAGGTGATGAGCCCCGGTACAAGCCCAATATTTCTAAGGGTATTCATTGTCCCTACATTGCCGCTTCCAATTTTGCGTATGTCTTTACCCGTAAAAATTTTGGTTACGAGATAGGCCGATGGAAAGGATCCCAAAATATAAGCAAACAAAAGAAGACCATACAATTTCATGACCCTTTCCCCTAACCGGTTACAAGTTCAAAATCGATTTGGCGGCGGGATATGTTGGCATTGATAACCCTTACTTTTACTGGTTCTCCTATCTTATAAACTTTTCTGTTTCTTTCTCCCGTCAAAGTCAGTTTATTCTCATCAAAGTGATAATAATCATCTATCATGGTACTTACATGAACCAGCCCTTCAACGGTATTATCCAGTTCCACAAACATACCAAAGGAATTTATGCTTGAAATTATTCCCTCATATTCCTCACCTATTTTATCCACCATAAACTCTACCTTTTTCAAATCAACACTTTCTCTTTCCGCTTCCTCAGCCAATCGTTCCCTTTCAGAGGAGGTTTTGGCTATATCAATCAATTTCTTTTTAAGCTGGTTCTGTCTTTCCAGTGAAATACCACCGTCAAGGACTTCCTTTATAATTCGGTGTATCACAAGATCCGGGTACCTTCTAATGGGTGAAGTAAAGTGAGAATAATATCGTGTGGCAAGACCAAAATGGCCAAGATTCGAAGCAGAGTACTTTGCCTGTTTCAGTGAGCGCAACAACACGGTGCTTATGATTCGTTCCTCTTTCTTCCCTTTCACCATTTCCACCACCTGTTGTAATGCCTTTGGCTGTAGATTCTGAAAGCCCTTAACACTGTATCCCATATTATGCAAAAACCTATTTAAAAACATTATTTTCTCAGGGTCCGGTTCTTCATGAACTCTATATACAAAAGGAATTTCCAGCCAGTGCATGTGCTGCGCAATAACTTCATTACACATCAACATGAACTCTTCTATTATTTTATGCGAAATCGTTCTTTCGAGTTTTTCAATCTCTACCGGTTTACCTTTTTCATCGAGTATAACCTTTGGTTCAGGAAAATCAAAATCGATACTACCTCTTTCCTTTCTCTTCTTTTTCAACAGCTTACAGAGTTCTTCCATAAGCCTGAAATCTTCTATCAAATAATCGTATCTTTTAAATAATGTCTCATCTTTCCCTTCCAGGATAGCCGTTACATCATCATATATCATTCTTTCTTTGCTGTTGATGATGGATGGAGTTATTTCATAATTAACAACCTGAGCATTTTTATCAATTTCCATGAGAACACTCATTGTCAATCGATCAACACCTGGATTCAAACTGCAAATGCCATTGGAAAGCTTCCTGGGAAGCATAGGGATAACCCTATCTACCAGGTATACGCTGCAGCCCCTTTCCCGGGCTTCCACATCCAGCGGGGTGTTCTCTTTAACGTAATAGCTCACATCAGCAATATGAACTCCCAGCAGGTAGTTGCCGTTTTCAAGCTTTTTAATGGATACAGCATCATCCAGATCCCTGGCGTCTGCACCATCAATTGTTATAATTTTCCAGCCTCTGAAATCTTTTCTTCCCCTTAAATCACAGCTGCTGATTTTTTCTGATAGCTTTTCTGCCTGCTCCAGAACGTTTTGTGGAAAATCCTCCGACAACTCATGTTTCCTCATAATAGACACTATTTCCGTGCCCGGATCATCTTTAAACCCTATAATTTCTATAATTCTGCCTTCAGGATTTCTACCCCTTTCTGGCCACTGCAGAATTTCAACAACTACTTTCTGTCCATTTTTGGCTCCATTTATTTCTCCTTGAGCCACATACACATCATAGTATATTCTGGGGTCATCCGGTATTACAAATCCAAAATGCCTGCTGCTTTCAAAACTACCAACAATTGTTCTGTTGGCCCGGGAAAGTATTCTTATGATTTCTCCTTCAGCTTTTTTATCGGTATGAATGGGCTTTGAAATTCTTGCAATAACCCTGTCATTATGCATCGCACCATTCATGTCTTCCAGAGAAATGTAGACATCATCCTTGTCTGGGTCATCAGGAACAACGAAGCCAAAACCCTTATTGCTTCTTTCCAGCCTACCTACAACCAGATTCATTCTCTCGGGAACTCCATATCTCTTTCGGCGGGTTTTCACTATTAAGCCTTCTTTTACCATGTCTCCAAGGAGTTCTCTAAAGCTGCGTCTCTGCTCCGGAGGAATTGAAAATGCTTTCACCATTTCTTTAAAAGCTAAAGGTCTATAGGCTTTTTCCCGCATAAATTCCAGTATCTTTTCCTTTGTGCTCAACTGTAACAAACCTCCATTGTCTCAAATTTAGTTTAAAAAAAGAAAGAGAAGAAGTCCTCCCCTCTTTCACAAACCAAGATCATCCGCTATTTCCTGCATGGCCTTCAAACCTATTTCAATAAACTCTTCTAGGGATAATCCCAATTCTGAACATTTAGCTATCTGGCCCCTATTGGCTCCTCTAGCGAAAGAGTTCTCATTATACCTATTCAGCACAAACCGGGCATCTATGGCACTGAGTTTTTTTTCCGGGTGAATAAGGGCTGCTGCAACAATTAGCCCTGTAAGGGGATCTGTTGAATACAGTGCCTTGTCCATCAGGGTTTTTCTTTCGATCCCATGGACATCATTATGAGCTTTAACGGCATGTACGATTTCTTCATCCAGCCCCTTCTCCTTCAGCATCTCTCCACCCACAAGGCTGTGTTTTTTAGGATCATCCTTTGTTTTATCATAATCAATATCGTGTAAAAGCCCGGCAATACCCCACTTGTCCTCATCTTCCCCAAACTTACGGGCAAGAGCCCGCATTACCGCTTCTGTTGCAAGCATATGTTTTACAAGGTTTCTGTTTGTGACTTTTTCTTCAACAAACTTTAAAGCTTCCTGTTTATCCATTATAAAACCTCCCTGTTGTTACTTCGTAGCGTCAGATAAGACGCTATATTTTTATGGTTTTATTTTCCACTTTTTTGTCTTCCTACCAAATCCCCTCAGCTTCATTTGCAGCAAATTTTAGTTTTAGTATATCTATTATAGTTTCCATCCTCATCTTGCGCGAGCCTTTTATTAAAAGAGTATCCCTTGGTTTTAAAAATTCAAGAATCATCTGACACGCTTTTTCAGTAGTATCAAAAATAAAAATGTTTTCTTCTGACATACCTCCTTCTTCCGCTCCCTTCGCAGTATGTAGCGCAAATTCCCCCACACTTATTAAAACATCGATTTTGCATAAAGAGACTTCTTTGCCCAATTGGTAATGAAAATTAAAGGTTTTTTCTCCCAGTTCAAGCATATCACCGAGAACAGCTATTTTTCTGCCAGATGTTTTTATGTTCTTGAGAGCGGTTAAAGCTTCCTTCATTGATTGAGGGTTAGCATTATAACAATCATTAATTATTTTTATATCTCTGTTTTTTAAGTTGATTATTTCCATGCGCAGAGGTGCAGCCTTGAAATCTCGCAAACTAAAAACTATCTCCTCCAGGCTCAAGCCAAAAACCGAATGGGAAACAGCAATAGCTGCTAAAGCGTTATAAACGTTGCAGTAAAAAATGGTGTTTAATCTAACTTTATATTTACCGTTTAGGATGAATTCAGTAAATGTGTCTTCAATCTTTATTTGGGAAGCAGAAAAATCCGCATTCGTTTTTATTCCAAAAGTAACCACCTTGTTTGTTTTAGCCAGTTCTTTCATCCTTACCACATAGGGATCATCTGAGTTTAAAACTGCTACCCCACCAGAAGGCAGGGATTCTATAAGTTCCGACTTCTCCCTGAAAACATCTTCTTTTGTCTTCAAATATTCGAGGTGAGTATCTCCTATATTGGTAATAATGCCAGTTGTCGGGCTTGCAATATTGCACAGTCGCTTTATGCCTCCCAGCAAGTTCGTTTCCATCTCTAAGACAACCAATCGGGTATGTTTACCGATTTTTAGCAAAGTCAGAGGGACTCCTACAAAATTATTAAAACTTTTTTCTGCTTTGAGTGTATTAAATTTATTAGATAAAATATGACCTATCATTTCCTTTGTAGTAGTCTTGCCATTGGAACCGGAAACTGCAATTACGGGAATATCAAATTTATTCCTGTAGATTTTGGCAATATCCCCTAAAGCTTTAAGGGTATCCTTTACCCTTATAATTATTTTACCTTTATCCCGCATTTCTTTCAAAAAAGCAGTTTTGATATTTCGGGAAATAATGGCACCTGTTGCCCCCCTTGCTAATGCTTCCTCTACAAAAGAATGACCATCAAACTTTTCTCCTTTTAAAGCAATAAATAAATATCCCCGGGCTATCCTTCGGCTATCAACAGAGATGCCAGAAATTTTGGTATCAGGAGTACCTGATATTAAACAACCTCCAGTTCCCTTGACTATTTGAGATAAATATATTGGTTCCATTATCTATCCTATCCAACTCCTTTTACCTTTAAATTTTTTTACTTTTTCAGTTTTCTAGCTGCCCTCTCCAGGTTTTCATCCAAAATCGTTGCATAAGCCATTTTTTTTAAACGGTCGGGTTGCTTCTTTACCATACAAATGAAAAGATAGGCCCGGAATAGATAATGCCCTATTCAGCTCCTCAATAATAGGACTCCCTTCACATCCTTCTTCACCCAAGAGATTTATCGTTACTGCTGGAGGCAATAACTCGGTGGAACCGAGGGGCAAACCAGTTATTGCCCGAATATGCTGTTCAAATTAACAGAAAATGAAAATTTTGGACTTCTTAAGATATATGCAGTTTTCCTGATAAAATCATCATCTCCTGCACAAAACCAAAAATCGTTCAAAAAATAAAAGCATCAATATCTTTTCATGTTTCAAACCATATCCAGCATTTTTTTAAAGTACATTTATAACCGTTCATTTCACCCTTAGCTTTTCTCTCCTAAATAAGAAAAACTTATACCTTAAAACCTCACTGCTTTCAGTTTTCTCACAACACTATTGTAGCATCGCCAAAAGTATAAAACCTGAATCTTCTTTCTACAGCATATTGATATGCTTTAAAGACAAATTCTCTCCCAGCGAAGGCAGAAACTAATACCAAGTGAGAAGAGCGAGGAAGATGAAGATTGGTGATCAGTGTATCAACAACTTTAAACTTATAGCCAGGGGTAATGAAGAGCGATGTGCTGCCTGATCCAGCCTCAAGTTTTCCTTCTTTTGCTTGTGTTTCCATCGCTCTTACTACATCTGTGCCACAGGCGATTATTTTTTTCCCTTCTTTTTTTGCTTTGTTTATTCTTTTTGCCACCAATTCTGGTATTGTATAATATTCAGAGGGCAGCTTATGGGCTTCTATTGTTTCTTCTCTTATTGGCTGAAAACTTCCCCATCCCATATGTAGAGTAATATAAACAACATCTATTCCTTTATCCTCTATTCGCCTCAGGAGTTGTGGCGTAAAGTGCAGTGCTGCAGTAGGAGCAGCCACTGAGCCTTCTTTTTTGGCATATATTGTCTGATATCTAGATGGATCAGAAAGTGGTTTTTTTATATATGGTGGAAGAGGGATTTGCCCAAATTTTCTAATTACCAACTCACTTGTTTCAGGAGAAGAGAACTCTATAATTCTAGTCCCATCAGTTGTTCTGTCTATGATTTTAATGGGGATACCTTCTCCAACCATAACTTCAGACCCAGGAGGAACTCTTCTTCCCGGCTTAACCAGTGCTTCCCAGCGTGATTCTCCCAATTTCTTCAATAAGAAAACTTCTACTTTTCCACCGGTAGCCTTATAAGCCTGTATCCTGGCAGGTATAACTTTGGTATCATTCAGCACTAGAACATCGCCTGGATTAAAGTAATCTATCACATTTCTAAAAACATCTTCTCTCACACTCTTCTTTTTTCTCTCAAGTACCAGTAATCTGGAGGAATCTCTGGGTTCAATCGGCTCTTGAGCAATCAATTCTTTCGGCAGTGAATATTCAAACTTCCTAGTCTCCATTTGAGAGCCTTTTCACACCTCCTTATCCTTTTAAAAATCTTTCTCGCCTTACTTGCCTTTTCTACAAATCTTTTTATCTTTTGCTTTTGCCTTTCCAAAAGAAGAATTTAAAAATTCATGCTTTCTTCTTTTTTTATAGCATTTATAGCATTGCTGCAGCTTTCCCATTTTTTACACCTTCGCTTATGATAGCTACTGCTCCAAATAGGTCTGGCAGGAGTTACCGCTGCATAGATACAACCTGCATTACGAACAATTTCTGGCATAGAAATTTTAGGGAATTTTTTCTCCAGAGGAGCCATATTAAGGACTGCCCCCTGTTGGGACATACCGCTTCGTTGGCTGTGCTGACCACATTGAGGACCAGCTGACCAATCTATAAATTTGGTTTTTTTTTGTTGCCTCGCAGGATGTTTTCTGCAGAAGAGCTTCAGCCTTCTCCAAGACAGTCTTACCTGACCTAAGTCCTTTCAATACCTCCTATTAATTTTTTTCCCACATAATTTTTCTTTCAGCTTCATCACCTTTTCCTTGAAAATCTCGCCGCGGTGTTCAAAACTGGTAAACATGTCGAAACTTTACAACCTTGCATCCTGTTCATGACAAATTTTTTTAATAACTGTAAGAGCACTCCCCCGTGCAGCAGTAATTACTAAACTGCCTTTTTTGATAATCCCGGCTTGTTCTCTCGCAATAGATGTGATGGTAGAACCCAATACATCCATATGGTCATAATCACTGTTAGTTATTACTACGGCTAGAGGCTTATCTATTCCATTTGTTGCATCTAACCGTCCTCCCAAACCCACCTCCAATACCACAAAATCAACCTGTTCTTCTGCGAAATATATAAAGGCCATGGCAGTTACCACTTCAAAGAATGTGGGGTGACTGAATTCAGACTCAGCAGCTACCCTTGCAATATAGGGCTTTAGCCTGGTTAGAATTTCTGCTACTTTCACCTCGGGTATCGGAATACCATTTATAGATATGCGTTCAGTAAAATTAATTAAGTGGGGTGATGTATAAACTCCCACCTTAAATCCCGCTTCTTTTAGTATGGAACTAATAAATGCAACTGTAGAACCTTTGCCGTTTGTCCCGGCAACATGAATAACTTTAAGCCTAGCATTAGGATTGCCCGAATGTTCAAGGAGTTTTTTTATATTGGACAAATCCAGTTTTATCCAAAATTTTTCTAATTCATCCAAATACATAAGAGCATCTCTACCCTTCACTATCATTCACTCCCAGTATTTTTATTACTGTATTTTTGTCGCTAAAAGGATATTTTTTGCCTTTAACAATCTGGTAATCCTCATGCCCTTTCCCGGCAATTAATATTATATCCCCCTTTTGGGCAAGATCCAAAGCTTCTTTGATAGCATTGAAACGGTTTTCATTAATTAAATAACGGCAGAAGGGGCAACCTCTTTCATTCCCGCCTCAATTCCTTTTATGATTTCAGATGGTTCTTCACTTCGTGGATTGTCGGAGGTCAATAATCATTAACAACAAGTATTAGCAATATTATACAAAAAATCTTTAATTTCCAAAAAAACCTCTTTCCTTTCCTTGTCTAAAACTATCAGATGTCTGGAGTTCTCAA
>DFNM01000246.1 GCA_002376045.1 Firmicutes bacterium UBA3567
GGAGTTTTCCCACTAGCCAATTGAAGCCTTTTCTGGTATTATTGAATTTGAAGAGTGCTTCTAGCCCAATGTTTTTTCCTGGCTACATCTGTGCCTATTATTACTGTGTTGGAATCCTTTCCCACAATTAAACTCATTTTTTTTGAGTTTGCTTTTATCCATCGCTCATTACTTCCCGTTTTGGTTGTTGTCACCCTCTAATTTCCATCCCCTCACTTTATTACAGGAATCTTTTGATTAAGGCCAGCCTCTTTAGTGTGCCATTTAATGTCTGTAAGCTTAATGAATAATGCTGAATTAACGGGATAGTCATACAATTGTTATACACTAAAACTGAAGGATGGGATACCATGAACAGCCTTTATGTAATGTATGGTGATAATCCTGAAGAAATGGCTGCTGCCATTTTAAAAAAAATGCAAATAAAAGAGGATCTGCAGAAGGTTAACAGGGAGGAACCGTTAATTGGAATCAAACCCAACCTTGTTGTAGCCAAACCATCTCACTCGGGAGCAACAACATCCCCCCAACTTGTAAAGGGTGTAATTAAATACCTTAAAACACTGGGTTTTATGAATATCGTGATTCTTGAAAGTTCATGGGTAGGTGAGAGGAATACAGGGAAGGCTTTTAAAGTGTGTGGGTATGAGGAAATAAGCAGGGAATATCAAATTCCTCTAATAGATTTAAAAAAGGATGGGTTTCAGGTGTTTAATGTGGACGGGGTTAGAATCAGCATCTGCAAACAGGCTTTAAAAATCGACTACCTGATTAACATGCCTGTTTTAAAAGCCCACTGTCAGACTAAATTAACCTGTGCTCTCAAGAACCTTAAGGGATGCATCCCGGACAAAGAAAAAAGGCGTTTTCATTCCATGGGTCTGCACCGGCCCATAGCATGTCTAAACAAAATCCTTACTTCCCACCTGGTTATTGTAGACGGAATTATTGGAGATTTGACTTTTGAAGAGGGTGGAACACCGGTCAGGATGAACCGGGTTATTGCTGGTAAAGACCCTGTTTTGATAGATGTTTATGCAGCGGAACTGCTCGGGTATTCTGTTAAAGACATTGAATACATTAGAATTGCGGAAAAAATGGGAATAGGAAGGGCTCAACTATCAGAGGCCAAAATCATAGAACTAAATAAAGATCAAGCAACATTACACCACGAAAGCACCGTATCGAACACAAAACTCGATTATTTACGGAAATGGATTGTAGAAAACCAGGCCTGTTCAGCATGTTATGGTAGCCTTATCCATGCACTGATGCGGTTAAAAGAAAAAGGGAAGCTGAAACAGCTTCCCCAAAGCATACACATAGGCCAGGGTTTTAAAGGGAAGAAACTTTCAGGGATAGGTGTAGGAATTTGTACAAAAGGTTCTCCTTACAATATTCCCGGCTGTCCTCCAAAAGCCAGCACCATAGTCCAACATCTCGAAGCATGGTTAAGACAAAAAGCCAAACTCTAAATCAGGCTATATAATCCTTCAGCAATTCCTTGGCCCTTTCATAATCTTCCGGAGCAGTCAGAATAACGGGGCCCGTACATCCCATGCCTGTTTTGGCAAAAATGCCGTTTTTCCACAGCACCCTTACAGCCCTATCAAGTTCCATGATATCGATTCCCGAAATTTCCTGTGTTACGGGTTTTGCTGGTGGTGGTGTAACGTCTTTTTTCTCCACCTCTTCCTTCTCAATATCCTGTAAAAGTCTGGATAAACCGGCCTTCTCTGCATTGTTTATTTCATATTCTTTTAATTTTAGAAGTTCTCCTTTTACCATGTCTGCAGCAAACCTTATTGCTTTTGCTATTACAGGAGCTCCGGAAGCCCTGGATATGATGTTTATGATTTTGTTAAAACCTTTTCCCACTCCGGGGCCATACCCATATCCCAGAGATTCGTAATTACCTCCAGTAGTAAAGGCTGAAAACACCTTAATCAAAATATTCCCGGTGAGGGAATCGGTAACCATTACATCCGGAGTTCCCGAGAGGAGGTCATTTCCCCGCATTACACAGCCGCCATCATGTCTTATGGACTCACCGAAAGTTATTTCGTAGCCATTTTGTGCTAATTGTTTTAATATCTTTTCAACTCTTCTGGCACCATCCACATTCAGGACACCAATGGTGGGTTGTTGGATACCCGATGCTCTTGCAACTGCTATACCATAGAGAGCATTTTTAACCATTGCTTCTATCCTATCTGTGGACGATGTCCCCGTTGTAGTGGCGATAAACATTTCCTTACCCCGCCCAGGAGTTACAACTTTACCCACAGTGGATACTCCTAAAGGAAAGTTGTAGTGCATTGTAACACACGCATCAATGGTATTGTTTTGTAAAAGCTCCTCCATTTTTTTGTGCAAATCCTCTTCACATTCACCGGTCTCCACCGTTTCCAAGGGCGTATTCTGAATCCTGGGTCCTATAAGTATCACCTCAATGTCGGGATCCTGCTGCGCAAGCTCTCCTCCCTTTACCAGTTCGCGTATTCCGTGTTCACTTCCCAGGGTGGTAAGCCCAACTTTTATTTTTTTCCCGAAATTTACCCTTTCTATACCCTCGGCAATCTCCTTAAAAACTTCTCCCACTGCTTTCCTGGTAAAAGAGGAAATCCCCATGTCTTCCCACCTCCTTCTACTGGGTGCTGTTTAAAAGCTTTTCCGCCACTTCCTTCATTGCCCGGGCAATAAGGGTTTTGATTTCTTCTTTATCTAAGCCTTTTTCCTGTGGGGTTTTACCGGCATTCTTCTCTATTATGAAAGAGACTCCATCAAAAAGATCCGTCATCCTTCCCAAAAACAGACTGCCTTTGCCGATAATCATTGCAGTGTTTATTTCACCCTTTAATATGAATTTGCGGGCAAATCCTATGAAAGGTACTCCTGATGGAATATGGCCCTGCGTCGGTGCAAATCCCGGCATGCCATGGGTTTGCACAAAATTCATCAATTCCCTGCGCTCTAGTTCGTTTCTCTTGACTGCAAGAGCTCCTATCATTTTGTAATTTGATTGGGGCACATCTCCTGCTCCAGCAGGCCTCGTTATTTCAGGATTCTGCATCTCCACAGCATACCTGTCTACATCAGGTATCTTTCTTCCTTCTTTATCCAGAGGCTCTGCCACCAGGGAAGTGATAACTGCCTGAGGTGATGAACCGGCACCTACTGTGTGTTTGCCCACAAGGTCGGTTCTTATAACAGGGTTTTTCCCATCGTTTTCACTTATGAGGACTGCAAAACCTCCCAGGACATCCTCAAGCACCGGCATGCCTTTTTTAACATGGTCCTTCCCGTTCATACCCAGTTTTGCTGCCGCTCCCCCTCCTAAAACAACCACGTTTTTGAACACACCGGCCTGTACAAGGCTTGCCGCATTTACAATACCGTGAGCCGGTCCTGCACAAAATGCTCTGATATCACATCCGGTAGCATTATTGCATCCTGCCATGGCTGCAATGGCTTTGGCAAAGTTACCGCCACCCCGCTGGTTCATGTCTCCACATGCTTCTTCCGATGTTTCGATCACATAATCTATCTCTTCAGGAGATATGTTGTTTTTCTGGAGAAGCATTCGGAGGGTCAGCACTGCCGATGCTTTGGTGGCAAGATTTTCTACCATGACATGAGCACTCAGGGTTTCATCTATATTATGGGCTTTTTTTACGCAGCCTACCATCCTTTCTCCCAGGTAGAGCCCTTCTGCATCTTTGCTGTGTGTCAACTCCTCTATTTTACCTATTGAAACCCCCTCACCTATCCTGGCTATATCTTCCTCAGTTGTGTAAGCCATCTGCTGAATTTTAGGCTTTATCTCCTTTACAAAGCTCTCTTCCAAAAGCACCAAATCAAAAGCATCAACGATTTTCATGAAACCATAAAACACATCTTCTGGTATTATGTCTCCAAACTCTCCACTGGTTTGTGCATCTTCCACAGGATTGTCATACCAGGGCTGGTTTATTTTGCTTAAATCTTCGGGTTTCATGTTTCCTATATACACCTGATTGGGAGGGTATTTTACTGCTTCCTCAAAGTTCCTTATATGCTGTTTGAGTTTTTTCAGATATTCGGAAGATTCATCCCTTATCCGTTCAACCACCTGGGTGGAACCATTGTGATACATCAGATTTGGAGTATGGACAAGGCAATACGAAGCCGCCTTTATCACCGGGTAATTCATTATGAAGCCTCCTCCCTTTGAAGTTTAACAAAAATGGGCAGCAGAATACTGCCCATTAAGTTCCAAAGACTGTCTGCTGCTCTATCTTTGTTTGAAGTGCCTCTAATGCCTTCATAAGAATCTTTCTTCTAAGAGCTTTTTCCTCTTCCCTGGATAGTTTGGGGTTACCCAGGGGATGGGGAATAGCAACAGCAGGCACGATACGGTTCGCTCCCACTGTTTTTGAAATGGGAACAATAGTGCATATATGGACCACAGGTATACCGGCTCTCTCTATCTCCTTTACCATCGTTGCACCGCAACGGGTACACGTTCCTCAGGTGGATGTAAGAATAACCGCCTGAACACCATCCTTCACAAGCTCTTTAGCAAACTCCTGAGCATATTTCTTGGCATTCGCTACTGAAGTCCCATTTCCTACAGTAACGTAATAATAATCGTGAAGTTTTCCTATAACACCTTCTTTTTCCAGTTGACGCATTACATCAATGGGCAACACACGGTCGGGGTCTTCATTGGCATATGTAGGATCATAACCACCATGAGCAGTTTCGTATTCATCCGGGGTAAGGTCATCCACACCCGATATATCATATTTGGCGTATTTGCTGGCACTGGACGCCTCAATGCTGTCAGGATTGCCCTTGGGTACAATTCCTCCGGAAGTAACAAGAGCGATTTTTGCTCTGGAAACATCCTCAACAGGCGGCTGGGGTTCCACTCTATCAAAATCCGGCATGGGGTATTCCGTTTTAAATTCTTCACCCCTCAGTTTTTTTATAAGGGTCTCTACTGCTCTTTCTGAACCCCTTTTGTCGGCAAAATAATTTTTCCTTATGCCCCTTGGGATGTATCCCTCTTCTTCCGGGACGCCCAGTTCTTCTCCTTTTGCCAGTTTAAGGATAAGTCTGGCCATCTGTGGTAAAGCTTCCCTCATCCCTGCTGCTGAATCTTTTGTTTTTAAAATGATAACATCTCTTTTAAACATATCAACTCCCGGATTCTCCGGGTACATTCCTGTCAAAACAGGAATACCCAATCTCTCCTTGACCAAGCTGCAAACCGTCCCACAAGCGGTGCCGTATCTACCCGCATTAAAGGCCGGACCGGCAACAAGAACATTCGGTTGAAACCCCTTTATCAATTCTAAAACTTTTGTTCTGGCTTCTTCCAAATTTTCGTTGAAGTATGAATCTCCACATATAACTGTGCCAACCACTTCTGCTTCTTCGCCCAACAAGTTATTCAAAGCTGTACCGGGCCCAACAGGCCCTTCTTTTGCCATTGGCTTCGTATCTGCCTTTTCTTCACCACCAATTTGACCGAAAAACTGGTTCAGATAATGCACTACTCTAATGGCCACAGGTTTCCCCCCTTTCGATGTCGTACAAATCAAATCACATTCATTCCTCACTTAATTATAGGTAATTACAATATTTCTCCCTGTATTTTTTAACTTCCTCGACAATTTGTTCGACATCAAGGACCATTTCCATCATACCTACCTGTTCATCATAAACCTCTTCATCTACTTCCTGTTTTATTTCAGGTTCCAATATGTGGTAGACTCTGAGTCCTAACTGGACTCCTGCCAATGGACCTGCAAAAGTAGGATCACCGTTTGTAACAGTTTCAGCAGCCAGGCCTGAAGCTTCGGCTTCAGCCCCACCGAGAATTACAACAAGGTTTTCAGCTCCATGTTCCTCTGCCAGTTCCTTGATCCTCTTCTGATTTTCCAGGTCCATTGCCCCTGCAGCGGTTCAGACGAAACATTCAGTTGTTACAAAAACAACTTCGGCTCCGGTAGTTTCAAGGCATTTTTGGATGGCTGGTCCTGGAATACCATCACGATCACCTATAATGGCAACTTTTTTGCCTTCTAACATGCTGTCACACTCCTTTCTTTAAATTAATAACTCTTTGCAGAAAGCTTGTTATAACCGAGTTCATTTGTTGCTCCGGTTATAGCCTGTAATTCAACCTCAATACTCCCATCAGGTTTTAAACTCCCATTGAATCCCCCCGCAATCCTGTCTATATGTTTTTTATCTCCTATGATTTTCTCCATCGGGGGGAGTTTTATTATCTCATTTGCATTGCCTCCACTGATAACAGCATCACATCTCCTGTCGGCATCAGCCAGAGACTGGGACATACCGTCCCTTCCTGCATATTCATCGGTAACTACCACAGTTTTTACTCCCTTTTCTTCAATTTTAACGGTGTTCATCACCAGGTCTGTATCAGGATTGCCAAAACCCTCTTCTGAAATTATTGCTCCGTCAACACCCAAAAATTCTACCAGTTTTGCAACCATATTGGATGAGCGTTCTTTATCGGCAAGGGTCACATTTTCATTTGTAATAACAACACCGATAAAGTTGATGTCTTTTCCATGCCGCTTATAAAGGTCCTGAATTATTGGATTGTTCTGATGGTGGTACGTGGTATTCTTATCACAGGCTGAAACACAGTTTCCGCTCACTATTGCACCATCCATTACTTCTGTAGGATAGATAATAGTAGGAAGTATGTTTTTAGCATCAACACCATACACGTACGTATCATGCAGTAGGCCCTGGCTTTGAAGCAGATAAACATAAACAACTTTCGGCAGGTTGGGGTATCTCGCAAGAGCCTCATTTATAGGTAAAACTTCATATTCCTCAAGTTCTTCGGGTTCCTGGTATCTTGCTGCATTACCCAGATAGCTTGCTGCTTTTAAACCCGCCATTCTTACTGCAGCTTCGTGTTCATGCTTTTCCAAGCCCTCAATGGGTTCACACACCAAAACAATGTTGTTTGTTTTTGAAAAAGGTGTATATTCTGCTCCCGGGCCTGTCATGTCTATTATGCCTTCCTGAAATCCTACTATGCTGCCTGCTGTAACCACTGCAGCACCATCCAGAACCAGAGTTTTACCGGTTCCTACATTCTCGGGTTTGCCCAGCATTCCTGGAAAAATAACACCCTTACCTTCCACTTTTACTCTCGGTTCAATGACATCTTTCACCGGAACAATTCTTACACTCTCCCCGGGTTTTGCTAGTTCAACATTTACTTCTCTGATTCGTTTATCTTCTTTTATTAACTCAATCAGTTCATCCCTGTTTATGTATAGAGTTCCTGAATCAACTGCAGTTTTATCTCCAAAGGCTATATCTTTTATTTTTATTCTTCCCAACTGATATTTCAATAACACTTCACCTCCATTTCTGAGTATATTTTTCTAAAATACTCATTATTCATCAATTACTTCCTGTATCATTGCTTCGATTTTTTTAGGAGTAACATCGCGATTTAATTCTTTGACTTTCTCGCCATTTTTGTAGATCAAAATGGTAGGAAGACCCATTACCTGCTGGGATATTGCCAGACGACGGTTTTTGGAAACATCGAGTTTGCAGAACTTCATTTTTCCTTCGTATTTTTGTGCCAGTTTTTCCACTTCAGGCACCAATGCCTTACAGGGTGCACATGTGGGGCCCCAAAAATCCACCAGCACAGGGCCTTCAGCTTTTAAAACTTCCTCTTCAAAGTTGTTTTTATCCACTTGTATCACTCAGCTCACCTCCCGTTTTTCTGTTTTAAGTTCTCCATTTATATATTTTTCAGCAGCCGTTGCTGCTATGGCCCCCTCCGCCGCAGCTGTAATCACCTGACGCAAAAATTTTTTTCTGACATCACCTGCCGCAAAAACTCCCTCCATTGAAGTCATCATAAACTCATCAGTTATAATATAACCCTCATCATCGGTTTTAATTACATCTTTAACAAAGTCCGAGATGGGTTGTGTCCCTACAAATATAAAAACTCCGTCTATTTTTAGATCTTTTTCTTCCCCGGTCTTCTTGTTTCTAATAGTTATTTTTTCTACAATCCCATCCCCTTTTATCTCTGACACCACCGTATTCAAGATGAAATGTATTTTATTGTTTCGTTTTGCTCTTTCCTGAAGGCTGCCTGTTGCCCTTAACCGGTCCCGCCTGTGAATTACATAAACTTTTTCCGCAAATTTTGTAAGGTACAGAGCTTCTTCTATCGCCGAATCTCCCCCTCCAACTACAGCCACATCCAGGTCTACAAAAAAGTTAGCATCGCATGTAGCACAGTAGGAAACTCCCTTACCAGTAAACTCCTTTTCACCCTTTACTCCCAGCATTCTGGGAGTTGCACCGGTAGCTATTATTACGGTTTTCCCTCTGTAATCGCCCTTTTCACCTTTGACTACTTTAATATTTCCTTCCGGAATGATATCGGTCACTTTATCCTTTATAAAAGCTGTACCAAAATTTTTTGCCTGTTCTGTCATCCTCTCCATAAGCTGGGAAGCTTTTATTCCATCCATAATACCTGGATAATTCTCCAGGTCCTCAGTTGTATTAACCTGACCTCCTGTTCTATCCTTTTCAATGAGCAGTGTTCTTAGTCTGGACCTGGAAGCATAAAGACCTGCTGATAAGCCGGCGGGACCGCCCCCAATGATCATAACATCGTAAACTTCCATAGTCTTTAACCTCCTAAAGTTTTTCTAATCTGTTTAAAGCAAATAGGATCAGGCAGTAGTCCACATACATATAATCCTTTTTAACGGTATTGTCTTTGATCTCTTCGGGTTTTCTGTAACCCATCTTTCTGATAGTCTCTATTGTGTTGGAAATTATTATGGCAGAATCAAAATGTATAGCTGGCTGCTGCCGAGAAATAATTATAGACTTATAGGGAGTCTGGTCGGGCTTCAAACTCCCGGAAAGGGGATGAGTTAGTAGTTCATGGTTTTGATACACCATATCGCGCGTTTTTTTTATAACATCCCATACGCTCCCATCAACAAACACTACCTGTGCTTTGGGTATTTTGTTCTTTACCAGTTCATTGTTTGTAATAATTAAAGCATTCACAAAATCACCTCAAAAAAAAACAGAGAAGGCCTCCTCGTTCCCTTCGGCCTTCTCTGTCCATTTACCTGAGAGATTAAAACAACACTCCCCTTCGGTACACCTCAAGGGTGTTCTCCAGAGTTCCGTCAGAATCCGATCCTTTTGCCTGAGAGTTTCACTTCAATCGGAACTAATTGAAGTTTACCCCTTCGGCGGCCGGTTATCACCCGACTCTCTCTCGAATTCTTCATTCAGAAATGTTCCATCTATTCCCTTGATACTGATATTTTATCTAAAAATTAGTCAAATTTCAAGTTTTTTTTAAACTAACGTATATTTCGCAGCCTTAAATGTTTTTCATTCATGCTTTTTTTGGGTTTTGCTGAAAAACTTCTTTTTAGAGGCGGTTTGATCTTGTTTTTTCTATAATATCTAAAAAAGGTAATATTGAAGGAATATGCACTGCATTTGTAGAAAAAATTAAAAAACATCACACTTGCAAATTTATTAAGCTGATTGTTTGAGATTTGATTGGGGATCCATTTTAAATTAAAAGTTTTATTCCATATTAAATCGGGGGAATACAGCACATGGAAAAAATCTGGTGGTTGGGGCTTCCCGTTAAAACCTGGGTAATTGTTATTATACCTACTTTTATTACAGGTATTGCTCCATTTATTGCTGCTCAGATTATTAACAAAAAAGAATTCAAAAGGTGACCTTCAATGAACAAATCCTTTATCAACATGTTTTATTTCGTGTTTTATACAATTTTCATACTGTGGTTTGGAAAGTATGGTTTTAATAAGACAAAAACATCACGAGATTTTTACATCGCTGATAGCTCTTTGGGGCTTTTTACAAGCATATCCACTTTTGCAGGAACATGGTTCAGTGCTGCTTCTATGCTAGGATTAACGGGTTCTTTGTATGCCTTTGGGTATTCTGTAATGCTCTATAGTGTGATAGGCTGGTTTTTTGGCGCCTTTCTGATAGTGCTGCTGGCAGGCAAGCTGAAAAAATACTCGATCCAAACTGTACCCGAGTTTTTCCTGGTTAGATACGGCAACCCTTTTCTACAGGCTGCAAGTGGTTTAATTATCATCATAGGTTATATTTTCTACATTGTTATTCAGATCAGGGGCTTTGGAATTGTAATGAACAGGCTACTTGATATTCCATACACCCTTGCTATTTTCCTCGTGTATCTGTTTATCCTATATACAACTTTTGGCGGTCTGTATTCAGTGGCCAGAACCGACATAATAAATTTTGTTCTGATACTCTCAGGCTGCGTTTTCGCCGGACTTCTAATCCTTACTAAACTCAACAGTATAACATACATGCACCTTCAGGCGGCAAAAATCAATACTGAAGTGATAAAAGGCAGTGGTTTCTATACCTCCACCGGCAGCCTGCTGGACCCCTTTGCCAACGGTCTACAGCCTCCTCTTTTGCTGCTGTCATCTTTTTTTGGATGGGGCCTGGGTCTTGCTGCCAATCCCCAGTACGCCATAAGAATCATTTCCGCGAAAGACCGCAAAACCGCTACAAACATGGTTGGAATTACCGTGCTGATACTATTTACAATATATTCTTCTATAGTTATTATCGGTCTGGGATCAAGAGTTTTAATGCCAACGGCATCAGGTATAAGTTCCATCGATGAAATTTTTCCATACATTATCGATAACATCATTGGTTCTCGATACAGCGGATTTATTCTTATAAGCACTATAGCAGCAGCAATATCTACAGCAAACTCCCAGCTTCTGATCCTGGCAAGCGGTTTTTGCCACGACATTTACAAAAACCTGGTTAATCCCACAATAAATGAGGAAACCTTTTTGAACCTGAACAGGCTTTTCGTAGGTTTGGGGGGTACCATCTCACTGCTCCTGGCTTTCAATCCACCTCCAAGCCTTTTGATATTTGGCGCTAAAATCTGGGGAATCTTTGCTTCTACTTTTCTTGTCCCCCTGTATGGTGGAGTCTTCTGGAAAAAAGCCACAAGTGAAGGGGCTCTTGCTGCATTTTTAGGAGGTCTGTTTACCTGTCTCCCCTTTTACATGTTCAAAACAGGTTATGTTTCCATAACGCCCATCACTTCCGATTACATGGTCAACCCTGCCCTGCCAGGAGTAATTATATCATTTATGCTTTTTGTCGTTGTAAGCCTTTTAACGTATAAAAGGCAAAAAGGGGGAGAAGATTTTGAAGCTTGATATAGAAAACAAAATCCTCATTCCCTTTCTCATACTGGTTATCATACCCATACTGGCTGTTGGTATTGTTTCGTATAAAGGAAGTTATCATCTGTTTCTTGAGAATAAAATCATGGAAATGCAGTCAGACATTGATGAAGTTTCCAGGATCATAGAGCTCAATAAAAATTTTGGCAGGGAAGACATAATAAATCACATCAAAGATTTAAAGCAAACCCGGATAATTATCATAGATCATTCGGGAAATCTGGTTTACAGTGATTATGACATTAAAAACACCGCATTTATCAATAAAAGACTCTTAGAATCAAGCAGTGATAAATACATAAAATTGAACATACAAAACAAACCAAAAAACGAGACGGTCAAGTTTATGTTTTTGTTTAAAAAAGTTTCCTCTAAAAACTGGTATATAGGAACAGGAGTAATTCTCAATGATGTAACATCTTCTCTCCTCGATATCCAGAAATACACGATACTGGTGGCCATTATTTTTGCTATCATAGCAGTAGAACTAACCATTGCCATAGCACACAATCTTTCAAAACCCATAAAAAAATTGGCAGATGTGTGTAACAAGATTTCCAAAGGCGATCTGGATAAACAATTGAATTTCAAACGAAAAGATGAAATTGGAATTCTGGCAGAATCTTTTAACAACATGATCAAAAAAATCAAAGCAAGCACTGAAGAGTTGAGGAAAATCAAAGAAATAAATGAAGACATCCTGCGTAGCACCACCACAGGAATCATAACCATCGATAGTACCGGAAAGGTTATCTCCATCAACCGAGCCGCACAGACAATTATCAATACAGAGGATGTTGACAAACACAAATCGGGTGTCTGCAAAGAACTTATAAAACTCTCACAGAAATCCCTTACCACAGGCAAACAGATAAACAAAATATTAAGATTCTATGACCCAAAAGGAAATGAAAAAGTCATAGAAATCAACACATCCCTTCTGACAAACGAAAAGGGGCAAATTAACGGTGCCCTCTGTAGCTTTAATGATATTACCAAAAGAAAAAAGATCGAGGAAAAAATAGAACAAATTAATAGGCTGACTTCCCTCGGCGAGCTGGCCGCAGGACTTGCTCACGAAATCCGGAACCCCTTAACAGGGATTAAAACCAGTTCACAGGTGCTCATTAAAAGGTTCAAAGAAAATCGTGCAGCAAAAGTACTGCTCGAAAACATCCTTGCAGAAATTGATCGAATGAACAAACTCATCTCTGATATTTTAAATTTCGCAAAACCCAGAGAACCTCATTTCAAAGTAACAGAGTTGGATTCTATAATCATCGACTCCATTAACCTGCTGGAAGAGCACTTCAAGATTTCAGAAATAGAAGTTATCAAAGATATACCCGAGGATATTTTTATCAAAGTTGATAGAGATCAATTTAAACAGGTTTTTATAAACCTTTTCATGAACTCTTTAAAAGCAATGCAAAAGGGCGGCACGTTGAAGATAACAGCCGTAAAATCTCATAATAACAGGGTTTTTCACATCATCATTGAAGATACCGGTAGAGGCATACCACCAAAACACCTGAATCGAATTTTTGATCCTTTTTTTACCACAGATCCTGAGGGCACAGGCCTGGGTTTATCTGTTGTGAAAAGACTGGTTATGCAAAACAATGGAGAGGTCAAAGTTATCAGCAAAGTAAACAAAGGCACAAAATTTATAATTACTTTACCTGTTCACGAAAGGAGTGAAAGCTCTTGGCAAAACGCATCCTCGTAATAGATGATGAACAAACGATCAGGCTTTCTCTTAAAGAAGGGTTAAGGGACCTCGGCTATCAGGTATTCACCTTCCCAAAAGGCATCGGTAGTATAGAAGCAATAGAAAAAAACAATCCTCATCTCGTTATCCTTGATATCAGACTGCCCGATATTAATGGCATTGATCTCCTTGAGGAAATAAAACAATATGATCAGGAAATTGTGGTAATTATAATAACGGCGTATGGTGATACAAAATCAGCCGTTACTGCCATCAAAAAGGGTGCTTACGATTACATTGAAAAACCTTTTGATCTTGACGAACTAAACATAGTAATAAAGAAAGCTTTTGAAACACAAGATTTGAAAAAAGAAGTAAAACTTTTAAAGAAACAACAGCAAGCCTTCCTGGGTGATAACGAGATTATTGGAGAAAGTCTAAAAATGAAAAGAGTTATGCAAAAGGCTCGCATTCTTGCCAGCAACCAGGATGTAACAGTGTTGATTCTGGGAGAAACTGGTGTAGGCAAAGGCCTGGTGGCTCGAAAGATACATGATACAAGCCCAAGAAGAAACAAACCCTTCGTTGATATAAACTGTGGTGCTATTCCTCATAACCTTATAGAAAGTGAGCTTTTTGGATTTGAAAAAAACGCCTTTACAGGCGCTGACAGACCAAAAAAAGGGTTAATTGAAGCCGCTGATGGAGGCACTCTGTTTCTTGATGAAATCGGAGAACTTCCACTCCAAACCCAGGTAAAACTGTTAAGATTTTTGGAAGAAAAAAAATTCAAACGCGTAGGGGGACTCAAAGACAAAAAAGTAGATGTAAGGATTATCGCTGCGACTAACAAAGATCTTGAAAAAGAGGTTGAAAGGGGAAGGTTTCGCAAAGACCTCTTTTACCGGCTTAATGTTGTTCCCCTGCACGTGCCTCCATTGCGCCATAGAAAGGAAGACATCATTCCGTTAGCTCAATATTTTCTTTATCATTTCAAGAAAATCTTAAGAAAAAAGGTTGATGATTTTTCTGAAGATGCAAAACAAATACTTGTAACATACCCATGGCCGGGAAACGTGAGGGAACTCAGGAACGTAATCGAAAGAATCATGATATTCATAAATGACAATGACAGGATTGTCATAAAAAAACATCTCCCTGGTGAACTTCTGGACAACAAAGCACATGTTATCAATAACAATCTCAATGTTTCCAGAAACGAAAGTCTATCTAAAATACAGAAAGGAAATTTTTCCCTGGAAGAGGAAGTGGAAAATTTAGAAAAAGAATGCATTAAACAGGCCATGAAACTGGCAGATGGCAACAAAACTAAAGCGGCAAAACTCCTTGGAATCAGCAGATTTACCCTCCTTAGACGATTGGATAAATATAATCTATAAGTGTGCGGATTTGCAACGTGCTTGTTCAAACTATCGTGCTAAAACGCACGGCAAATTTTCGGCTTTTTGCTGAATCCTTTGCAATTCCAAACATTCTAACAACCCTTCTCTGTTAGGGGTTGTTGTTTTTGTGTGCCTGAAACAGGGTGCAAGTAACTTTTTGGTATATTTCTTGCTACGTAATACTTAAAATATAATATCAAAAAAGGAGGGTAGGGTCTATGACAAAGCTGATGGTCGATATCAATTGTGATATGGGAGAAAGCTTTGGAGTATACAAGCTGGGTCTCGATGAAGAAGTTATAAGATACATTACTTCAGCAAACATAGCCTGTGGATTTCATGCCGGAGATCCAAATGTTATGGATTACACTGTGAAGCTTGCCCTGGAAAACAGTGTGTGTGTAGGGGCCCATCCCGGTTTTCCTGACCTGGTCGGTTTTGGCCGAAGAAAACTGTATATGGATCCTGAAGAAGTTAGAACCAGCATGATATATCAAATTGGAGCCCTTGATGCTTTTGCAAGGTCCAGAGGCATACTGCTACAACACGTGAAAGCACATGGTGCATTGAACAACATGGCTTCAACAGATTATGAACTGGCTATGGCAATAGGCAAAGCAATCAAACAGGTAAATGACAACTTGATTTATGTTGCAGCAGCAGGGTCAGCCATGTACAGGGCCGGTAAGGAACTGGGATTACGGGTTGCCAGTGAAGTGTTCGCTGACAGGGCATATAACCCTGACGGCACTCTGGTTTCCAGGAAAAAACCCGGAGCAGTAATAAAAGATCCAGAAACAGTAACCCGAAGAGTGATAAAAATGGTTACCGAGGGGAAAGTTGCTGCTATAGATGGAACAGAGATCACACTAAAAGCAGATACAGTATGTGTTCACGGAGATAATCCTCAGGCTGTTGAATTGGTCAAACACTTGAAAACCGAACTCGAAAAAAATGGAATCGAGATCAGGCCTATGAAAGATTTTATAAGTTAATGGGGAGGAAAAGTTATGGAAGATTTAAAAGCAGCTTCCCCTTCAAGGTTACGGGAAATTATAAGAAAAGGGGAATTCACAGGACCAACAGCCGGCCTTGCCGCAGGGTATGCTCAGGCTAACCTGGTAATACTTCCAGAGGAACTCGCTTTTGAGTTTATGCTTTTTATCCATAGAAACCCCAAACCGTGTCCTGTGCTTGATGTTACAGATCCGGGAGATCCCGAACCCAAATTAACTGCACCCGGTGCTGATATCAGACAGGACCTTCCAAAATACAGGATATATGAAAGAGGTAAACTTACAGCCGAAGTAACAAACATTCTCAAATACTGGAGAGAAGACTTTGTAGCTTTCCTCATAGGATGCAGTTTCACCTTTGAAGCTGCGTTTTTAAAAGCAGGCATTCCGGTAAGACACATTGAGGAGAAAAAGAATGTCCCCATGTTCATAACAAACATTCAATGCAAAGAAGCCGGCAGGTTCAAAGGCCCTATGGTGGTTTCTATGCGTCCCATTCCAGGCAGGTTAATACCAAAGGCTGTTGAGATTACTTCAAGATACAAAGCTGTTCACGGCTCTCCTATTCATATCGGTCATCCCCAATCCATAGGTATAAAGGACATCAACTCTCCAGACTTTGGTGACGCTGTTACCATCAGAAAAGGAGAACTTCCTGTGTTCTGGGCATGTGGAGTTACTCCTCAGGCCGTTGCAATGGAAACAAAACCATCAATAATGATCACCCATTCCCCGGGACACATGTTTATAACTGATATCAAAAATGAACAGTTGGCAGAATATTATTAATCTTCATAAAGGAGGAGATCTGATTGAATAGTTTTATTGAAAAAGTTAAAAATATTGGCCCCGGTGCCCTTGTTGCCGCTGCTTTTATAGGGCCAGGAACGGTAACAACATGCACAATTTCAGGTGCCAGTTACGGCTACGTGCTACTGTGGGCCATGGCCTTTTCTATAATAGCAACCATTATTCTTCAGGAAATGTCTATGAGGCTTGGTATCGTTGCAAGGGAAGGCCTTGGTGAAGCTTTGAGAAATCAGTTTGAAAACCCCATCGCAAAAGGAATTAGTATTTTTTTGGTAGTAGCAGCCATAGGTATCGGTTGTGCAGCTTACGAAACGGGAAATATATTAGGAGGAGCAATGGGACTTTCCACTCTTTCGGGAATCTCGGCAAACATATGGGGACCCATTATGGCTATAATAGCCTTCTTTTTGTTGTGGTCGGGTAATTATAAGTTGATCGAAAAGGTCTTGATTGGCCTGGTAATTGTAATGAGCTTTGCTTTTATCCTTACCGCAATAATAATCAGACCCGATCTCGCAGCCATTCTTAAAGGTATTTTTATCCCAAGAATTCCTGAAGGTGCTGGTATCACCATAGCAGTTGCTTTGATAGGAACAACTGTAGTTCCATACAATCTTTTCCTGCACGCCTCTGCAGTGCAGGAAAAATGGAATAAAGCTGAAGATTTACCAACAGCCCGTTTTGATACCATCTTTTCCATTATATTGGGCGGCATTATTTCTATGGCCATCATAGTTACTGCTTCTGCTGCCTTCTACGGAACATCCACAGAGATTAAAAATGCCGGTCAAATGGCGATACAGCTGGAACCTCTGTTGGGTTCATGGGCAAAATGGTTCTTTGCTATAGGTCTTTTTTCAGCGGGATTTTCTTCTGCTGTTACCGCGCCTCTGGCTGGAGCTTTTGCAACAGCCGGTGCTCTTGGTTGGGAACGGAACTTGCGCGCTAAAAACTTCAGAGCCGTCTGGATCATAATTGTTTTGGCAGGCCTTATTGGTTCCAGCCTGGGTTATTCCCCGGTTCAGGTTATCATCTTTGCTCAAGCCGCTAACGGTATCCTGCTACCCATTTCGGCAATTTACCTGGTATGGGTAATGAACAACAAAGAAAGACTGGGAAGGTATATAAACTCTGGTCTTTCAAACCTGTTGGGTGCACTGGTTATATTTGTAACAATCATCCTCGGTGCCCGTTCCCTTCTCAGTGTCATATCCAAACTGAGTGGTTAACTGTGTATCAATCTTACGGGGAGGGCTTCTCCCTCCCCTCCTTTTTTAAAGGAGGAGTTTGCGTGTCAGCAGAATACAAAATTGCAGGTGATAGGGGAATTGTCGTAGAATTTGAAAACGAAATTTCTGAAAAAGTCAATTCAAAGGTTAGAAACATGTTTCTTGCTATTGAAAAAAGCGAAATCAAAGGCGTAGAGGAAGTTATACCTACATATAGATCTCTTCTGGTGCTTTATGACCCCCTCGTTATTAATGGAATGGATTTGTTAACAGAACTAAAGGCTCTTGAAAAAAACATCAAACCAACAGAAATCGAAAAACCGAAAACTATTGAAATTCCTGTAGTATATGGAGGTAAGTTTGGACCTGATTTAGAGTTTGTGGCTCAACACAACAACCTCTCTGTTGAAGAAGTTATTAAGATTCATACAGAAAGAAAATATCTCATATACATGCTGGGCTTTACTCCAGGATTTCCTTATCTGGGAGGAATGTCTAAAAAAATCGCCACCCCCAGACTCGAAAACCCGAGAACAAAAATACCAGAAGGCAGTGTTGGTATTGCCGGGAATCAAACAGGTATTTATCCCATAGAAAGCCCTGGTGGCTGGAGATTGATAGGCAGAACACCCTTGAAACTGTTTGATCCTTATGGCAAACAACCCTTCCTGCTTCAGGCGGGTGATTACCTGAAATTTGTGAGTGTAAATGAACAGCACTACCACTCAATCAAAGCACAGGTTGAAAACGGCAGTTACACTGTAAAGATCATCCAGTAAAAGGAGGTATTGATGTGGATACAATCAGAATAATCGAACCCGGGCCTTTAACAACCATTCAGGATAAAGGCAGGAAAGGTTATCAAAGGTTTGGGATGCCTGTTGCGGGAGCGATGGATCTTTTCTCATACACCGTTGCCAACTTGCTGGTAGGAAATAATGATGGGGATGCCGCCATCGAGTTTACCCTTCAGGGGCCCAAAATGGAGTTTTTGAAAAATGCTGTTATAGCCGTCACCGGTGCTGATGCTGCACCCTTTATAGACGGCAAACCTGTAGCTATGTGGCAATCCCTCTTTGTAAAAAAAGGAAGCATTATCAGTTTTGGTAGCCTGAAAACAGGTTTGAGAGGATATATTGCTGTAAGGGGCGGAATAGATGTCCCCCTGGTGATGGGAAGCAGGTCCACTTACTTGAGGGCAAAACTCGGAGGACTGGATGGGCGTAAACTTGCATCAGGTGATGTTATCAAAGTTTATGAAACATCTAATAGTGTTCCATTTAAAGAGCGCATACTCCCGAAACATCTAATCCCCCGGTATAAAAATGAAGCAGAAATTAGAGTAATTCTGGGCCCTCAGGATGAATTGTTTGAAAATGAAAGTATTGATGTTTTTCTATCATCTATGTATGAAGTAACTCCCCAATCCGATCGGATGGGATACAGGTTAAAAGGTCCTATCATCGAACACAAGGAGAGTGCCGACATCATATCTGATGGTATCCCCCTTGGAGCCATTCAGGTTCCGGGTCACGGTCAACCCATTATAATGCTTGCAGACAGACAGACCACCGGTGGTTATGCAAAAATTGCCACCGTTATTTCAGTTGATTTAAACAAAATTACTCAGCTCAAACCGGGGGATAAAATAAAATTTACAAAAACTACTCTGGAGGAAGCCAGAGAAGCCATCATTGCTCAACACAAAATCTTTGAAGAATTAAAGACCAAACCCAAAACCGTACAACCTGCTAAATTATATAGAATAGTAGTATCAGGTAAAGAATTTTTTGTCAAAGTGGAGGAAATAAACCAATCAGGCTGTTGACCTCTAAACTGTCAAACAGCCTGTTTTTTACCAGGTGCATTCTGTTCATTTTTTTTAGCCAGCACCTTTTTTAAAAACTGACCTGTATAAGATTCTGGAACCTGAGCAACTTCTTCGGGGGTACCTGCTGTTACTATTTTCCCTCCTCTGTCACCACCTTCAGGCCCTAGATCGATAATATAATCAGCAGTTTTGATAACATCCAGATTGTGTTCGATTACCACAACGGTGCTTCCTGATTCTACTAATCTATCCAATACCTTGAGAAGCTTGTGCACATCAGCGATATGCAGGCCTGTAGTTGGCTCATCGAGAATATAGAGAGTTTTACCGTTGTTTTTTCTGGAAAGTTCTGTAGCCAGTTTTACCCTCTGGGCTTCTCCTCCAGAGAGGGTTGTGGACGGCTGTCCCAGCTTGATATATCCCAATCCTACATCCATCATGGTTTCGAGCTTTCTTTTTATTTTAGGGATGTTTTTAAAGAAATCCAGAGCTTCCTCTACGGTCATATCCAGTACATCAGCAATGGCTTTACCCTTGTATTTTACCTCCAGAGTTTCTCTGTTGTATCTCTTCCCATTGCACACTTCACACGGAACATAAACATCGGGTAAAAAGTGCATCTCAATCTTTATAATCCCATCACCCTTACACGCTTCACACCTACCACCCTTTACATTAAAGCTGAATCGACCGGGTTTGTAGCCCCTTATCCTCGCTTCCGGAGTTTTTGAGAATATTTCTCGAATATCGTCAAAAACCTTGGTGTAGGTTGCCGGATTGGATCTAGGGGTTCTTCCAATGGGAGACTGGTCAATATCAATAACCTTTTCAAAATACTCCACACCTTTTATTCCATCATGTTCACCGGGTTTTACCTTTGAGTTATGAAGCTTTGCTGCCATGCTTTTATACAGTATTTCGTTGATTAATGTGCTCTTCCCGGAGCCTGATATACCTGTTACACACGTAAAGGTACCAACAGGAATCCTAACATATATGTTTTTCAGGTTGTGCTCTCGAGCCCCTTTGATCTCTAACCATCGATTTTTATGAGGTATTCTTCTTCGCCCGGGAATGGGAATCTGTTTCCTCCCTGACAGGTACTGACCTGTAATGGATTCCTTGCAGTTCTTGATCTTCTCAATAGGGCCTGCAACGACAACTTTCCCTCCATGGGCCCCTGCTCCCGGGCCTATATCGATAATATAATCTGCTGCATACATGGTTTCTTCATCATGTTCTACTACTATTAGTGTGTTACCCAGATCTCTTAATTCTTTCAGCGTTTTTAAGAGCCTGGCATTATCCCTTTGATGAAGCCCGATGCTGGGCTCATCCAGAATGTATAAAACCCCCATAAGCTGTGAACCAATCTGAGTGGCAAGACGGATCCGCTGAGACTCGCCCCCTGACAGGCTCTCTGCGGAACGGGAAAGAGTCAGGTAGTCCAGGCCGACATCAACAAGAAAAGTAAGCCTGCTTTTGATTTCTTTTAAAATCTGTCCGGCAATCATCTGTTTTTTTCGGGAAAGTTTCAGTTCATTAAAAAACTTTAAAGCTTCACTGATAGACATTCGGGTAACATCATATATGGATTTGCCTCCTACCGTTACTGCAAGGCTTTTCTTCTTCAATCTTGCTCCTTTACACATGGGACACGGTTTGTTGCTCATAAACTCTTCTATGCTCTTCCTCACATAATCAGAAGAAGTCTCCCTGTAACGCCTTTCCAAATTGTTAACTACTCCTTCAAAATACGTTTCATATACCCTTACCCGGCCATACCGGTTCTCATATCTTACTCTTATCTTCTCACTGCTCCCATACAGCAGCACTTCCACAATTTCATCATCCAGTTCCTCTACAGGAGTATCCATATTAAAGCCATACAAATCAGCTACCGCTTTGAGGAGTTGATAATAATACCCGTTCTCCCGCTTACCGCTCCATGGTTCTATAGCACCATCATTCAGGCTTTTTCTTTTGTCAGGTATAACAAGGTCCGGGTCGATTTCCATATTGCTTCCAAGGCCATCACACCTGGGACAGGCACCATAGGGGCTGTTGAAAGAAAACATACGAGGTGCCAATTCTTCAAGGCTGATTCCACACTGGATACATGCAAAATTTTGGCTGAAAAGCAGCTCTTCCTTACCCAATACATCTATTAACACAATACCTTCAGCATGTGCAAGGGCTGTTTCGATAGAATCCGCCAGCCTTTTTTCGATTCCCGGCTTGATAATAAGCCTGTCCACCACAATCTCCAGGTTGTGCTTTTTATTCTTATCCAGTTTGATTTCTTCGTTAACATCCATTATTTCCCCATCAACCCTGACTCTTACAAACCCCATCTTCTTTATGTCCTCTAACAGCTTAACATATTCTCCTTTTCTACCTCTTATGACTGGTGCCAGCACCTGTATCCGGGTTTTTTCTTCAAGTTCCATTACTTTATCAACTATTTGATCCACAGTCTGTTGAGAGATTTCACGGCCACATTCGGGGCAATGAGGTGTACCCACCCGGGCATACAGCAGTCTCAAATAATCGTATATTTCTGTAACGGTTCCCACTGTAGAACGGGGATTCTTGCTGGTGGTTTTCTGATCTATAGAAATAGCAGGGGATAATCCCTCTATAGACTCTACATCAGGTTTCTTCATCTGGCCTAAAAACTGCCGGGCATAGGCTGATAAAGATTCTACATACCTTCTCTGGCCTTCAGCATAAATGGTATCAAAAGCCAACGAAGATTTGCCTGAACCACTCAATCCCGTCACTACTACCAGCTTATCCCTTGGTATTTCTACATCGATGTTCTTTAAATTGTGTTCTTTTGCTCCCCTCACTATAATCTTATCCTGGGCCACGCTTTTCACCTCCTTAAATTCATCAGATCAACCTGAAACCCTAACTTTCTTGCCTTTTTGATTTGCTATTCCTTTCAGTTCTATGATAATATCCCTTATTTCCGCCGCCTTCTCAAACTCCAATGTTTCCGCCGCTTTTTTCATGTCCTGTTCCAGATCCGATATTAATTTCTCAAGTTCGTTTCCTTTCAGTTTCAAAACATCCAGACTGGTTATTCTATCTATTGTATATTCCTCTTGTTTTTCTGCAACCTTAGTAGCCTGAATAACTCTGTAAACATCCTTTCTGATGGTCTGAGGTTTGATTCCATGTTTCCTGTTGTATTCCATCTGTATTCTCCGGCGTCTGTTGGTCTCATCAATAGCTTTTTTCATGGAACTGGTAATGGTATCCGCATACATTATCACTTCACCATCTACATTCCTTGCAGCCCTTCCAATGGTCTGTATAAGAGAGGTTTCAGACCGCAAAAAGCCCTCCTTATCAGCGTCCAGAATGGCTACCAGCGAAACTTCCGGTAGATCAAGACCTTCCCTCAACAGGTTGATTCCCACAAGCACATCATATTTACCCAATCTCAAATCTCGTAAAATCTTCAGCCTGTCCAGAGTGTTTATCTCGGAATGAAGATAGGTTACCTTTATTCCCAGATCCTTAAGATAATCGGTGAGATCCTCTGCCATTTTTTTAGTAAGGGTTGTCACCAGCACACGCTGATTCTTCTGTATACGCTCATTAATCATGGTGACAAGGTCATCAATCTGGCCTTTTACAGGTTTCACTGTAACTTTAGGATCAACAAGTCCAGTTGGTCTGATTATCTGCTCAACAACCTGCTGGCTGCGTTCCAATTCATAAGGACCGGGTGTTGCAGAAACAAAAATCACCTGATTGATTCGCTCTTCAAACTCTTCAAAGGTTAATGGCCTGTTGTCATAAGCTGAAGGGAGTCTGAATCCGTGCTCTATAAGGGTATCTTTCCTTGACTTGTCACCACCATACATTGCCCTCAGTTGAGGAATGGTCACATGGGATTCATCTATTATTATAAGATAATCATCAGGAAAATAATCCAAAAGGGTGTACGGGGGTTCTCCAGGCTTACGCCCTGATAGATGTCTTGAGTAGTTTTCTATACCTGTACAGTAGCCCATTTCCTGCAACATCTCAATATCGTAGTTTGTCCGTTGTTCCAGCCGCTGTGCTTCCAGTTCTTTCCCCTGGCTTCTCAGTTCTTTTAACCTTTCTTTCAACTCTTTTTTAATAGATTCTATAGCTCTTTCCATCTTATCCCTGGGAGTAGCATAGTGACTGGCTGGAAAAATCGAAACATGGTTCCGTTCTCCCAGAATTTCTCCCGTAAGGGTATCGATTTCAACAATTCTGTCAACCTCATCCCCAAAAAACTCAATTCTTATCGCTTTCTCAGTGTATGAAACGGGATAAATCTCTAATACATCACCTTTTACCCGAAATCTACCCCGGGAAAAATCGATGTCATTTCTGTCATACTGAATTTCTATAAGCCTGCGGATAACTTCGTCCCTGTCCTTAATCATCCCCGGGCGTAAAGAAATCACCTGATTTTCGTAATCTATGGGAGAACCAAGGCCGTATATGCAAGAAACACTTGCAACTATCACAACATCCCTGCGTTCAAAAAGGGCACAGGTAGCTGAATGTCTCAGCTTGTCTATTTCATCATTAATTGATGCATCCTTTTCTATATAGGTATCTGTATGGGGTATATATGCTTCAGGTTGATAATAATCATAATAACTTACAAAATATTCCACAGCATTGTTGGGGAATAACTGCCCTAATTCACTACACAACTGGCCGGCCAAGGTTTTGTTGTGAGCAATCACAAGGGTTGGTTTTTGCACTTCCTGAATTACGTTAGCCATAGTAAAGGTTTTCCCGGTTCCCGTTGCCCCCAAAAGGGTTTGGAATTTCATTCCCAATTCTATTCCCCGGCTCAACTGCTTTATGGCCTCGGGTTGGTCACCTCGCGGTTTGAACTTTGAAACAACCTCAAATCTTCCCATCTTATTCCACTCCTGAAAAAAGATTGGTTTTTATGTATTCTACAAAAGGATTTTTATTCCTTTTAAATTTTTATGGCTGTCCATTTCCCTGATTTAAAACGCCACAGGACAATCACACTTCTTACAGTAAAATCAATCACTGTAACTATCCATACAAAGGTTACAGGCAGATGAAACACAAAAACCGATAAATACACAAGAGGAATCCTGATCAACCAGTTTCCCACCAGGGCAGAATAAAGGGGCCACCTGGTATCACCAGCACCCTTTAATGCCCCTGATAAAATCATTTCTACAGCTATCACAGGTTGTTCAAAGGCGGCTATCCTCAAACAGGACGCACCCAGCTCGATCACTTCAGGGTTTGGAATAAATACCTTTATTATTTGATGAGGTAAAATCAGAAAAAACAATCCGATACTTACCATTATCATTAATCCCAGTTTCAAAGCTTCCCATCCCGATTTGGAAGCCTGGACCTGCTCTTTTGCCCCAAGGCTCTGCCCCACTATAGTAGTCGCTGCTATAGAGAATCCAAATCCCGGCATAAAAGATAAAGATTCGGCTGCCACCGCTACCTGGTGGGCCGCATATGCTACAGCACCCAGGTGAGCAACCATAATTGAAAAAACAATTCGGCTTCCATTCGTTATTAACTCTGCTATACCCGCTGGAGTGCTAAGGTTTAAAACTTTCTTAATAATTTCTTTATCAAATTTTATGATGTTTTGCAAATCCAGCTTGACTTCTAATCTACCGCTAAACAGATACACCCAAATCACAACAGCTCCAACGATATGACCTGCAGCAGCTGCAATAGCTGCTCCCTTAACTCCATATGCAGGAAATCCAAATTTACCAAAAATCAACACATAATCCCCGATGATGTTTATGGTATTAATTACAATAGCTATTAAAAGGGGTAATTGATTATTACCTATCCCCCTTAATATAGCTATGCTCACAAACATGGGTAGCATAAAAAAAGTTCCCACTGTGGCTGTTTTTATGTAAATTTCTGATTGAATGGCTACTTCTTCAGGAATATTAAACCAGTAAATAACCGTATCTCCTACAAAATACAACAACACACTTACAAAAGTGCCTACTAAAATTCCAAGCAGAAAAACCTGGGAACTTATATGATGCACTTTTTTGTATTCCTTCGCACCATAGTACCTGGCTATCATGGCAGTAGCACCTACACCTATGGCAGCAAAGACAAAAACCGTAGTAAAAAAGATCTCTCCTCCTAACCCAACAGCACTCAGTTCCACCGGCCCCAGTCTTCCTACCATCGCTGTGTCTGCTATCCATACAGTAGTATGAAGCATCATTTCCAATATGGCCGGGTAGGCCAAACGGAGCAAATCCCTTCTAATTCTCTGTTGAGATAATTCCATAGCCCTTCCTCCACCTGGAATAACTTTAATACTCAATATATTATAACACCTTTATTCTGTTATTAAAAGAAAAAGACCGGTAGCCGGTCTTATGGATTAATGTCTGACGTAAATTATTTTGTTTCTTTTCAAGGTATAATAACCTTTTTTAACTTCTCCAAAGGAATCTTTACCCTGGGTTTCCAGGTCTATGTTCATAATTCTCCTGAGAATTTCTCGTTTATGTTCATCATCAGTTGTTGTTTCATAAATTTTTAATAGGTTTTCTCTCTGTCTTTTTAGATAATCCTTTCTTGTCACGTTCCGAACCTCCTTTCCTCAATAAAACAAATTGATAAAGTTATGACTTTCACAATAAAAATCAAAAAGAAAAAATCTTGCCAGCAATATTAATTTTTTTAAAATTATCAAAAACTTCTACTAATTAGTATACTACAAAACACAAAATTATACAAGGCTTTTAGTTAATTTTTTAACAATTTTTTCGAGAACATCTTCTACCACAGCTTCGGGAAATCTTAAAACCTTCTATCATATTATAAAATCTCATAAAAATCTTTTTCCGGTTTGCCAGGCTTTTTATCTGTCATAAATTTAACAAACTGTATCAGAATAAAAGTCCGGTTAACGTATCCGAACTTTTTATTCCAAAAACTAAACAACAGTATTTTTCAATTTTCCTACCCCGCATACTTCAACTTCAATCACATCTCCCCGCTTGAGAGGCCCTACTCCTTCAGGTGTCCCTGTAAGCACCACATCTCCCGGGTTTAGAGTCATTATACAACTTATGAAACTAATCAGCTTTTCAACAGAAAAAATCATATGAGAAGTATCCGAATCCTGCTTTAACTGACCGTTCAAATAAGTCCTGATTCTCAACTCTCCATCTATATCTGTTTCAATCCAAGGGCCCAGAGGACAGAAAGTATCAAAGGATTTAGCTCGAGTCCACTGGCCGTCCTTTCGCTGAAGGTCTCTTGCTGTAACATCATTGGCACAGGTATAACCCAGGATGTGGTGTTCTACTTCATCAGGAGATATGTTCTTAATTTTGTTCTTTATTACAACTGCAACCTCCCCCTCATAATCCACCCTGCTAGACATCTTGGGAATTACAATGTTTTCATTATGCCCGATTACGCTTGTTGAGGGTTTTATAAACAAAGTGGGTTCCTCGGGTATATCTTTCCCGCCCATTTCTTTTATGTGGTCAAGGTAGTTCTTACCCACACAAACAACCTTTGAAGGAAGGGTGGGAGCGCAAAGCTTGACTTCCTCTAAAATATGTTTCCTTCTGTCAATAACATCTATTCCATCGATAAAGGGGTCCCCTTTGATCTCTTTAATAATAAAATCTCCTTCAACAATACCATATTTTGTATTTCCATCATGTATAAACCTTGCTATTTTCATGAGGTCACTCCTTTGCATAATGTTTTACTACATTTATTTCTCTTTGTTTTTAAAAAATCCTCCAATCATAAAAAAAAGATACACACTACATTCACTTATCACAACCCTTTTCCCATAAGGGCCGAAATCGCTATGGAACACAATTTCCCATAGGGGGTATCGGCACGGGAAGTCATTACAATCGGAGCGGCAGCACCCAGCACAGTTCCGGCCATGGTTCCTCTGGCACAGAAAATAATGGTTTTACCAAAGATATTACCAGCTTCTATATCAGGAACGAGAAGGAGATCCGCTTTTCCGGCAACAGGACCATCCAGGCCTTTGTGTCTGGCTGCTTCTTCATTTATGGCATTGTCCAGTGCAAGGGGACCTTCCACTACTCCACCCTTTATCTGGCCCCGCTGAGCCATCTTGGCCAGGGTAGAAGCTTCAAGGGTCGAGGGGATTTTGGGGTTTACAAGTTCAACGGTGGACAGAACAGCACATCTAGGTTCCTGTATTCCCAGAGAAATCAGAGCATCAATAGCATTTTGGAGTATACCGGCCTTTTCTTCTAAATCAGGTGCAATGTTTATGCCGCCATCGGTCATAAAAATAATCCTATTGAAACCAGGAATATCATAAGCACCTAAATGACTGAGTATTTTTCCCGTTCGCAGTCCAAACTCGGGGTGTAATACTGCTTTCATGAAAATAGAAGTTTCTATCATCCCTTTCATTATCAAATCAGCTTCTCTTGAAGACACCTTTTTAACCGCTTCACGGGCTGCTTCTTCCAGTGAGTCAGCATGGATGATCCATTCATCTCGTATATCGAAACCGATTTTCTCCCCTGCTTCTTTAATGCGTTCTCTGTTTCCAACAAGAATGGGCTCAATCAAGCCTTTGTCTACAGCCATTTTTACGCTCTCCAGAACGGTTTCATCACCAGCAGCGGCAACACTGAGCTTTGATTTTGGTAAAGTCTGAGCTAGTTCCAGCATTTCTGAAAAACTGCTGAATTTCATTATCCCATCCTCCTCAAACATAAGTTTTTTCTTCTTCTTGCCCTGTAATTACCCTTAAAGCCCCTAATGCTAAAGCCTCCATCTCTTCTTCTCCAGGAATCACAATTACCGGCGCAATGAATTCAACTCTCTTTATGATTTTGTTTGTAATGTAAGTTGAGTTTGCTATTCCTCCTGTCAAAATAATCCTATCAACTTTTCCTTCCAGTACCGTTGCCATTGCTCCTATTTCTTTGCCTATTTGGTAAATCATTGCATTTAAAACAAGTTGTGCTTCCTCATCACCACCTCTTGCCCTTTTTTCAACTTCCACTATGTCTTTGGTGCCAAGATACGAATAAATTCCACCCTCCCTTGTAATTTTCCGCTTCATTTCTTCGTAGGTGTATTTACCTGAATAACATAGTGCAACCAGTTCACTGACTGGCAACGTCCCCGTTCTTTCAGGAGACATCGGGCCTTCACTGTTGGCATTGTTTACATCGATCATTCGGCCTTTACGGTGAGCTGTGACAGAAATTCCTCCTCCCAGGTGCACAATCACAAAATTATAATCAGAATAGCCCCCACCCAATTTCGCTCCAACTTTGTGTCCAACTGCTTTTATGTTAAGGGCATGAGAAAGGCTTCTTCTTTCCAACTCCTTCAGACCAGAAATACGAGCTACCACTTCGAACTCATCAACAGCTACCGGATCAACAATGTATGCTGGAATACCATAATCCTGTGCTATTGAATGGGCAATTATACCACCCAGGTTTGAAGCGTGTTCACCCTGAACTCCTTCCTTAAGATCTTTTAGCATCTTCTCGTTTACTCTGTAGGTGCCTCCTTTTATTGGTTTTAACAGACCTCCCCTTCCAACAACCGCATTCAGGGTGTTTAAATCTAAATTTGCTTCATTAAGCACTCCGATTATCATTTTTTTTCTAAATTGGAACTGGTCAGCTATTTTTTCAAAACGGTTAAGCTCTTCATCCTCATGCCGAATGGTTTTCTTGAACAAGCATTTTTTGCCTTCAAACAAACCTATCTTGGTTGAGGTTGACCCGGGATTTATTGCAAGGATTTTGGGTTCTATCATTTTATAATTCTCCCTCCAAGGTTTATTTGTTTTTGACATAAGTTTTTTTAATAGCGGCAATCGTCTCCAATCTTTCTTCCACAAAAGTATCTGCAGCTTTGTACGTAGGGATGTTTTTTTCCTTCGAAATCCTATAAACCTTCATGAGTATGTTGTATATTTCTTCCGTCTTCTTCATGACCCGTTCATGATTGTAACCTATCAATTCATCCGCAACCTGAATAAGGCCTCCTGCATTTATAACATAATCAGGGGCATAAAGAATACCTTTTTCATGCAAAATATCCCCATGCCTTGGTTCTGCCAGCTGGTTATTGGCAGCACCTGCCACTATCTTGCACTTAAGCCTTTCTACAGTTTCATCGTTTATGACAGCTCCCAGTGCATTGGGTGAAAAAACGTCACACTCCACATCATAAATTTCATCAGGCTCTACTATTGTTATTGCAGGATAATCATGCTTTGCTCTCTCTACATTTTCTTTGTTAATATCTGTAGCAACCACCTCGGCTCTTTCTTTTACAAGATGCCTTACCACGCGGCACCCCACCTTACCTAATCCCTGCACAGCGATTTTTATATCTTCCAGGGAATCCCTATCCAGCTTTTCTTTTACCGATGCCTTTATCCCCAAATAAACACCATATGCCGTAGGAATAGCTGAATTACCGCTGCCGCCATACTCCTCAGGTAAAGCTACAATATAATCACATTCTCTTGCAGCGTAAACAAAATCCATTGCAGTGGTTCCCACATCTGTTCCCGTGTAGTACCTGCCATTTAAGGCCTGAACGTACCGCCCAAGAGCTCTAAACAGCCCCTCGCTTTTATCCTTTTTCGGGTTTCCAATAATAACTGTTTTTCCTCCACCATGGTCTGTATCGGCAATTGCACACTTGTAGGTCATGCCTTTTGAAAGCCTCAATGCATCGATAAGGGCTTCAGCTTCGGATGCATAAGGCCACATTCTGCACCCCCCTAGAGCCGGTCCCAGGGTTGTGTCATGAATACAAATAATAGCCTTTAGCCCCGTTTTTTTGTCATAGTTGAAAATCACCTGTTCATGCCCGTGTTTCTCCATCTCCTTAAAAATTTCAAGCTTCACAATCAACGCCTCCTTTGATTTTTTTATTTTAAACGGCTACACCTTTTAATCAGCAGCCTTTATCTATATTGAGGCTGGACTTAATCAACGTCTCCGGCACTCAACTCAATGCGGGCCTTATGGATAACAACAATACTCCTGTATAACGATACTAAATTCTCAAATTTAACTCAACAAGCAAAAACCAATTTGAGTGCCGGAGACCCTCCTGCCGGTAAATCCTTTCGGGGGCACCCCGCCCCCTCATTCTGATTTTGCTCCTTCCCTTCGGCGGGTTTCATTTACCAAAAACCTATAACGTTCCTAGCTAACTGCTTTGGAGAACTAATATTTTCTATGGATGTTCCGTAATACAGAACGACGTTCCCATCTAGGGTCAAAAATATTATCTCAGTTTTCTTGAGATTTCCATGGCTGTTGATTTTACATCTTCGATTATCTCCTTTTCAATCCTTGGCTTTAATCGCGGTGTCGGACCAGATAGGCTTATTGAGGCAACTACTTCATTGTCAAAATCAAAAATGGGTGCAGCCACACACGTCAATCCAATTTCCAGTTCCTCATCATCAATAGCATAACCACATTTCCTTACTATGCTTAATTCCTCTAATAACCGTTCCACACTGGTTATAGTATTATCAGTATATTTTTTGAGAGGCCGCTTTATAATTTCCTTTAAAATAGAAGGTTTCGAATAAGACAGCAGCACTTTTCCCATGGCAGAACAGTGAGCCGGTGAGCTTGAACCAATGGGAGGTGTCATACTCAAAAACTGTGCCTTTTGAATCTTATCGACAACAACTACTTCGGGGCCTTCTTCTTTATCAAAATCAATCACAGCGATGTGAACAGTTTCCATGTATTTATCGGCAAGTTTTTGTGCAAAGGGTCTGGCTATATCTCTAAACTTGATGTTCTTACTGTAATACATACCCAAAGAAAATATTTTTAATCCGATCCAGTACTTATTATTTTTGGGATTTTTCTGCAAAAATCCTCTGTTTTCCATTGTCGTTAATATACGATGCACCGTGCTCTTATACATACCTAATTCCTGCGCTATTTCTGTTACACCTAGCTCTCTGTTTTTTTTGCTGAATAGCAATAACACATCCAGAGCTTTATCAAGGGATTTTATAATATGAGGTTTTTGGGAACTCGACTTAAACCCTCCCTTCTAGATGTTTTTAAAAGCCTTAATCCAGATAAAGTTTTATTGTACATCATTTTTATTGATAAAAGCATCACACATTCTTTCACATGTATAAAGTTCGATTTTTTTTGAAAAATTCCTCCCTTTCATTCGTGAAAATTTACTACAAAATTTTTAATACAAAGGAAATTGGTGATTTGATGGATGCAAAAAAGCTGACCTTACCCAAAAGATCAGCCGTAAAGAATCCTATCAAATGTTTAAAACTCTTTTGCAACCCTCAATTGTTCCTTCTATTATTTCTCGGCAAGTTACAAAGCTTATCCGCTCTCCACATACCACTTCTACTATTTTGGCTTTGTATGGTTTATTAGTTGAACATTTACACCAAAGGGTATGTCAGTTAGAGAACGGGCTGTGGATATTTGCTTTTGTAATCAATAAGGCTCACGGTCAGCTGCTGCTATAATACCGCACCACCTGCATTATATACGGCAGCAGCCAGGTAACCATCTGATACCCATGCCGTTTCATCCTGAAGTATTGGATACCTTATCCTTAACAAATTTGTAATGACTGTTTTCACTATCTTCACATCCTGTTGCTTTTAAACAGGTTCTTCAACCATCTGAGCAAAAGACCTCCCTTTTCTTCTACAGTTACCGCTCCTTCCATGCTGTCCGGCACCAAAATAACTCCTAGAAACTTCAATCCGTCAGGATAGGCTTTGTAATCTACACTGAAATATTTTCCATCATTGTCCGCGCAATCAAGCCAAACATATGTAGGATAATCGCTAAGGAAGAAATTCAATTCCTGCTTCGTGTTTATAGGTATTCCATTTATGCTTAAAATCACATCTCCTCTTTTTAGTCCCATCGCTTCAGCAGGGGAATTGGGTATTACTTCTAAAACCCTCACCCCTCTTTCAGGAACAACAAACATAGGTGGAGCTTTTTTTTCAATATTTCTTCCATAATGGATTATTAAATCATGAGCAATGGGTGCAAACAGGGCAGCGATGTACTGAAAAATTTTAATCCGCGAGGCAATGATGGCGAGCAAAAGCAATACCGAACTGAAACCAAAAAGGTAAAATGCGGATTTTTTACTTTTCTCTCTGGGAGAATGAGCCAGGGCTATATCCCCGTATCCAAGGGCTGCAACAACAGGAAACATAACGTAAATTATGTTTTCAGTTTGCTGTATGGGTCTTATTAATGGCCACCAGTCAGGCATTTGTATAACCTCTTCCGGCAGTTCCTGCCCCGTTAAAGTCAAAAGCACTACTATCGGTAAAGGCCAGAACTTCTGTAAGGTGAATCCTCCTACCACTCCATGCCTTTCATTTTTAACAAATATAGGAGTGGCTTCCTGATAGCCGCTTAAATAAATAAGAATTCCTTCAATAAAATGAAGGATTCCGACTATAGCCATCAAGCCTGCAACATCGATGTTGGGAAATCCAAAAATCAAACTGGAAAGGGAAACGATTCCTCCAGCATATGAAAAGCATAAAAATCGAGGATGTATCATCATAAACAAGATAGCCAGCATCCATACATAAGCAAGTCCTATATCAGATATGCTGACACCGATGAAAATTAAAACAAAACTTCCAACTATTCCTCCTATAACACCGAAAAAAATGGCAGAAATTGCTTTATCTCTAGCAGGGTGAATTTCCCGGCCATAAAGTTTTACCTCCAATTTTGCACTCCTCTGGTACTGGAACCATACCAATACAATTACAAGCCAAAACAATGGATTAAAAAATACCGTAGGAATACTTTTTACAATCATCAATACAATATCAATAAAAGGAAACAATTCATAGCCCTCCACAAGTTAGTATTCATTTAATTATTATATCCTAATATAGTTAACAATTCCACATTATTTGTTTCTCAGTTTCCCAAAGCAATTAAGTGACTCTAAAATTATACAAATAGCTCAAAGGTAATTTGAAATTTTATGCTTAAACAACCACTTTTTTTGAAATTAAGTATTTTTGGTTTTTGATACGGCACGGGCAGCTTCTACAAGAGCATTGTGTAAAGTTTTATTGCCTTTTTGGTGCGGCCTGATTTACGCTTACCGGTACTTTCTAATTCTCGAGATTGAAGCAGTAAAACTGGCAATACAAAGAGCTCATGAAGAAGAACTAATTACTTTAGAAAAATTTGCAAAAAAAATTCATAGCACCAGCCTTGAAGAATACCAAGAAAAAGACTATGATCTTGAATTTCACGTTTGTATTGCAGAAGCTACTCATAATCAAGCTATGTTAGAAATAATAAAACAACTTATGAACCTTTTAAAGGAGTTAAGACAAAAGGCATTAATAGATAAACAATATTTTAAAAAGTCCTGCGAAGAACACATTAGCATCGTTAATGCTATAAGGAATAGAAATGCTTCATTGGCTTCTGAATTGATGTATAAACATATAAGTGGAATTAAAGAAGCTGTTTTAAGTAATGAATTGCTATAAAAATTAATATGGCTATACCTTTTAATCAGCAACTTTTTACATATTTAGGCCCGGCCTCCAAGATGAGCCGTTTTAACATATTTACAATGAATAATGCTGATTAATTACACAGCCATAAGAATTAAAAGAAAAGGAGGGGGTTATCATGGTCTAGATATATCAGGATAAAAAAATTAAAAAGGAGGGGAAGTATGATCAAAACTACCATCTATACCATTGATACTCATACAGAAGGAGATATTACAAGGTTTGTTGTAGGAGGCATTCCATACATAAAGGGAAATGATATGGTAGAAAAACAGGAATACTTTAAAAACAATATGGATTATATCCGAAAAACTGTTTTACAAGAACCACGCGGTCACAAAGATATGTTTGGTGCAGTTTTCACGTCTCCTGTATCTGAGGATAGTGATTACGGTTTGCTCTTTATAGATAATGAGGGCCATCTATCCTTGTGTGGTCATGCTATTATGGCATCTGTTATCGTGTCAAAGACACTGGGCATTATCAAAGAAGAACAAGATTTGGTAAAGGTTGATACAGTAGCAGGAAAAGTTGAAGCTAAATACCTCAAAAATCTTCACAACACAGTTAAAGTAATATCTTCTCCATCCTTCTGCTTTGCACTAAATAAGAGCGGAGCTGCCAGCGGATGGCACGCTATGGTTAATGCAGGTACAACATCGAGGCAGTTAAGCAATGAAAAACATGCTTACCCCATCGCTTATGGTGGAATGCAAATGGAAACAATAATGGCATTGTTATCATCAACACTTGTTGTTACAATGTTTACATTTGCTGATTACAAGGAACTCACTCTGAATCCTGGAGGAACATTTGCAAATGCTTTAGGGAATGCTATTACTCACCTAGGATTGCCAGCAACTTTTGGAAGCACTTTAGGCGCTCTTGCTTTAAGCGCTCTGACTCTAACAACTATGGATTCCTATGCAAGAAATTCAAGGTACATGGTGCAGGAAATCGGTAAAAATACTATCTTTTCAAATAAAATAGTTTCCACAGCTACAGTAATTGTAGCAGGATCTGTACTTCTTTTCTGGGTACCGTTCATGCAGCTATGGACAGGAATGGTTTTAATAGCGTTAGTGGGATTAGTCGGACCGCTGGTAGTAATATGGACAGAAAGGTCTTCCAGAAAAATACCATGGGATGGTCCATTTATCAGACATGTAATTTTACCTTTAGCTTTTATATATCCCACCGCTTACTGCGCACTACTCTACATGCTCTACAACTCATTTAAGTCCAAAAACATAATAGTTTCATTAATGACATTATACCTTATAGTGGCAGCAAGTGTTTTCTTAATTGAAGCTTATAAAAAAGTTAAAAGTGTTTCTTCATCTCCAAGCCCAAGCCAAACACTGGATAATTAAGTAAGTATATAATTATATAAATTATGCGGAAGAGGAAAAATTACCTCTTCCTCGTTATTTTGAGAATATCCCATATTTCGTGGAATTTAAGGCGGCAACTTTTCACCCTGTTGTGGTATAACAGGGTTAGGATAACAAAATACAAAATAGGATAACAAAATACAAAATAAGAAGTCTCCAATGTCATTATACTACGAATATGTCACCGATAAAAGAGCAAAAATCAAAAAGCTTTTTGCATTGTACTTATTTTTTCAACTTAGCATGATAATCCTACCAAATTTCACCTTAATAGAATAATAGAGAATATTTTCGGAAACTCCAAACCCTTCATTTCCAAGCCCTCCAGCGAGGGCATTTTTTTCACCCCCAATATGAATTGGGATTAATCGGCTAATATCACCCGTAAATCTTTGCTTAACAAGTGATATGATTTTATATGAAACGCATCTTCAACACCCATGATTTCAAAAACAGGATAATTTTTTAGAAAAAAAAGTTTTAAAAAAACCGGTTATTTTCCAGATATTACCTTATGCTTTTGCCCTGGTTGTTGTATTATAGAACCAGGGGAGTGAGTTAAACGACAGAAGTATATCATTCAGGCCCGGCAGGTCTAATAGGTGCACTGTTTGATCAACTGCGTTTTGGTAAAATAATCGATGATATTGTGCCATGGGATGAAAAACAATGCTACTTGTCACCAGGCACAAGAACTAAGGCCTTAGTAATAAATGTTCTGGGTGGTCGAACCCCTTTATACATGGTAGATGAATTTTATGAGGGTATGGATACAGAGAATCTGTTCGGCAAAGGGGTTAAACCCGAGGATTTAACTG
>DFNM01000031.1:0-199 GCA_002376045.1 Firmicutes bacterium UBA3567
TCCGTTGATTTAACTACAAGGATATTGCCCTCTTTGATCTTCATGGCTTCTTCCGGTGTTCTTGCCAGAAATGTTTTCGCTGTAACATGTTTGCTGCCTATACCGCTACCTTTTATCAACACATCTCCCACAATCTGTACCCTCAAAAGGTTTGTGGTACCGGTTATCCCGACAGGGACTCCAGCAGTAATTACAACAA
>DFNM01000031.1:517-7939 GCA_002376045.1 Firmicutes bacterium UBA3567
ACTCCAGCAGTAATTACAACAAGATCCCCATTCTTTATATTACCCGATTGTAGGGCAGCCAATATTGATTCATCAATCATCTCATCAGTAGTCTCCTTTTCAGGTGCCAGCAGCGAAATCACTCCCCATGTCAGGGATAGTTTCCTTAAAACCTTTTCATTAGGGGTTACAGCAATTATTTTTGAAGGTGGGCGGTATTTTGAAATCATCCTTGCAGTATACCCGGATTTTGTTGCAGATATAATGGCAGCAGCTTCAAGATCTAAGGCTGTTGTTACTGTAGCATGACCAATAGCATCAGTAATCGTTTTGGGCGTTGTGTCTTTTTGCTTTAAAATATTTCTGTAGTCAATGGCCGTTTCAGCTTTTGCTGCTATCCTGCTCATTATTCTTACAGTTTCTACTGGAAATTTTCCTACAGCAGTTTCACCTGATAACATAACGGCATCTGCTCCATCCAGTATAGCATTGGCTACATCACTAGCCTCTGCCCGAGTGGGTCTTGGGTTATAAATCATTGATTCCAACATTTGTGTGGCAGTTATCACCGGTTTACNNCCCCCCCCCCCCCGGTCCCCCCGCCGTTATCACCACCAGGTCACCTTGCTTGATGGCACCCGCCTGCAGCGCACACTGGATGGCCTCATCAATGGTTTCGTCAATGCTGGCCCGCGATGGTGCCACCAGGGGACGTACCCCCCAAACCAGGCAAAGCTGCCGCGCCACGGTGCGGTCGGGGGTGACGGCCACCACCGGGGCTTGCGGGCGAAAGCGGGCCACCATTCTGGCCGTGTAGCCGGAGCGGGTGGCGGTGATGATGGCGGCCGCTCTCAGGTCCCGCGCGGTGGTGCAGGTGGCGTAACTGATGGCCCCGGTGACGGTGGTGGGCTCGGCCAGACCACGCCGCTGCAGCAATTCCCCCCACTCCAGGGCGCGCTCCGTGCGCTCGGCAATGCGGGCCATTACCCGCACAGCTTCCACGGGGTACTTGCCCACGGCCGTCTCGGCAGAGAGCATCACCGCGTCCGTGCCGTCGAAAATGGCATTCGCCACGTCCGTCGCCTCCGCCCGGGTGGGACGCGGTCGCTCCACCATGGACTCCAGCATCTGGGTGGCAGTTATCACCGGTTTACCTGCTTTGTTGCATTTCTTAATGATGTCTTTTTGTATTAAAGGGACTTCCTCAGCCGGTATTTCTACCCCAAGATCCCCTCTGGCAACCATAATTCCATCAGAAGTTTTTATGATTTCATTTATGTTCTGAACACCCTCACGATTCTCTATCTTGGAAATAATTCCTATGTGGAAAGCTTCATTTTCCTCAAGGATCCTCCGAATTTCCAGTACATCTGAAGCTCTTCTGACAAAAGATGCAGCGATGTAATCCACTTCATTTCGTATTCCAAAGATAATATCATGATAATCCTTTTCTGTAACAGCAGGAAGTTTCAGGGATACTCCGGGTAGATTGACTCCTTTTTTGTTCTTTAATATTCCTGAGTTTTGAACTATACACACAACTTCCTTTTCTCTTATATCTACAACCTTGAGTTCAATAAGCCCATCATCCAGAAGAATTACGGAACCCTTCTCTACACTTTGAGGAAGCTCGCTGTAAGTGACCCAGACTCTCTTATTATCCCCTTCGGTTCCTTCCTCAGTTGTCAAAACAAATTCTTGACCTTTCTCCAGATAGACTTCTCCATTTTTGAAATTGCCTATTCGGATTTCCGGCCCCTTTGTATCCAGGATAATGGCAATGGGTTTGTTAACTTCCTTTGCTGCCTCTCTTACAGTATCAATACGTTTTTTGTGCTCTTCGTGGTTACCGTGGGAAAAATTCAAGCGAGCAGCATCCATCCCGCTCTGTATAAGCCGTTTTATAACATCTTTGTCTTCAGTTGCCGGCCCTATTGTGCATATAATTTTCGTCCTCCTCACTTTATACAACCTCCTTCTAAATAGACAATATATCTGCAAACTTCATGTATGTTTTATTAATGGGTTTTTTGCCCGATAAAGCTTTTTCAATGTTATGTACAACCAATTTTTCTCCCAATACTCCCACCATTTTACCGCTTTCCCCTTCCATTAACAATTCTACAGCTTTTACTCCCATCTTGCTTGCTATTATTCTATCAACAGCAGTAGGAGTGCCTCCTCTTTGTATATGGCCAAGCACTGTAACACGGGTCTCAAATCCTGTTTTTTCCTGGATTATATTGCCAATATCAAATCCCTTTGCACTGCCTTCTGCAACAACTATAATACTGTGGCGTTTTCCGCGTTTGAAACCTCTTAAAAGCTTCTTGCAAATATCATCCATATCATACGGCAGTTCAGGAACCAGAATGGATTCAGCTCCTCCTGCAAGACCAGACTCAAGAGCTATAAAACCAGAATCCCTGCCCATTACTTCAACAACAAAAATTCTTTCATGGGAACTGGCGGTATCTCTTATCTTGTTAATTGCATCAAGCACGGTATTTACTGCAGTATCAAAACCAATGGAATACTCCGTTAAAGGAATGTCATTATCAATTGTTCCCGGAATACCTATGACCGCAACCCCTCTCCTATGTAAGGCTAGAGCTCCTCTGAAAGACCCATCACCACCTATTACTATCAAACCATCGATTTTGTGTTTTTTAATTATTTCTACCGCTTTTGTCTGGCCCTCAGGAGTCTTGAATTCTTCACACCTTGCAGACCTTAATACTGTCCCCCCTCTATGGATGATATCCGCCACCGAACCCAGGTTCATTTCTTTTATTTCACCTTTTATAAGACCTTTGTAACCGTGGTAAATACCTACAACACTATTACCAAAATAAATCCCCGTTCGAACTACCGCTCTTATTGCGGCATTCATTCCAGGGGCATCTCCTCCACTAGTTAAAACTCCAATTTTCATTAAATTCCCTCCATGTTTCTGACATAATTTTCTAAAAGTATAGCCTGAGCTTCTTCGGCTTCGCTTTCAGGAACCTGAACCTCAATCAAGAGTTTTCTGGCGTTTACATCCTTTTCCACATCTTTAAGCTTGACAAGAATTCCTTCTTTTGTTAACAAACTCTTTAACTTGTTAGCAAAGGCATGACTCCTCGTAAGGTAGATAACTGTCCACATACTTTACCCTCCTACCTTAAAAGTTAATCACCGGATGTTAACTCTCCATACTCTGTTAAGATCAGTGCTTTACCTCTGATTTTAATTGCTGAAGTGTGTTTTGTAAACTGGGCTATTAGAATTTCTCCCTTATCCAGTTTTTCGGTATGATGGAATTTGGTATCCTTTCCTCTTGTCAATCCTATAACATTCACACCGTTTTCCAGGGCTTTGATGGTTACGTATTTACCGAGAACAGATAAATTTTCTTCCATCTTAATCCAATCCTCCTTTCTGAAAATTATGCTACCTTATACTATTTTAAAACCATCTTTTCCCAGAATGCTTTCAATTTCGCGTTGAAACTCACTGCTGATTTCAACCCAATACTGTTCATCGGCTCTAACCAGTTTTGTCTCCCCACTTAACCAGAAATAAACGGGATTTTTTCCGGGAAACATCATTATTATATTTTTAAGCTTATTAAGGAAGGAATTATCAGCCTCAGGTGGAATCTCAAAGTACACCTCTTTGCCTGTATTAACTTCTACAAGAGGTCTTATTTCTTCACATATTATTTTAGGTTCTTCATCCTCTTTGTGATTGATCCGCCCTTTTACAATCACAAGCTTGTCTTCCTGCAAATATAGAGAGTATTTTTCGTAAACATTCGGAAAAACAATGACTTCAACGGCACCAGTCAAATCTTCAAGGTTTATAAAAGCCATTATGTTATTGTTTTTCGTTATCTTCTTGTTTACAGATACAATAACTCCTCCTACAGTCACACCCTGGTTATCTCTAATACTGGGTGATTCACTGATAACTTTTCTACAACTGAAATCCGTCTTTTTCCCCAGAACATCTTTGTATTCCTCCAGAGGATGACCAGTTATATACAAACCAAGGGTTTCTTTCTCCATTTTCAGCAACTTGGGTTTATCAAATTCCTTTATCTGAGGGAGATTATCTTTTTCGAAAACTTCATTATCTTTATCATCCATAAATTTGAACAGCGAAATCTGACCATCCAGGTTATTTTTATTTGAACCCTGAACACTTTCTAGTATTTTTTCATACACTGCCAAAAGTTGCGACCTGTAGGCCCCTAATGAATCGAAAGCTCCGCATTTTATCAAGCTCTCAAGGGTTTTTTTGTTGATTTCACTGCTCTCAACCCTGCGGCAAAAATCCGTTAAAGAGGTAAAAATTCCTCCCGTTTTCCTGGCTTTGAAAATGGCTTTGATGGCATTGATCCCTACATTCTTTACTGCTGCCAGTCCAAACCTTATATTGTCATCAACAACAGTAAAGTTTTCAAAGCTTTCATTAACATCTGGCGGCAGAATCTGAATACCCATTTTTTTGCAATCCTCTATATACAATGCTACTTTATCGCTATTTTGCATAACACTTGTCAATAGAGCCGCCATGAACTCAACAGGGTAATGGGCTTTCAGGTACGCCGTTTGATAAGCTATCAAGGCATAGGCTGCTGTATGAGCTTTGTTAAATCCATAACCGGCAAAATAGGCAATCATATCAAAGATTTTAGCTGCAATGGTTTTTGATATTCCATTTTTGTGACAGCCCTCTATAAAAACCTTTCTCTGGGCCTCCATTACATCCTTCTTTTTCTTACCCATTGCTTTCCGGAGAATATCAGCTTGGGCCAGGCTGAAACCGGCAAGTTCCTGGGCAATTCGCATTGCCTGTTCCTGATACAATATTATACCATATGTCTCTTCGAGAATTGGTTTTAGTTTGGGATGAAGGTATGTAATAGGTTTTTTCCCGTGTTTACTCAAAATAAAGTCTTCCGTTGCACCACTTCCAAGGGGCCCAGGTCTAAACAGTCCAACGGCTGCTATGATATCATCTATGTTTGAAGGTTTCAGTTCCTTTAACAGGTTCCTCATCCCACTGCTTTCTAGCTGAAATATTCCTCTGGTATCCCCCTTACTGATCAGCCTGTAAACCTTTTTATCATCTAAAGGAAGACTGTCAATATCAATCTTTTTACCTTTGGTTTTTTCTATGATTTTTAGAGTATCCCTGATAACCGTTAACGTTCTTAATCCCAAAAAATCCATTTTTAAGAGCCCCAGTTCTTCAAGCTTGTTCATGGAGAATTGCGTGGTAATATTTCCATCAGAGGTTTTCTGAAGGGGCACATATTCTGTAAGGGCTTCTTTTGAAATTACAACCCCCGCGGCATGAGTTGAAGCATGTCTGGGGAGGCCTTCCAAGGCCCTCGATAGATTTACAAGCCTTCTAACATTATCGCTTTCATCATAGAGAACTTTCAGCTGAGGATTTATCTCCAGAGCCTTATCTATAGTCATTCCGGGTTCAAAGGGGATAAGTTTCGCTATTTTATCCACTTCCGCATATGGTATGTTTAAGGCTCTCCCCACATCCCGTATTGCTGCTCTTGCTGCCATTGTTCCAAAGGTTATGATTTGAGCCACTCTGGTCTTTCCGTATTTTCGTGTAACATAATCGATAACTTCCTGACGCCGTTCATAACAAAAATCAATATCAATATCAGGCATAGTTACCCTTTCGGGATTCAAGAAACGCTCAAACAGCAGGTTATACTTTAGAGGGTCTATGTTTGTTATAAAAAGACAGTATGCTACCAGGCTTCCTGCTGCAGAACCCCGGCCCGGACCCACCAGAATTTCATTTTCCCGAGCATATTTGACAAAATCCCATACAATTAGAAAGTAACTCTCATATCCCATTTTTTGTATTATTCCCAATTCATGTTCAAGCCGGTTTCTTCTCTCGGGAGTGATGTTTTTGTATCTCCTCTCCAGGCCTTCATAGCACAGTTTCCGCAGATATGAGCTTTCACTATAACCTTCTGGAACATTATACTCAGGGAGATGAAGTGTATTAAAATCCAGTTTAACTTCACACTGTTCTGCAATCTTAACAGAGTTTTCAATAGCTTCAGGAATGTATGAAAAGAGACCCTCCATTTCTTCAGAAGATTTCAGGTAAAACTCTGAAGTTGGAAACTTCAGACGGCCTTCTGTATTAATGGTTTTCCCTGTCTGAATACACAACAACACATCATGGGCCTGAGCATCTTCTCTGTTAACATAATGAACATCATTCGTCACAACAAGGGGTATACCTGTTTCACGGCTCAATCTCATCAATTCTTTGTTGATAAGACGCTGTTCCTTTATACCATGGTCTTGAAGCTCAAGGTAAAAATTGCCGTATCCGAATATGTCACTATACCTCAGGGCCAATTCCTTTGCTGTGTCATACTGATTGTCCAAAATCAGGGTTTGTATTTTCCCTGCCAGACATCCGCTTAAAGCTATCAACCCGTCGCTGTATTTTTCAAGCACAGAAATATCAATGCGGGGTTTGTAATAAAATCCTTCTATAAAGCCAATACTGCTAATTTTCATGAGGTTTTTGTAACCCTTAATGTTTTTCGCCAGGAGAACTAGATGATACTGTTCATCATCTTTTTTAGGTTCCATATTCTTCATGGACCTCTTAGCAATATACACTTCACACCCCAGGATGGGTTTGATGCCGTATTCTTTCGCCTTTTTGTAAAAATCCACAACTCCGTACATCACACCATGGTCCGTTATGGCTAAGGCATCCATACCATGTTCTTTTGCTTTTTTAACCAGTTCCTCTATTCTGGCAGCGCCATCAAGGAGACTATATTCTGAGTGGACATGCAGATGGACAAAGCGGCTCACAACACATCCCCCTTGTTATCAAAAACCTTGGCTGACATCATTCCCTTCGCAACTATATGACCGTTGCTGAAGATTTCTATATCCACTTTTCCCGATTTTCTCCCTACATCTATTATTTTTGCTTTTACCTCGATTTTATCCTCAAGCTGAAGAGGTTTTGTGAAAAATACTACAAAACTCTCAGTAACGGTATCCATTTTCTTGATTTTTCTTATCGCCTCAAAGCCCGCCGAAGTCATCAAAGAAACTAGAGCTCCACAACTTGCTGTTCCTAGATGATTGAGCATGGTTGGAGTTGCTTTACCCTTTAAAGTGATGCCGTTTTCCAACCTTTCTTCACTGAAGTTGTTAACCATCATATCATCCAGAGTTTCCCCTACATGAGGCTGGTTTTGCATGTGGTGAAGGGCAAGGAGTACATCCTTTCTTGAGACCACTCCAACAAGAACTCTGTCCCTAACTACGGGAATGAGTTCGATTCCTTCCCACACCATTTCATGGGCTGCATAAGCTACAGAAGCTTTTTCATTCAGTGTGATGGGTGGTTTTGTCATAACTTTTGATATTTTAACATCAT
>DFNM01000132.1 GCA_002376045.1 Firmicutes bacterium UBA3567
GAATTTGCCACTCAATGGCTCATAGGTTGGGAGAGATTTTCCATATACCTCATGGTTTGGCGAACGCTTTGATGCTTTCCCATGTCATAAACTATAATGCAGGAGATATAAAAGCTGATAACAAAAAAACCGAGCAGAAAGAACTCCGAGCAGAAACAGCTAGAAGAAAGTATGCTGAATTAGCTGACTGTATAGGTCTTGGTGGGATTGACAGTGCTGAAAAGACGAAGAATCTGATAAAGTCAGTTGAGGAGCTCAAACATGCCTGTGGCATACCACCATCTATAAAGGAAGCAGGTATTGAGGAGAAGGAGTTTTATGCGAACCTTGAGCTAATGGCTGTAAGAGCACTAGAAGATCCGTGCACAGATACCAATCCCAGGCGCCCATCCCTTGAGGATATTAAGAAGCTTTATATAGATGCCTTTGGAGGCACTTAAGCTGGCCTAAAATGGTTGCAAAAATTGGATTGCCTTTTTATGCACACTGTTGTGGCGAATTGAGTGTATAGCCTTATAGGCTTGCTTTTAAAAATTACACAAATTTAAGCAAAAAAATACAAAAAACAAGTAGATGCCGCAGGAAAGCCTGTAAAAAAACCGACTTCTGATCGAAATTACACGACAAAAATCTACTTTGGAAAAGATTAACTAATACGGAAAAAAATCTACAAAGGGAACATGCATTTGCCTATTTAAAATAGCAAAGAACCTGAAATAGATTGATTTTTGTGTCGAACCACTTTTTAAATAAAATTCGACCTATATTCTGATGCTGCGATTGTATATCACCCCAAAATAAGGAGTTAATATTAATTCCATTAGAAAAATGGAAAATTCAGTAAAACAGTTATTTAAATAAGCTTTTACAGTGCTTGCGTTAATGTTATGAGAACTCAGCTGAAAGGAGGTGTGGCCTTGTCAGGAGAGGCACTGGGGATGGTTGAGACGAGGGGTTTTATTGGATGTGTTGAAGCTGCTGATGCCATGGTTAAAGCTGCCAATGTAACCTTCATAGGCTTTAGAAGAGTGGGAGCAGGTCTTGTTACAGCAGTGGTGTGGGGCGATGTAGGAGCTGTCAAAGCGGCTGTTGATGCAGGTGTGGCTGCTGCCGAGAAAGTAGGGAGAGTGGTGGGCGTTCATGTAATACCAAGACCTCACCCAGACATTAGAGAGAGTCTACCGAAAAAAACTAAAAATTAATATAGAAAAGCAAAATAATTAAAATAATTAATTCAGCTTTAAACTTAAGCTCAACCTACATTTTTAAACTTAAGCTCAACCTACATTTTCTGGCTAGGGAAATGTTGCAAATTTTGGCTTTTATAAGCTGGCAAAGTTTGTGTCATAAAATTGGGTTTTGGTGCATAAACACAGTTAAATTAAGGCTTTAAGAATATTATGGTTGAACTTCAGCTTTGAGTCGTAGTCCCATTAGAATATAAGTACTTTTAAAAATTGATTAGAGATACTATAGCAGCAAGAATAAAGCTGGAATTTTCAAAGGCTGTTAGCATATAATTGTTTCTTTAAATTTTTCACTACAAACTTGGAGCATAAAGTTTATACTCAACTTCTGCAAACGCAAATGAAAAAGTTTACTGAAACCTAAATATAGCAACTTTTTCAACAACAAACAAGCAAGAACATTCCTGATCTAAGATCCTTTATCTATTCCGCAATGAATTATTAAAGTTATTGATTTTTTCCAATTCAATTCATTTAATATTCGATCTGTTTAAAAATGTTCTAAAAAACAACTAACTTTAGCTGAAAAGGAAAATAACCAGCTTTTAAGCAATTTTACTCAATCACTTCCAAACCTCATTAAGAGCAGATTAGGTTTTTGTATGTGCGGAAGTTGAGTTATATAATACTTTACCATAATAATACTACAAGGGGGTGTACATATATGTCAGATCAAATTGCCCTAGGCATGATCGAAACGAGGGGGCTTGTGGGAGCCGTCGAAGCGGCTGACGCTATGGTTAAAGCTGCAAATGTAAATTTAGTGGGAAAAGAACACGTAGGTGGCGGTCTAGTGACAGTGATGGTTAGGGGAGACGTGGGGGCAGTAAAGGCGGCCACTGATGCTGGGGCTGCTGCGGCTCAGAGGGTAGGAGAATTGGTATCAGTCCATGTAATACCAAGACCTCATGCTGATGTCGAATTTATTCTACCGAAAAAAGAGTAAAAGTAATTTAATTAGGAGGTGTTACCTTGAGTATAAATCAAATTATTATAAACATAATGGTCATATTTATGATAATAGGGGCAGTAGACAGGATACTGGGCAACAAATACGGATTTGGTGAGAAGTTTGAGGAAGGATTCCATGCAATGGGGGCCCTTTCCTTAGCCATGGTGGGCGTAGTATCCCTTGCTCCCGTTCTTGCCAATATCTTAAGACCCGTAGTTGTTCCCATATATTCAGCTCTTGGGGCTGATCCTGCTATGTTTGCAACAACCCTGCTGGCCAATGATATGGGAGGATACCCTTTGGCCATGCAGCTTGCCCAGACAGAGGAAGCAGGGTTGTTTGCAGGCCTAATTCTAGGTGCAATGATGGGGCCTACGATCGTTTTCTCCATCCCTGTAGCCCTCGGAATAATAAAGAAAGAGGACCATAATGTGCTAGCATCAGGTATTCTGGCAGGCATGATTACCATACCACTAGGATGTTTGGCAGGCGGCATTGTGGCTGGATTTCCGCTAAAAATGATTTTGAGTAACCTGGTGCCTATTATAATTGTTTCACTTCTGATAGCCTTAGGGTTGTGGAAAATACCCAGTACAATGATTTCCGGCTTCAAAAAATTTGGTACAGGTGTTGTAGCCATGATAACTATAGGCCTTGCTGCTATCATAATAGAAACCTTGACAGGGATCGTGATAATACCAGGAATGGCACCAATTTGGGAAGGTATAGAGATTATAGGAGCTATAGCGATAATGTTAGCAGGTGCTTTTCCTATGGTCCACTTTATTACAAAGGTGTTTAAGAAACCACTCATGGCCATAGGTAGAAAACTGGGAATGAATGATGTAGCAGCTGCAGGGCTTGTAGCAACCCTAGCCAATAATATACCCATGTTCCAGATCCTCAACCAAATGGATTACCGGGGAAAAGTGCTGAATGTGGCCTTTGCTGTTAGTGCTGCATTTACTTTCGGCGACCACTTGGGGTTTACAGCAGGTGTGGCTAAGGATATGATATTTCCAATGATAGTAGGAAAACTCACCGGTGGTGTAACAGCAATCCTTGTAGCGAGCCTGTTTGTGGGCAGAACACAAAGCAATACTGAAATTCAAAAAATCAAAGAAAATTCTGCTTATGATGTATGATAAAAAAACATAAAGCCCTTTTCTAGGGCTTTATGTTTTTTTAGTGTGCCCGGCATGTTAGGAGGTTCGGTAATAATCTTAAAAAGAAACACATAGAGATTGAATTTATGTACCTTGATCTGGATGTGTGTGAGCGGTGTCAGGGGGCGAAAAAAAATTTGGAAGAAGCTGTTTCGGAGGTCTCCAGGGTTCTTGAAGCAGCAGGAGCCGAGGTAAACGTCCACAAAGTACATGTTACAAGCGAGGATCAGGCCCGAAAACTGGGATTCAGAAGCTCACCAACCATTCGTATAAATGGAAAGGATATTCAGCTGGACGTAAGGGAAAGCCTGTGTGAATCCTGCGGTGATCTTTGTGGAGAGGATGTGGACTGCCGTGTATGGGTTTATCAGGGCAGGGAATACACTGTTCCACCCAAAAGGATGATAATAGACGCAATACTCCGAGAGATCTATGGAGGCACTGGTAAGGAGGATTCCAAAGGTTCGGATACCAGCAGAGAAGTTCCCGAGAATTTAAAGAGATTTTTCAGAGCCAGAGCGAAAAAAGAAGCCAATACAAATAGCTGCTGTGGTTATCCAAACAGGTGTAACTGCAGATAAAATAAAATTTTTACTTGACTTGCTGAGCTGTTTAATGTATACTTATTTAACAATACGGTGTGATTAAAAACTTAATAATTGATGCACTCTTATCAAGATCGGTGGAGGGACTGGCCCAATGAAACCAGGCAACCTCCCGGTAAAAACCGGGGATGGTGCCAATTCCTGCAGCGCCGAAGGAGCGCTGAGAGATAAGAGGAGGACAGAAATAGTGTGCCCAATAGGTCTCTTCTTATCAGGAGGCCTTTTATTTTTATTATGGATTAAAGGATATTCTCAGGCCTCTTCTTATCGAAGAGGCCTTTTAATTTTTTATTACAAGGAGGTAATTATAAGATGACAAAAAAATTGCGGTTTAGTACTCTGGCAGTACATGGAGGTCAAGAACCGGATAGAGCAACGAGTTCTAGGGCGGTGCCTATTTATCAGACCACTTCATATGTTTTTGAAACCACTGAACAGGCAGCCGATAGATTCGCATTAAAGGATGCAGGCCCCATTTATACCAGGATTGGTAACCCCACTACAGAAGTAGTAGAAAACAGGATAGCAGCTCTTGAAGGGGGTGTGGGGGCTCTGGCGACTTCTTCCGGTCAGGCAGCAATTACCATTGCAATATTGAATATAGCCAGAGCGGGTGACCACATAGTTAGTTCATCAAGTCTTTACGGTGGAACCTACACTCTCTTTGCCCACACGTTTCCCAAAATGGGTATAGACACAACCTTTGTCAGGCCTGAACCGGAAGAGTTTAAAAAAGCAGCAAGGCCGAACACCAAAGCTTTTTATGTTGAAACAATAGGGAACCCTGAACTAATTGTCCCGGATATAAGTTCTCTGGTGGAAGTTGCAGAAAAATTTGGTGCTCCTCTCATTGTTGATAATACATTTGCTACTCCCTATTTGTGCCGACCCTTTGAATATGGTGCCCATATAGTAATTCATTCTACAACTAAATGGCTTGGAGGTCATGGCACTGCCATTGGTGGGATAATCGTTGATTCAGGAAAATTCAACTGGGATAACGGTTTTTTCCCGGAACTTGTAAAACCAGATGAAACTTATCACGGAATCAGCTACACCAGAGATTTTGGCAAGCTGGCTTATATAATTAAAGCACGGGTACAGCTTATGCGAGACATCGGTGCCTGCCCCAGTCCTTTCAACTCATTTTTGCTGCTTCAGGGGCTGGAAACCCTGTTCTTAAGGATGGAAAGGCATTGTGAGAACGCATTAAAACTGGCAGAATTCCTCCAGGAGAATAAAAATGTTAGCTGGGTAAATTATCCTGGATTACCTGATCATCCCTCTTACGAAAACGCCAAAAAGTATCTTGAAAACGGTTTTGGTTCTATGCTTACATTTGGTATTAAAGGAGGCTTTGAAGCTGGGAAGAAATTTATTAATTCTGTAGAACTGCTTTCACACCTTGCAAATGTAGGTGATGCAAAATCCCTCGTAATTCACCCGGCAAGCACAACCCATTCTCAGTTAACACCTGAAGAACAGAGAGAAGCAGGGGTTAGCCCTGATATGATTAGAGTTTCAGTAGGAATTGAGGATATCAAAGATATATTTGAGGATATTGAACAGGCTCTCAAAAAAAGTATTCCTTAGAAGGGAGGCGTATACATGACGGTTGGAATTGTTAAGACATATTATCATAAGTTCTCTGAAGGTTTAAAGCTGGAATCAGGCAAAACTTTAGCACCAGTAACAGTGGCCTATGAAACCTATGGGAAGCTGAACAGGGAAAGGGATAATGTAATTCTTATTCATCATGCCCTTACAGGAAGTGCTCATGCTGCCGGTAAGCATTCGCCGGATGATAAGATACCCGGCTGGTGGGATTTTCTTATAGGCCCTGGTCGTGTGTTTGATACAAGTAAATATTTTGTAGTATGTGTTAATGTTCCAGGAAGCTGCTATGGTACAACCGGACCCGCCTCGATCAATCCCAACACGGGAAAACCGTATGGACTTGATTTTCCCGTTGTAACGATAAGGGATATGGTTAACCTCCAGAAAAAACTGCTTGATCATCTTAATATAAAGAAAGTATTTGCGTGTGCTGGTGGTTCTATGGGAGGAATGCAGGCCCTTGAACTGGCAATAATGTATCCTGATTTCGTAGAGAAAGTGATTGCTATTGCAACCAACACAAAGTTGACTGCGATGCAGATAGGGTATAACAGAACCCAGAGGCAGGCAATAAAGTTCGATCCGAACTGGAACAATGGAGATTATTACAATAAAACACAACCAGTCCGGGGTCTTTCTCTTGCCAGGGAAATAGCTACAATTACCTATAAGAGTGATATTTCCTTTACTAGGAGATTTGGCAGGAAATTTCATGAAGAAAGCGGCAGCATTTACGACCTTAATTCCTATTATGAAGTAGAAAGCTATCTGGATTATATTGGAAACAAATTGCCTAAAAGATTTGATGCCAATTGCTACATCTACCTGACAAAGGCAATGGACCTTCACGATATAGGTAGAGGGCGGGGTTCCTTTGAAAAAGCTGTATCCAGAATAAAAGCACAGGTTTTAAGTATTGGAATAACTACTGATATTCTCTTTCCAACATATCAGCAGAAAGAAATAACAGATTTAATAAACAAAACAGGGGGTAGAAGCATATACCGCGAGATTAATTCTCCGTGGGGGCATGATAGTTTTCTGATTGATTTTGATAAGATAGATCCCGTAATAAGGGAATTCTTACAGCAAAAAGATTTAGGCCGAACTGAAAAAGTAGCACTTTAATTACACAACAAAGAGGCTGTTGGTCCGGGAATATTGCAGACCAACAGCCTTTATTATATAAAACCTTATTCAAGGAACTTCAAAACGTAGCTTCCATAACCTTCTATGAAAAATTTAAGTTCCTGTTTGTCTTTAAGCTCACTGAGTATTTCTTTATGAATATAGACATCAAAATTATCATCTTCGGTTTTAAAATGCTCGAATTCCTCTGCATTTTCAGGTTTTCCCATCAAACCTGATGGGGCTTCAATAGCATGTCATCACCCGCGTATGGTTGTTCTAATTGCGATATTTAATGTTCCACCTTTTTTTTGGATGTAGTTTTTAAGCCATTTTGAAGTTAGTTTGACTTTTTTCATACTGCACCTCCCCGGAAGGATTTTAAAACATACCGGTGTTTACACTGCCACAACTTCTTTGATTTCTGGTATCTCCTGTTTTAGCTGCTTTTCAATTCCGTGCTTTAAAGTTAATGTAGCCATAGGACAGCAGCCGCATGCACCGGTAAGCTTTACTTCAACGACTCCTTCATCGGTAACATTAACCAGTTCCACATCTCCACCATCTGCCTGAAGTGAAGGCCTTATTTTTTCAATAACCTCTTTTACTTTTGCTTTCATAATTACAAACCCCCTTTGTATATTTACCCGCATTTAAGGTATAAACCCTTGGGATAAAATGGATTGACTTACATTAAGTTTATTTTATTTCCATAGCCATGTCAATGATGTAAGAACAGCTCAAAGGAGGGATTTTTACCAAAAAAATGTTAACCCTAAATAACAATACATTGACAATTATCTGTTTGTGTTTTAAAATTTAGTTAATTGTTAACAATGTAGTAAATAAGGTTAACAGAAAGGGAGTTCAAAATAAAAATGAAACGTAGAGTGACAAACCTTATAGGCCAACTTGAAAACAAAATAATGTCTGGTGGGGAAATTTCATTTGATGAAGCGATACACTTGATCAAGGTAAATGAAGTGGATAAGCTGTTAAATGCTGCCAACAGGATCCGTCAGAAGTTTATGGGTAATAAGGTTGATTTGTGTACTATTATGAATGCGAAGTCCGGGAGGTGTTCGGAAAACTGTAAGTTTTGTGCGCAATCAGCCCATTACCCCACAGGAATAGAAGAATATTCGCTAATAAATGCAGAAGATGCTTTAAAGCTGGCTAAAGAGAATGAAAGCCAGGGGGTTCATCGTTTTTCCCTGGTTACCAGCGGAAAAACCCTTTCAGAAAAGGAATTTGAAAGGGTTTTAGAGATTTACCGGATTTTGAAACGAAAAACCAAGCTAAAACTGTGTGCATCCCATGGTATTATCACATACCACCAGGCACTAAGATTGAAAGAAGCAGGTGTGACGATGTACCATCACAATGTTGAAACGAGTCGGAATTACTTCCCAAAGATATGTACCACCCATTCCTATCAAGATAGAATAAACACCGTTAAAAATGTAAAAGCTGCAGGGCTTGATGTATGTTGTGGTGGGATTATCGGTATGGGTGAAAGCGTAGAAGACAGGATAAAAATGGCCTATGAGATTAAGGAACTGGGTGTTAAATCTGTTCCTATAAATGTCCTTAATCCAATAAAAGGCACACCTCTGGAAGATGTTAAGAAGCTTTCACCGATAGAAATATTGAAAACCATGGCTGTGTTTCGGTTTATTATCCCTGATGGGTTTATCCGGTATGCAGGAGGTAGAAATGCCCTTGGTGAGCTGCAAAACCTGGGATTCAGGTCAGGGGTAAACGCAGCATTAGTGGGTAATTATCTGACAACTGTGGGGAACAAAATTCCTGAAGACATCAGAATGATAAAAGCAGAAGGATTAGAGGTGTGACAAATGGCAAAAGGTGTATTCATACTGGGGACGGATACAGGTGTGGGTAAGACAGTTGTAGCAGGGGGGATGGTGTATTTACTAAGATCTAAGGGATACAATGCCTGTTATTTTAAGCCTGTATTGAGTGGGGCTACAAAACAAAGAGGAAAGGCTAATTCCGGGAGATACTCGATTTGTAAAGGCTGTATCGGGGTTAAAAGAAGATGACGAAAACATCACCCCGTATATTTTCCAGACCCCGGTCTCTCCCCATCTGGCTTCCAGGATTGAAAACAATCCGATCGATAAAAACATTATTAGAGAAAAATTTGAAAATCTAAATAAGGACATTTGTCTTCCTAAAAAACTATCAAAAACC
>DFNM01000133.1 GCA_002376045.1 Firmicutes bacterium UBA3567
ACTCGTAATGCGCAGGTCGCGGGTTCAAATCCCGCCATCAGCTCCAGGAAAAGCCTTGTATATCAAGGGTTTCGGCGGCCGGGTGTGGTGACCGGATTGGGTGAAAATGGGTTTTGGTCACCGTTTGGTCACGAAACCGCAGGATGCGGACAGGAATAAAACCTGTCCTTATTTTTTTCCCTGGAGCACTTCGTCAAAGCGGAGCATGGCTTCACGTTCCACGTTAGGCATTACGTGGTGGTAAACCCTGATGGTGAAGGCCACGTCGCTGTGGCCCAAACGCTGGCTTACCATCTTTATATCTTCCCCGCGCTTTATAAGCAGGGTTGCATGGGTATGGCGCAGGTCGTGGAAGCGAATATCCGGCAGTTCTGCTTTTTTTAGTATTGGTTTAAAGTAGCGGTCCAAATTGTCTGGATTAAAAGGGTTGCCCGTTTCGCTGGGAATACCAGCCCCTGGTCCTCATACAGCGGTCCCACCCCGAATAAGATTAGTATTTTTTTCGCAGTGAAAACGCCTTCCAGGCGTCCCGATTCAGCCAACTACAGCTCCAGCTATGGATTGAGAAAATCCTGGGAGCACAGGAAAGTCTACGGAGGATATTTTCCTTACCCTGATGGGAGCCCCATGGAATGGGAGGCGTGGATCATCAAAGAAGGCGACCGCTGGTTCTTGGAAAGGTTAGTGTTACCACTGGCACTCTCCCAATGAATCTTTCTCACGTCTGACAGAAATTAGCATTCGAACAGGACGGCGAGCGCTATGTACTTGACGCAATAAATACGACCAAGATAACCGGTGTTTGCAATTAGGCCACAGGTAAAGGATGTTTGCATGAGGCCAAACCGTCCCAAAACAGTCGCATAAATTTTTGCCGAACTGTTCCTCACTATGTATCTTATTGGGACAGAACGCCCGAGAATAAAGGGCGGCGTAGAAACGCAAGCGGGTGAGTTTTCAATTAAATCTAACGCCGCTAATGTCAAGATTTTTTTACAGTTTTGGGGGATGAGGTATCTCGAGCCTTACTCCAGTTCACATGAGCCTTTTAATTTCTTATATTGAAAGATTATTTTCTCAACAAGATTTTCCATTACTTTTAACGCTGTTTCTCCATACGCAATAAATTCTTCTACCTCTTCCCTGGTAAATTCTTTTCCCTTGTAATCGCCTTCTACCCTTGCAGTTTGGAGCCTATGTAAAAACCTTCCAAGTTCTTTGGGCAATAATCCTTCTTTCACATACTTTTTATTGACGTGGCCAATCACGGCTGTATGTTTAACTGGTATTTTACTTTCAAAAGTAAGTACCGCCAAGCATGCCCGGTACATGGGATAGTAAAGTCTATTTACGGTTGCCGGATACTTTTCGCCCTTGAAACACCACAGTGCTTCTTCCCATGCTTCCCGCGCTTTTTCCATCTTTGCTCTGGCGAGGTAATGTTTCAATTGTATATCACTCATGTGATAACCACCCCGTCATTTTGCACATTTCTGTAAAAAGCATCTGCCTGAAATAAAGGAGAAGTAAATTCCTGAACGTCGCAGGGAAGCGCGATCAAATCCACATCTTCTTCCAAACTCACGTTATAAGCTTCGTCTATAATAGTTTCACGAATGCTTCTATCCAGCTTTTCTACGACAACCAAAAGGTCAATATCGGATTCTTCTCCTGCGGTACCCCTGGCCTGAGAGCCAAAAAGAATGACAGTTTTGATGGGAATGGTTTTTTCCCTAAGCCGTTGAACGTATTTTCTGGTAACTTTCGATATTTTGGGGTTTAGAATTTTATTATTTGAAGTCATATCCATACCCCTACTTTCAAAATCTAACGAGTAAGCATGCCTCCACTAGAACCATGGCATTACCCACCAATTTCTGGTACCATTATATCATAGATACGGGAGTTGGGAAAGGGCTGCTCATTTAAAGGCGTGGTAGTTACTGCCAGATGTGGTTTTAATAGTGCCTGTCGGAAAAACTGGAAAACGTTGGTGCTATATCACAATGATTGTAATAAAATATCACTAAAATAAGTGAGTATCACGGCTTACTAAGAGGGAATTCACCCCAACAGGGTCAAACGTGGGATTGACCACTTGATTTCAAAAGCCGTGATTGAGAAAGCGACCCGGGGGAGCTATGTTTTCGTGGAACCAATGTTCCAGCAGTACATTCTGCAGCAGTTTCAGTGATTATGCGGCTGGGCTGTCATTTTTTCTGCCTGGCGATTATCAAGTCGGTGCTGCCGTCCAAATGGCGAGTGAATTATTGACTTTACCTGTAAACCACCACCTCAAATGCTTGTCCACGGTTTTTTGGGTAGACACGACCCTGTGGGGTGCCGTGTCTACCGTAGAAACTATTACCTGTAGCAGCAGTTTCGAGAACGTTTTCGGGTATAGTGTCGGGAATTTTGGCTTTGATGGCTATGTGGTTTCCGGTGATAGTAATCTTTTCATTCGGGCAAAGGAAAACCTTACACCTTTAAGCCTACCGACGTATCCAATCAAATTCCAATTATCAAGCAACAAACTGCATTTTTTCCATTATTTCAATTTATGCTTGACACGGGGACGGACGACCCAGGCAAAAATAATTACCAACCTTACGCCGCCCATAAACCGTAACGGATGGCATTTGATTTCGCGTCACGGCGGCGTCGTATACGAGAAGGGCTGTTCCCATGCTACAACTACACTGGAAGATTAAGCCGCAGATAACATAGCTGACGTGAATTCCCTCTTAAGATAAACCATTCTGCAGTGCAATCCACCGAGAACAACCTATTGAAATTTGTCAAGGTTTCCAGGAAATACAGAAAAAAGTTCATTAACTTTGCCCTGTAGATGAAAGAGTTAGGTACGCTTGGTAGCATTAAATTGTAAAGTTTTTGGACGCAACAAACCAGCTAAGCCTGCGTTCCGAAAAGGAGGTGTAGAAGACTTGTCATATATAACCGCAGGACGCAGAAGACAAAGACACGTTCAAGTGGAAAACCACATTATAGATGAATTGGTTCAACTGGGAGGCATCGATGTAGTTGGATTTTATACGTGCTTGGTAGCGGCGTAGTTCGTGGAATCGCTAAACACCCCAACCCCCAGGAAATAAATTCGTTTGCCTAGTTTATGGCTCTGATTAAGAGGGGCGTTTTTGGGCGGCGCCCGAAATCAGCGGTGAAAGGAGGAAAACGGATTGAACAAAAATTTGACCCCAAGGGGTATCGAAACTTTACAGATGGCAAATTGCTGAATGGGAAAAACGATTTGCCAGATTCCGCGCCCAGCTGTAGGGAATTAAAAAGGTTGCTGCACTTTGATCAAACACAATTTTATCTTTGCCACATACCTTTTTACGGTATCATAGCTGCCTTCGTATCCCAGTTCCCAGTGCATATCCTGGTAAATACGTTTTGCTGATAATCCTTTGGATACCTGAATATTGATGTATTCCTTGTAGGGATCTAAAATCAATGGTTCTGTTTTGTGTTCTACATACCCTTTTTCGTCAAGTGCCTTTAATACCTTTCTTACGGTTTTTCTGTCTACCTTTAAAATCCTGGCTATCTGGCTTTTGTTGTAACCTTTTTCATAAAGTGTCTTTATGGTTGTATGCATATGGGTTCCCAGCACCTTTCTTCCTCTCCCTTGTAGTTTTCTTTTATTAAACTACAAAGGAGATTATTTTGGAATAGCAGGTGGGGAATTTTTGTTCCCATAAGTGGGTATTTTTATTTTACCATTGACAATGTGGCATGAAAGCGTAAAACCAAATGAATTCTTGTTGCTGTGCAGTTACCATCTTCTATTCAACTATATCTTGATTATAATTGGCTAAAAATACCTTTGTCTAATAATTTGTTTTGGAGCACTCTTTTTTTATTTTGCCGATACTTTTACTAAAATTCCCAAAAATTAATCTTTACGTAATACTCAACTCAATGAATCATAGATTCTACCACGCAGCTTTTGAAGTTCCCCTTTAAGATATCTATTTTCAGCTTTCAGGTCCTTAATCCTTTTGTTCTTCGCAGCAATAAGCATATCTTTACTGACATCAGTCATTTCCCTTTTAACCTGTCTAGGAGTGGGCAAATTTTCCTGATGTTTACGAAGGCTTTCAATACACCTACGTATATCCTAATGGTTATATAGGTAAGCCTTACTCACTCTGGCCTCCATGGAAATGCTGTTAAAGTTTATCTTTTCCTTGGCCTTTATAAGCCGTTGGATAGCCTTGTCTACTTTTTAGCTGTCTTTTCACTTTCAAGTGTAGCATGCTTTTTAAGACCTTAGATGTTATGCTTATGGTTTCCAGACATTTTGGCGTTCCTCCCCCACATATCCCCGTCTTTTTTTTGCATGCAAGATGATGTGTCCTGCCCTCCTTTAAAGTGGCAAGAATAGCTTCATAATACTTTAGAAGGGCCTAATTCTTCTCTACACAGACAGTACGCCCCTGAGCGTTACCACACTCAATTAAAGCCCTTACTTCCTGTATCTCAAGCTCGTACTGCCCGACAAAACCAGGGGTAGTGCAGAAATCATAACAGTCAAGGCAGCTATTTAGCTGGTGCTTACATTCAACATTGTTGAGTTTTAAGCAATACTCCAGTGACATCCTTACCGCATCCAGGTTGTAGCGAATATATTCCCACTCAATTTCATCGATCAAGTCCAAATTTTTTAAAATATACTTGATATTTTATCAACATCGGAGTAAAATACTAATAAAATATTTTATATATTTTACTTATATATCACCAAAATATCACCTGTATCGCATTCTATTTCTACATTACATATAACTTTAATGCATTGAAGTAATAAACAGAAATATATTTTAAACAAAAGTTTTTCTGCTCAATTGGTAGTCTAGCCATAATCAGGTAGAAAACTGCCGTGGCAGGTTCGGGAATCGATAGTCTCTGGGGAAAATCACAGATAGATAGCCCTTTTTAGGGGTAACCTTGCAGATACATAGTATAATTTCATGGACAAACTCACCAATGGTGATATTTGATATTGAAGGATAACATCCTTTTATGTAGGCAATAAGCATGTAAGCGATAAAAACCAGTGCAGTATGATTGATAATACCCCTAAAGGATGTTCCGTGATATTTACCCAGGACAAAATTCTGCTTGCTATCCCGGTAGAAGGTTTCAATACACCACCGTTTTTTATACAGGCCGATCTTTCGGCTGCCGCGCATACGGACCAAGTTGCTTATAAGAAAATACTTACTATCTTCTTCTTTGGTTCAGTGTTTTTGACAAAGACTACCCTTGCCATATATCCACCGTTAAGATAAAGGATCCGGGTAACATACCATAGGTTGGTATATTTCTTATGCTGCCTGTATTCCTTGGGTCAATAGTGCTGGCAACTTCACTGATCGGAGTATAGATACCATACTCATCCTCTACAACTCTATTGGTCCTTGACTTGGTAATCCGGGTATAGCCCAGTTCATCCAACAGGTCAGTGAATTCCCCGGCAAAATAGGCATTGTCAAAGACCACATACATGTGCCTAAAGCCCATCTTGTAAAGTTTCCGAAGGAAGGCACAGGCAATCTCCACCCGGCTGGCATACTATTTACCCAGAGCAAACTGAAACATAAGGGGATAGGATATACCATTGTACTTAAAGTGGGCAGATACCAGGTCATAACCCATGACATACTGGCCGGTAGCAGGGTTTTTAAGTTTTCTTGCTATCTTATGCTTCTTCCCGGTTCTAGGGATAATGGTATTATCAAAAACAAGTATTCCATTTTGATGATGCTTAACAAGCCATGGGGTAATTCTGTTTACCACTGTTTCCTGGAAGTGGTTTAAAAGAAAGCGGTCGTTATTCAGGAACTTGCTGATCACTGATGAATTTACATCCTGCAAAAAAGATCTTTCCAGGACTTGGCGATAGAAACCAAGCCTCCATATTGTGTCTTATCTTTCCTGCTGCTTCTGCTGCGAAAACATTAGATTTTACGATGTTTTTGGGGTATACTATGTTTAACCATGGAACCAACCTTTCCGTGTTTTTTTGGGTTAAACATAGTATACAAAAGGTTGGACCTTCATGGTATTTTTATTTTCTTCCAGTTATCAGCGAGGAATCAACCAACCTATACCTGTAATGTCAGTGATTATTTGCGTTACCGATTCAACAGAAAAAGTTTAGTATAAAGTGTTTTACAGAAATTAATAAAGGGAGCAGTGAGAGATGAAAAGATTTGACCTTCTGATTAAGAATGTAAAGGTAATAGACGGTACAGGTAATCCGTGGTACAAATCGGATGTAGGTATTGCAGATGGAAAGATTGATTATATAGGCAGCATAAAAGATGCAGAAGCTGCTACGGTAATTGACGGTCAGGACCTCATGCTGTCGCCGGGGTTTATTGACGGTCACGGGCACTGTGACCTTGAGGTATTTCACGACAGCTCGCTGTACAACAAGGTGGAACAGGGCATTACAACAGAGGTGGCCGGTTTTTGCGGACTCAGCTTTGCTCCGGTATCCAGCAAATATTTTGACCAGTTGAAAAAATATCTGAGATTTGTGGGTGAAGGATTAAATGCACCCGCTGACTGAGTGGAATATACGACCTTCGGCCGGTACCTAGACCAGGTGGAAAAGTTGAAACTCGGGCCTAACATGGCTTTCTACGTAGGTCAGAGGACTATACGTATAGCTGTTAT
>DFNM01000108.1 GCA_002376045.1 Firmicutes bacterium UBA3567
GCATGACATTTAACTCAACTAAAATGGAGAAGAACCAAATTTAAGTATTGATGCCGGTCTTAATCAACGTCTCAGGCACTCAACTCAATGTTTACTTACAGGTAACAATAGCATTCCTGAATATTGATATTCAATTTCATATCCAGCTCAATAAGCAAATGCTAAGTTGAGTGCTAGACAGAAACCTGTAATTAATGCTCCTTTTGATTAAGGCCAGCCTCTTACGAGTACCCTTTAATGTCTTCAAGATTAATGAATAATACTGAATTGATGGGATAGTCATATTCTTTTAAAAACAGGAACCCTTTTCTGAAAAAGGAAGCGGTAAAAACTTTGTTTGGTAAAATTACGAACTGGATTAAGGCTACATTGTAGGAAGGGAAGGATAAGGATATGGAAAACCGGTGTGGCAGTGTTTATTTCAATGTTCGTGTGTGAAATTCTGAATCTTCCAAACCCAATGTTTGCAGGTTTTGCAGCGGTGGCATACTATGGTATAGCCAGAGCACACGGGCCCATGGCACATTTGCCACAGGCGTCACATTTGCCAAGGGTGGAAAATTTCCTGGAAATCTGCTTTAGGTGAGCATAGCATTTTGGCTTATCAAACCCCTGAGCAGAAAGAGCAGAAGTTGGACATTTATCTATACAGTAATTGCAGTTGTTTCCTCTTTTTTCCAGACAGTAGTCAAAAGAAGGTCTTTTACTGGGGAGTATTTCTTCGCTGATAATTAGGCTGCCAAAGCGACCGGCACATCCAGCTTCGGTGATTAGCATGTGATGTATACCGAAAGTTCCAAGACCTGCCACATAAGCTGTGTGTTTGTGAGACCAGCGGGATATGAGAGTGTTCGGATCAAAATTATGGGTTGGTTTTACTGTAACAGCTTCAATTCCTTTGTTTTTAAGATGTGAAATAAGCTCTTCAGATATTTTGCTTAACAGTTCATTTGTTTCAACATACGCAATCAGCCATTCTTGAGAAGTTACTGCTCCACCCCTGTTGCTGCTGACAACGGTTTTGCTGAAAGGAATAAAAAAACTGATGACAGTTCGGGCATTTTCGAGAAGATCACATGGCAGCAGATAGTTTTCACTTATGTGTTCCTTGAGCTTTAAAAATAAAGGGTCATCAGCCCTGGCAAAACCTATAAGAGGTTTCCTGTACTCGGTTTTGGTTTTTGAATTTTCCACCATAAATAAGATTTTTTTACGGATTTCCCCTTCAAGTGACATTTGATTCACCTCATAGTAAGTTTTCTACACCGGTATACAACTTTCCTTCTGAATAATTATAAAAAGGGGGTATAAAAAATCAGCACAACCTTCAAAATAAAAAAGACTTAAAAACTACAATTCGATACACAATTGACACTATCCCTGAGTTTGTAATATAATAATTATACCCCAAGGGGGTAACGATCCGACAAAAAACAATCAGTGTTTGAGGAGGTAACCATATGCCAGAATGGAGTGTAGTTATTATAGGAGGAGGTCCCGCCGGGTTGACGGCTGGTTTGTATTCAGCTCGAGCCGGTCTCAAAACCCTGCTTTTAGAAAAAATGGCTGCAGGAGGACAGGCTACCATCACATCGGAAGTGGAAAACTATCCCGGTTTTCCTGAAGGAGTTTCGGGTCCGGAGTTGGGACAGCTCATGGAAGAGCAGGCAAAAAATTTTGGAGCAGAGATAAGATATGAGAGTGTTGAGAAACTGATTATCAATGGGGACACGAAGATAGTAAAAACAACAGAATCAGAGTATGAAACATATACGGTAATACTTGCCATGGGTGCAGAACCCAAGAAACTTGGTGTGCCAGGGGAAAAAGAGTTTACCGGTCTGGGTGTGTCCTATTGTGCCACATGTGATGGCCCCTTCTATAAAGGAAAGCACATAATGGTTGTAGGAGGAGGGGATACTGCCATAGAGGAGGCACTATTCCTTACACGTTTTGCAAGCAAAGTTACTGTTGTTCACAGAAGGGATGAATTAAGAGCTACCCAGATTCTCCAAAAAAGAGCCTTTGAAAACGAAAAAATCGAATTCATCTGGGATTCTGTTGTAGAAGAAATAAAGGGAAAAAATACAATTGAAGAAGTAATAGTTAGAAACAAAAAAACAAAAGAAAAATCAAAAGTGCTGGTGAACGGGGTGTTTATTGCCATAGGTCAAAAACCCCTGACAGACATTGTTAAGGGTCAGGTGGAAATGGATGAAAATGGCTACATCATTACCAATGAGAGAATGGAAACCAATCTACCAGGTGTTTTTGCCGTAGGTGATTTGAGACAAAAACCTCTTCGGCAGGTGGTTACAGCTGTAGCTGATGGTGCAATAGCTTCTGTATCAGCATACAACTATATAGAGCAAATTAGAGAAAAGAAATCAGGGCGGGCATAAGGCTCTGGTTTCTTTTTTTGTCTTGCGACATTTAAAAGGATTTTATCCCTTGCTGTCGAATATGTACATGATGTAGCTGTATGAGATTCTGGGGTGATGAGATGTTAAAAGACAGTGTTTCACTGATTCTGAATCTTGTTTTAAAACACATCGATGAAGGTATACACATTGTGGATTCAGAAGGAAATACAGTGTATTATAATGAAGCAATGGCCCATTTAGAAGGCCTTGAGAAAAAACAGGTGCTGAACAAAAAAATGCTGGATGTTTTTCCGTCATTGAGCAGGGAAACCAGCACCCTTATGCGCGTCCTTAAGACCGGTGAACCCATTTTCAACCAGCGCCAGAACTACACCAACATAAAAGGTCAACACATTTCAACAGTAAACACGACCATTCCAATAATTGAAAAGGGAGAAATAATAGGAGCCCTTGAAATAGCAAAGAATGTTACTGAGGTAAAAAAACTATCGGAGAAGATCGTGGACCTGCAGCAGGAAATCATCGAAAAGAAATCCAAAAGAAGCGGCAACATTTCTGCAAAGTATACCTTCCTCGACATAGTGGGAGAGAGCAGACAGCTGAAAAATGCAATCACCGTTGCCAGGAAAGCGGCCCGGACAACTTCTTCGGTGCTGGTTTACGGTGAAACGGGGACAGGAAAAGAACTCTTTGTCCAGAGCATCCATAATGAAGGGCCCAGGAGATTTAAACCCTTTGTAGCTCAAAACTGTGCAGCCCTTCCGGAAAGCCTGCTGGAGGGTATACTGTTTGGGACGGTCAAGGGGGGATTTACTGGTGCTGTTGATAGACCCGGTCTTTTCGAACAGGCTGATGGAGGCACCCTGTTTTTGGATGAGATCAATTCCATGGGCCTGGGGCTCCAGGCCAAACTGCTGAGAGTTTTACAGGAAGGCTGTATCAGGAGAGTGGGGGGCACAAAAGAAATTCCGGTGGATGTAAGAATAATGGCTACCACAAACATAAACCCATGGGATGCGGTAGAAAAGGGATTTCTCAGGAGGGATCTGTATTACAGGTTGAATGTTGTATCAATCAACATTCCTCCGTTACGGGAACGAAAGGAAGATATAATGCCGCTGACCTGTCATTTTATTGACAAGTATTCAAAACACCTTGGTAAAAAGGTTGAAGGCATTACGGAAGAGGTAAAGCGGATATTCTTTAATTACAACTGGCCCGGTAATGTAAGAGAATTGCAGAACACCATAGAAGGGGCGATGAATTTAATAACGGATGAAAATCTAATAGACACAAAACATCTACCTTCCTATTTAATAGAACAGACACAAAAAAATGAATTACAACAGTTTGATGACATTAATGTAAACCTTAAAGATGGAATTTCTCTAAAACACACCCTGGAATCCCTGGAAAGACAGATAATCAAGAAAACCCTGGAAAAAACGGAACACAACATATCACAAGCTGCAAGAAGGTTGAATGTCACACGACAGGCTTTACAGTATAAAATAAAAAAATATGGTTTTAATAAATAAAACCTGTAGTGGTTACACTGCAGGTTATTTTGCTGTTTAATACCCTGTAATTACTAGTAAAAAAGCTGCTATAATTATGCATAGGGAAAACAAACGAGCCGGGAGGGAAGATGAAAGTGAACAGGCTGATTTATGTTGTCGATGACGAAGCAAACATTAGAAATCTCATTCAGGCCTATCTGAAAAAGGAAGGTTATGAAGTAGAGATTTTCGGCAGTGGGGAGGAAATGCTTGCTAGATTTAATGAGAAAAAACCACACATGTGTATTATCGATATTATGATGCCGGGTATTGATGGATATGAGTTGTGCAGAAAAATAAGGGAGAAAAGCGATATACCAATAATCATCGTTTCTGCAAAGGATAAAGAGTTAGACAAAATCCTGGGATTAGAACTGGGGGGCGATGATTATCTCACGAAACCCTTCAGTCCAAGGGAACTTGTTGCAAGGGTAAAGACTGTGTTCAGGAGGATACGACCGGTTAAACCAAAACAAAGACAAGCTCTTACTGTTGGAAATGTCAATATATATATCGATGAAAGGAGAGTTGAAGTAAATGGTGTAGATGTGGAACTCACAACTAAAGAATTTGATCTGCTCCATTATTTGTGTTTAAACAAAAATATGGCCTTTACAAGGGAAGAACTTATAAACAAAGTGTGGGGATATGATTATTATGGGAGAACGAGGGCTGTCGATGATGTGATAAAAAGACTCAGGAAAAAATTTAAAGCTTGTAATGGTAGAATAAACATCAAAACGGTTTGGGGATATGGTTACAAAGTGGAGGAATAGACGATGAAAAAATCAATCGGGAAAAAAATCATATTGTCATACTTTCTTATACTTGTAATTTCCTTTACCCTGGTGGGAATCATGTTTTACTTTATAATGTTAAACTACATAGAACGAGGTGTAGCGAATCAGCTGATTATACAGGGGAGAGAAGCAGCAGCATTGATAAACAAGAGTTTTGAAAACAGGGATGTTTTTAAGGAAAGGACATTCCTAAGGATTGTAAGGGATACATTCTGGGGCAGAAAAATGCAAATATCGGGTCAGGATTATGCAATCCTTGACCTCCGGGGAAAGGTCTTGTTTACAAATGTAAAATCACTAAAGGGTAAAAGCATTGATATTAATAATTTTAAAAGGATTAGAAGGGGTTACTATTCCAGAAAAGGGGATAAGATATCTGTTATTTTACCCCTTGATAGGGGTTACCTTATGCTGAGCGGGAGATTAAAAGGCATAAAAATTATGACACTGGAGATTTTAAGAATTTTGCTTTTGACCTTCTTAATATCTGGCTTTATAGTAATCAATATAGGCATGTTTTTATCCAGGTCTATCACGGCTCCGATAAAAAAGATGGCTATCACGGCGTCCAGGCTAAAAGAAAGGGATTTTGATGTAGCTATTGATATTAATACAGGAGATGAGCTTCAGGAATTGGGGGATACCATTAATGACATGGCTCGAAAGCTTAAGGATTATGACCTTGCACAAAAGAGATTCTTTCAAAATGTGTCTCATGAACTTAAAACACCCCTTATGTCTATACAGGGGTATGCAGAAGGGATAAAGGACGGAGTGTTTAAAGAAGATGGCATAGAAGTAATCCTTAATGAAACAGCCAGGATGCGTAAACTGGTTAATGACATTATTTATCTTTCCAAACTTGAAACGGTAAATGACTTTTTTAATTTTGCAGAAACAGATATTAATGAAGTTATCAGAAAAAGTGTAGAAAAATTTGAAGGAGTTGCCAGGCTCAGGAATATAGAAATAGAAATGAAAATAGATGGTCCCGGGAAAATTAGAGCAGATGAAGAGAAATTACTCCAGGCAGTTGCGAACCTATTGAGTAATGCTGTTAAACATGCAAGAAGTAAGATTCGTGTCTCAAAGGAAGTAAAAGATTCATGGGTGGTTATTGAAGTGGCAGACGATGGTGAAGGCATAGATAGCAAGGATATCGATAAAGTTTTTGAAAGGTTTTATAAGGGTAAAAATGGAGATACCGGAATAGGACTGTCTATTGTAAAAACCATTGTAGAAAAACACGGTGGAAAGGTAAAAGCTTATAACAGCAAAAACAAAGGAGCAGTATTCAGGATAGAAATACCACAAAATTTCCACATTTAAAACATTTTCTTTCCACAATTGTTTTTTATTATCTAATTGTAGCGCTAATCTACAAAAAAATTGCGAAAGGAGAGGTGTTCAATGAAAAGACTTGCAGGATTGGCTTTAGTATTAATATTGGTTTTGGCTGTATGCTTAAATGCTGCTATGGCAGCGGGGCCAAATGCTGTATTGAAAAAACAATTTAACGGGGTTGGCGTAAGGAACAACGGATTAAAGAGGCTGCTGGAAAATGGAATTATAAACCAGGAACAGTATGATAAAATCATGGCGGTAGAAAAGGAAATAGCTGCTTTGAGAGATGAATTAAAAGACATGGATCCGGCAGAGCGCCGTGCAAAAATTGCTGAAATGAGAGAGACCGGGCTGAAGGAGCTGCTGGAAAACGGAATCATCAGCCAGGAACAGTATGATAAGTTAACGGCTAGAAAGTTTAAACCAGGTAATATTAAAGCAGTGCGTGGGAGGGGACCTGCTGATATTGGTGTAAAGAATATTGAACTTTACAAAAGACTCGAGAGACTGGGAAATCAGGAAATAAGTGAGGCACTGAGAGGATTAAAAGAGACAATGGATAAAAGACCAACACTATTAAGAGAAATAAAGGAAACCAAAAAGGAAATTCTTCCACAACTAAAAGAAGCCAGGAAATCAGGGGATACAGAGACAATCAAAGGAATAATCCAGAAAAGAATTGAAGCAATAGATGTGGAAAGTGAGCTTACCCAGGCAAAACTCGAGGTAAGAAAAGCGAAGCTAAAGATTGAGTTAGAACTTTTAGAAGAAGAAATTGATGTGGATGCTGTAAAAGGAGAATTGAGATTTATAATTGATAAAGAAAAGGAAATAACTGAGTTGTTAGAAGCAAAATTAGAGTTATACAAAGCAACAATAGAATTACTCCAGTAAAAAAATGGCCATAAGGCCGTTTTCTTTTTTAGTTATGGCCGGTGTAGGCGCTCACGTTCATTCTGTTCAGCCAGGCACGTTCATGTATTTTACACATTTTTCCACAGTTTTTGTGTAAATAAGTGATATTATTAAAAATAAAGAGTTGCTCTGTTACGCATCTTCAATGATGGGCCAGCTTGAACAAGAAATAATGGCCACGCTATTTCAAAGATTTAACAAAGGATACAAAGGAGAATTTGGGCTTGGCCTAGCTGTTGTCAGCGTATTGCTTCTTTGCATAATACCAAAATATGGGAAACAAACGAAGAGGAAGGTGGTTCTTTTTTTCACGTTGGGAAAGCCATGTTTTTTTTAAATCTATTGAAAAAAGTCATTGTTTTTTAAGGAAACCTTAAGCTTATTTTTGTAATATAGGGTAGAACAATTTGGAGGTGGATAATATTGAAAAAATTACATTTAAAATACGCTTTAATCATCATCTTTGTTTTAGTGCTTGCTGTAGCGGCAAGCTTTATTTTAAGAGATAAAGCGTCTTCCAAAAATGATGTTCAATACAGAGAAGTAATAGTAAAAAAAGGAACTATAGAGGTAACCGCTAGCGGTACAGGCAATATTAATCCTGCAGTAAGAAAGGAAATACAAACCCTTGCCAATGGAATTGTAGACATGGTTTGTGTTAAAGAAGGTCAGTTTGTTAACAAAGGTGATTTGATTTTAACATTTCAGAATAAAGAAGAAAGTTCAGCAGTAAACCAGGCAAAACTTGATGTGCTTTTAGAAGAAGAAAAACTAAGGGGCCTAAAGGCAGACTTAGAAAATCTTAAAATTTTTGCTCCGGTATGTGGTTATGTAAAAGAACTTGAAGATAATATAGGTAAAGAGCTGTCAAAAGGGCAAACTTTTGCAACTATAGAAGACACAACAAGAATGGAAACAACAGCCTTGTATAACAAAAACCAGGTGAACAACATAAAAATTGGTGACTCGGCAGAAGTGTTTTTATTAGATAACCTGACTTCAGTTGAAGGAACCGTTATAAAAATTAACGAAGCACCGGAGGCAGATAGTAGTGGAGGTATTTTGTACGGAGTTAAGATAGAATTAGCTAACCCGGGAGGATTAGCCTCCGGTATGGATGTTCAGGTTACGGTAAAAAACGAGATTGGTGATTTTCCTGCGGTCAAAAACTCACAATTAGAGGTCAAAGAACCTTATAATATAGAATTAAAAGTAGGAGGAACATTACAGAAAGTATATGTTTCAGAAGGAGATTACGTTAATCAGGGAGATCTGCTGGCCGAATTAAAAAATGATGATTTAAAATTACAGATTAAACAACAAGAATTAAAGTATGAACAAAGCCAATTAAGATTAAAGGAAAGACTAACGAACCTTGAAGATACAGCTGTTTATTCTCCTATTTCTGGGGTGGTTATACAAGTGAATGTAACGGAAGGAGAAAGCGTGAGAGAAGGCACAGTTGTAGCGGTTGTTTCAGATTTAGCAAACTATGAAGTTGTAGTTCCCATAGATGAACTGGATATAGGCAAAATTAAAAATGGTCAACAGGCCAAGGTGGAAGTTGAAGCCAGTTCGAAGAAAATTTATAAGGCAGAGGTGATTGATATAGCTTTGGAAGGAATTACTGCTGGCGGTGTTGCGACTTATGATGTAACCTTGAGCCTAAAGGAAAGTGAAGGATTGAAACCGGGAATGACAGCAAATGCTGAGATAATTGTCGATAGAAAAACTGAAGCATTGTTGTTACCAATAGAAGTGGTTCAACAACGTGGAAACAGAAAATTTGTATTGACCGGGAGTAAGCAAGATTTACAAAAAGGCGAACTTAAAACAATTCCTGTAAAAATTGGCCTGGTATCTGAAAAATATGTGGAGATCCTCGAAGGTTTGAAAGAAGGAGATAAAGTATATATACCTATTAATATAAGTAAGTCACAAAATCAGCAGGAAGGACCAGGTTTCAGGATGATGGGAGTAGGAGGTGGCCCTCCACGGAGGAGATAAAATGTTGAAATTGGTAGACATCGTGAAAATTTACAATACCGGATCTGTTCCCTTTAAAGCCTTAAAGGGCATTTCGCTAGAGGTTAAAGCCGGAGAATTTGTATCCATAATTGGCCCCAGTGGTTCTGGTAAATCCACATTGATGAATATAATAGGGTGTTTGGACACTCCTACCTCGGGCTATTACTATTTTGAAGGCATTGAAATAAGTGATTTTACGGAAAATCAGTTAGCTGAAATTAGAAATAAAAAGATCGGTTTTATATTTCAGCAATTTAATTTAATACCCAAACTAAATGCATATGAAAACGTTGAGCTTCCCCTTGTATATAGGGGAATGGATACAAAAGAACGCCGAAGAAGGGTTGAAAAAGCATTAGAACAGGTAGGTTTAAGCAATTGGCACCATCATAAACCCACTGAACTTTCTGGGGGACAGCAGCAGAGAGTTGCCATAGCCCGAGCCCTGGCGGGGGATCCTCAGTTGATTCTAGCAGATGAGCCTACCGGCAACCTTGATACAAATACGGGTAATGAAGTGCTCAAAATTTTGAAAGACCTGAATGAAAACGGGCGAACTATAGTTTTGATAACCCACGATATGGAGGTTGCAGAAAGAGCAAACAGGATCATTTCTATTAGAGATGGAGAAATAGTCGAGGAAAGGGGGAGTTAGATGAATTTTCATGAGGCAGTTAAAATGGCATACAGGGAAATAACAGGGAATAAACTGAGAACCCTGCTTACTATGCTGGGGATTATCATAGGAGTTTCAGCTGTTATTATAATGGTATCGGTGGTTCAGGGTACAACCGATAGTGTTACTGAAAGAATTCAAAGTATGGGAACAAACCTCATAAGTGTGAGAATTATAGGTAGAGGTGCTGATAATTATATAGAGTATGAGGAAGCTTTGTCCCTGGCAGAAGAATATGGAGTTTTAGGGGTTGCTCCAGTAACCAGTGGAAATGCAACTATTAAGTTCGGTACCAGTACTATGGATTTAACTGTTGAAGGAGTGGATGAAAATTACGCTACGGTAAGAAACCACAACATCCAATATGGTAGATTTATTACTCCCCTTGATGTAGAATATAGGCATAAAGTAACTTTGCTCGGTGTTGATGTTGTTGAAGAGCTGTTTGGTCAAACTGATCCTGTAGGAGAAATTGTCAAACTTAACGGAAATAATTTTACTGTTATCGGTGTGCTTGAAGAAAAAGGGAGCACAATAGGCGGTAGTAGTGATGAAAAAGCATTGATACCAATTACTACTGCTCAAAGACTTTTTAAATCAACAGGGATACGAAACCTATATGTACAGGCTGAATCTCCACAATTGGTGGATTTAGTGTATACAGAAATAGAACAATTTCTTTTGAAACGTTTTAAAAACGATGAAGAAGCTTTTAGAATTTTCAACCAATCAGAGCTTTTATCAACTGTTAATGAGGTTACTAACAACATGGCTCTAATGCTGGGAGGTATTGCTGCTATATCCCTTATTGTTGGTGGAATAGGGATAATGAACATAATGCTTGTTTCTGTCACTGAAAGAACCAGGGAAATAGGAATTAGAAAGGCTATTGGAGCTAAGAGAAAAGACATCTTAATTCAGTTTTTGATTGAATCGGCAACAATAAGCATGATTGGTGGTTTTTTGGGGATAGTTGTTGGAATTTTAGGAAATAAATTACTGAAGATGCTTTTCAATATTAACACCAGAGTTACTTTATATATCTTATTTATTGCCTTATCTTTTTCCGTTTTAGTCGGTATTTTCTTTGGAATATATCCTGCAAACAAAGCATCAAAGCTAAAACCTGTCGATGCATTGAGGTTTGAATGAATTTAAAACTCTAGGAGTGAAAAAAGGTGCGGGTATTACTAGTTGAAGACGAAATCAAGCTTTGTGAGGCTTTGAAATACCTGCTGGGCAAAGAAAATATTAAAGTAGATGTAGCAAATGATGGGGATACGGGTCTGTTTTGTGCAAGAGAAAAAATATATGATGTTATAGTACTAGATATAATGTTGCCAGGAAGAAGTGGCCTTGATATATTAAAAACCATTAGAAGAGAAGGTAATACACTACCGATTTTGATTTTAACGGCTAGGGATGCTGTGGAGGACAGAGTTAAAGGACTTAACCTGGGAGCGGATGATTATCTCGTTAAACCCTTTGAAGTAGCAGAACTTATTGCAAGGCTCAAATCATTATACAGAAGACATAGTGGGGACTATAAATCTAGTAGCCTTACAATTGGAAATATAGAATATGTAAAAGATAGCTTTGTCTTAAAAATAGGGAATAAAGAATTGAGTTTATCTGCAAAGGAAGGAGAACTTCTGGAAATGCTTATGAAAAGGAGCTGCTTAATATACTGCTGGACAATGCTGTTAAATACACATTACCTGGCGGTAGTATATTTGTTAAGCTGTATTTACAACAAAAAAGTATATTTATAAAAGTGGAGGATACTGGAATTGGTATAAATGAAAAGAATATAGAGCGTATTTTTGAAAGGTTTTATAGGGTAGATAAAGCTCGGGCTAGAAAAGAAGGAGGGACAGGCTTAGGCCTAAGCATAGCAAGCTGGATTGTGAGAGAACACAACGGGAAAATACAAGTTGAGAGCAAACCAGGGGAGGGTTCTTGTTTTACAATAATTTTACCAACCTGAAATTTATCTTTGCCCGGGTAGTCGCTATCCTTTCAAGCAAATCAAAGCAAATTTATTTTCCTGCCAGGGTTTCCTTTTTTTATAGAATTCCATATGTGTCAAATTTTTGTTAGTTATCAGTAATCTATTAGTCGTAGCTGTGGTTTTAAGACCGATATAAGAGAAAGCTTCTTTCTAATAGTACAGGATTGTTTGCAATACTATTATTATACATTTAGATAAAAAAAGAGTTTCTTCGGTGATGTGGGAAGGTGGGTGGAGCTGCAAAAAGGCATATACTCTGTAAATTCAGAAGGACACTATAAAAAATACGGTTAAGAAGTGAATGAAACCTGTGGCGGCTGTACTGCGGATTTTATTATTTTTATAGGCAAGAAGGTAATTTCCATTAAAAAGTAGAATTAACTTATCAAACCCCTTGAAAATGTTAGGTAGCTGTTGTATCCCACAATCAAGTTGAATACCTGAGAATGTGTATGGCTACATAATGGAGTTGAATGTGGTGGAAGTGTTGAGGGGAAAATAATGAAGATGCTGACAATAATTAAAATGAATAAGATATTCTTGTAAAACAGTGGTTTTATACAACGGTAGGTAGGATTTCTCGATATTTTTAAAGAATCAGTATAGTATAAACCAAGGAATTTGAAAGGAGTGAAAGAATATGGTTAAAGACTTAAAGAAAAAGGTGTTGGAAGAAATAGAAAACATTAAAGACAGGCTGATACAAATATCCGATTACATTTACAACAATCCTGAAATGGGTCATAAGGAATTTAAGGCGGTAAAGGTCCTGACGGAAGAGCTGAGTAAACACGGGTTTGCTGTTGAAAAAGGCATCGCTGATTTAAAAACCGCTTTTAAGGCCGAATACAAAGGCATAGAAGAAGGGCCTATTGTTGGAATTCTTGCAGAATATGATGCCCTTCCTATGGGGCATGCATGTGGCCACAACATAATTGGTGCTGCAGCTATTGGTGCGGGAATAGCTCTGAGCAGGGTAATGAACCAGCTGCCCGGTAAGCTCATAATCTACGGCACACCTGCGGAAGAAACGGATGGGGCAAAGGTTACCATGTGTGAAAAAGGGGTTTTTGATGAGATCGACATGGCCATGATGATCCATCCCGGTGACAGGAATGTCGTGAAGAACAAGTCGCTGGCCATGGATGCCATTGAGTTCGTGTACCATGGGAGGGCTGCTCATGCTGCTGCTGCACCTCATGAAGGGATAAATGCCCTTGATGGGGTAATAATGCTGTTTAACAGCATCAATGCTTTGAGGCAGCAGTTAAAGGATGATGTCAGGATCCATGGTATCATAACGGAAGGAGGAGTGGCACCCAACATAATTCCTGAAAAAGCAGTAGCCAGATTTTATATTAGGGCTGCCGAGAGGTCGTATCTGGATGAGGTGGTGCAGAAGGTAAACAAGTGTGCGGAGGGTGCAGCTATTTCCACGGGATGCAGGTTAGAACACAGCAATTTTGAACTCTCCTTTGACAATCTGGTTACCAATACCGTGCTAGCCGAAGTCTTTGAGAACAACCTCAGGGAACTGGGAGAGCCCCTGGATGAAGCCAGGGAAATGATGGGGTCCACGGATATGGGAAACGTGAGTCACGTGGTGCCGGCAATACATCCCTACATAGCCATAGGAGATAAAGGTCTTCCAGGACACACCAAAGAGTTTTTGGAGGCTGCTGGTTCATCTCGGGGACACAAAGGACTTATTATTGGAGCCAAAGTATTAGCCATGACAGCTGTAGATCTACTGGCCGGTCCTGAAATCATTAAAAAAGCCAAGGAAGAGTTTAATAGACTAAATGATTTTTAGGAGGTGGTTTATTGAATTGCCCCAGGCTTGAAATTGATCTGGAGAAAATAAAGCAAAATGCCTCATTGATTAAAAGAAAGTGCGAAAAACACGGAATAGAAGTGGTGGGTGTAACAAAGGGTTTTTGTGCTTATTTCCCAATAGCAAAAGCGTATTACGAAGGGGGTATCAGGAAATTTGGAGATTCTCGGTTGGTTAACATAAAACGCCTGGTAGAGAGCGGTATTCGCGGGGATAAGTACCTGATCAGAATCCCGATGATGAGTGAAGTGGATGAGGTGGTGCGGTGGACGGATGTCAGCCTCAATTCTGAATTAAAGGTTATTAAAGCCCTTGGAGAAGAAGCCGTTTTGCAGAACCGGGTTCACGGCGTGATTCTCATGGTGGATGTTGGAGATTTGAGAGAAGGGGTAATGCCCGAAGATGTCGTCGATACAGTTAAAGAAATAAGCGATATGAAAGGTATAAAATTTCTTGGCCTTGGGTCAAATGTGGGGTGCTTTGGCGGAGTGCTTCCCAGTCGCGAAAACACCAGGCTTTTAGTAGACCTTGCAGAAGAACTGCATCGTAAACTGGGCATCAGTTTTAGTATCCTTTCGGGAGGAAACACAGTCAGCCTGGGTCTTTTGGAGAAAGGAGAACTGGCTGAAGGCATCAATCAGTTTAGAATTGGTGAGGCCATCCTTTTGGGAACTGACAGCACGGGTAACAGGATTATAAAAGGAGCTCATCAGGATACAATGAGATTGGTAGCAGAAGTTGTTGAAGTAAAAGAGAAACCTTCTGTCCCTGTAGGACAGATTGGTAAGGATGCCTTTGGAGACATTCCCGAATTTGAAGACAAAGGAATCAGAAAAAGAGCGATTTTAGCCCTTGGGAGGCAGGATGTGCCTGTAGAAAAACTGATACCGGAAGATGAAAAAATTCAAATTCTCGGCGGCAGCAGTGACCATCTCATTCTGGATGTAACGGATTCTGGAGAAGATTATTATCCTGGTAAAAAAGTGGGCTTCAAAATAAATTACAGCACAATGCTGGCATTAATGACTTCCGAGTATGTCAAAAAGGTTTATGTATAGCATGAAATTGGCTGTTGGCATGGAGACCAGCAGCCTAAATTGTGTGTTTAACTCTCTAAAATGACAAAGTGTGATGAATACAAAAAACTTTTAATTTGATCGGCACAGGCTGCAGGAGATAAAAACATTGTCGATTATACCTAAAACCCTGAAAATCATATTCGACACTCTGTATGAAAAGCATCGAAAATTAAAAAAAAAGAAATTTGCAACCCTGCAAATTATCCAGCAGATTTTACGCAGATCTTCGAAACCTGATGAATAATTATTCATTATAACACCGTATAGAGGGATGATTGTGAATAATTATAATAAAAGGAAATGGAACAAATTTTGCATTTGCTTTAGTTTAGTTCTTGGTTAATTAAATTTGATAATTTTTGTACTCAAATATCTATAGGAGGTGAAAATAAACACATGAGTATATTGGTGGCAGATAGAATAAAGGATTTAGCAGTTGAGCTCACCAAAGTCAGGAGTATAGTAGGAACATCTGGAGAGGTGGAAGTGTCGGAAAAAATACACAAACACCTGAAACAGCTCGATTATTTTCAGCAGCATCCCCAATACTTGTTTTACCATGAAACAGGGGATAGTTTGGGAAGAAAAAGTGTCATTGCAGTAGTGAAAGGGCAGAAGGGTAGTTCCAGAGACACTGTTGTGCTCATCAGCCACATGGATACCGTTGGGATAGAGGATTATGGAGATTTAAAGGAATTTGCTGTTGACCCTGATAAACTTACACAAGAAATCAAAAACAAGAAACTCGATGAAGAAGTAATACAGGACCTGGAATCGGGAGAATGGTTGTTTGGCAGAGGTATTTTTGATATGAAAACAGGTGTTGCAGCCCAGATGGTTTTGTTAGAGGAAATGAGTAAGAAAGTCCATCAGTGGGAAGGAAACATTGTGTTTGTGGCTGTACCCGATGAAGAGGGTAATTCTGCAGGAATGCTGACGGCTGTGGATGCCCTTAAGGAATTAAAGCGCAAAGAGGGTTTTAGCTACATAGCGGCTATAGATACGGATTACATGGCTCCCAGGTATCCCGGTGATGAGAACCGCTACATTTACATTGGAACGGTAGGCAAACTGCTTCCGTGTTTTTTCGTTGTGGGCAAGGAAACACATGTGGGTGAGGCTTTCGGAGGCCTTGATCCCAATCTTTTGTCATCAGAACTGATGAATCAGATTGACCTGAGTGATAAACTGTGTGATGTGGTGGAAGGGGAATCGACCTTACCTCCTATAAGCCTGAGACAGCAGGATTTGAAAACAGAGTATTCTGCCCAGACGGCTCACACTGCAAATGTTTATTTCAATTATGCAACCCATTCCCAGACACCTGATGTTGTTGTTGAAAAGTTAAAGGAGAGGGCCAGAACAGCTTTTGAAAATGTTATTGAAAGACTTAATAAACGATACAAGGAGTTCTGCGAAAAAAGCAACATGCCGTACAAAAAACTTCCGTGGAAATCCAGAGTTATGACTTTTGAAGAGCTGTATACGGAAGTTAAAAATGAAATGGGTGATGAGATAGATGAGAAAATCAGAAGAGCGGCGGAGGAAATAAACCCTGATGTGGATGATAGGGACTACAGCTTGAGAATTGTTAAGGAAGTCCATAAACATTATTCGGACAGAAGTCCTGTTATTATCCTTTACTTTGCTCCTCCTTACTATCCTCACATCTATGTAAAAGGGGAAAACCAAAAAGAAAAAAGGCTTTTAGAAGCTGTAGAAAGAGCTGTCCATGACGTCAAATCAAAGTGCGAGCATTCCATTGTAATAAGGAAGTTTTACCCTTATATATCGGATCTGAGCTTTTGTGCTGTTACAGCCGATGAAAATCAACTTAAAACCCTTATAAACAATATGCCGGCATGGCCGGAAAAGTATTCACTACCTGTTGAATCCATAAAAGCTCTGAGTATGCCGGTAGTGAACATAGGTCCCTTTGGAAAAGATGCCCATAAATTAACGGAAAGAGTGCATATTCCCTATTCTTTTAACATAATGCCTGAAATACTCTTTAAGACGGTAGAGCAGCTGCTGGAGAAATAGATTGATAATGTTACCCTGTAATTATCCTGATAAAATGTCACTGTGACGAATGAGGTGCGTTATCTAGAGTTACGAAAACAATTGGACAGGTAAAAATAATTTCGTCTCAAAATATGCCCGGTTATAAGATTTTTAACCGGGCTTGATTAATATGGAGTTATAGAATGCAGCAATCAAGGGGCAGGTGAAGCCCGTAGAATTTACCCTTGAGTTGCTAAACGGAACAACTAAAATCAGCCAGGGCCACCGCAAGGCGCCATTAAGGGTTGCCTTGACTGCCG